>NZ_JBEONZ010000039.1:0-28281 GCF_040308705.1 Pseudoalteromonas sp. 19-MNA-CIBAN-0066
GCGCCTTTCACCACCACCTAAATTAACTCGCTTTGGCTCATTAGATTTAGATGGAGCACTTGGCGCTATTGGGTAGAAGAAGGGATAGAAACACTTGGTTATACTTTAATTTTAATTTCAGCTATTGAGCTTGTACTTTTGTGTCGTAAACAGCTTAATAAACAGCATCACCATGTTGGCAATGGAGTAACTGACTAACCCAACTTAATTTTTTTGAGGTTAAGTTTGCTAATTGGTTTCATAAATCAATATACTAAGCTTGTTTGCAATTACTCGTATTTTGGAATTTATGATCAAAGATATACTACTACACCCAGTTCTTATCTCAGTGGTGGTGCTCACTATCGCATTTAGTTTAAAAGTACTTGTTGATAAGTTGGCGCGATATAGAGCAGAAAAAAAAGAAAAAGATACTCGCTACATTGCACACAATATTAAGCACTTTATTAACTTTACTATGGTTTTGTTACTGCTGTTTATATGGTCGACTGAAATTCAAAACTTTGCACTGTCTATAGCCGCTTTTGCCGTTGCTATTGTGCTTGCCACTAGAGAGTTTATTCAATGTGTAATTGGCTTTTTTTACTTAGTAACAACCCGCCCATTTAGAATTGGCGACTGGGTACAAGTTGGTGAATATTATGGCGAAGTAGCAGAGACCAACTGGATTAAAACCACCTTACATGAAATTGATATGCGAACTTATCAATTCTCTAGAAAAACAATATTTATTCCTAATAACAAATTAATTACCAGCCCAATAAAAAACTTAAACTTTGTTAAACGCTTTGCTACTCATCATTTTAATATTGTGCGTAAAGACAGCTTTAATCCGTACCCTATTTACGAAACTCTTCGTAATAAAGCCAAGCATTACTGCGAAGAGTTTGAAGAAGTGGCGAGCCGGTATAACTCTATTATCGAAAGAAAATTAGATGCAAAAATTTCAGGCCCAGAACCCGAAATTCACTTTGGTACTACTGAGTTAGGAGAATTTAGAGCAAGCTTCACCCTATTTTGCCCAACCGATAAAGCACTTGAAATAGAACATAAGTTAACTGAATGCTTTATGGAGCTGTGGTATAGCGAAGCAACTAAAAATAATATTAAGGGTTAAAGGTCTACTACTAAATTAATAGAAGTCGAACTTATTAAAGTGACTTTTTATCGAGGAAAACCCAGAGTTCAGAGCGAAGCTATGTCGCTGGGTAGCTCACTTAGGCGAAAGAGAAGAAATATGACTATCACTCTACTGCCTACTAATAAGGCTGCAGTAGAGTAATTATTCACGCTTATAAAATAAAAGTAGCCACCTTATCACTCAAATCAGCAGCGCGATCTTTAAGTACTTTTGCTTGGCTTAAATGGGTCAAAGCCGACTCAGTGATCTCATCAGTAACATCTTTTATAGCAACCGTATTTTGCGTTATTTCATTTGTTACTTGTGTTTGTTCTTCGGCTGCTATGGCTATTTGTCCTGCCATATCAGAAATTATATTAACCGCTTGAGTAATTTCTTCGAGGGCTTTCGCTGCAGCATTAACGTCATCAACACTATTATTAGCTAACCTTTTACTACTATCCATTAAACTAACAGCCTGCTTAGTCGTGTTTTGTAAAGTTTCGATAGTAGTATAAATTTCAGCAGTAGACTCTTGAGTGCGGCGAGATAGAACGCGTACTTCATCGGCAACAACGGCAAAGCCGCGACCGTGCTCACCGGCACGAGCAGCTTCAATAGCCGCATTGAGTGCTAATAAAATTTTAAGTAAATATCGTGAAACAAACAAAAAAACCCCGCATTTTATATGCGGGGCTTTTTTTTGTTAGCTAAATGGTTAGGTTTACACCATTGCAGCTTGTAGCTTTTTCATCGCTGTTTTTTCTAACTGGCGAACACGCTCAGCCGATACACTGTATTTTTCAGCAAGTTCTTGTAGCGTTGCTTTATCGTCGGTTAACCAACGTGCGCTTACAATGTCTTGCGAGCGTTCATCTAGCGTTTTAAGAGCGCTAAACAAACGAGTATGTGATTGTTCTTGCCATTGTTGCTGCTCAATATCGTCAGCTAAGTCAGCAGTGCCATCAGTTAAATACTGTACTGGTGAATAGGTGCTGCTTGGTGCGCTGTCGTCGTCATCACCTGTAAGGTCAAAGCCCATGTCTTGGCCGCTCATGCGCGATTCCATTTCACGTACTTCTTTTTCACTCACACCTAGCTCGCTAGCTACTGTGCTAACTTCTGCTTGGTTAAACCAACCTAAACGTTTTTTATTTTTACGAAGGTTAAAAAACAATTTACGCTGTGCTTTAGTGGTAGCAACTTTTACGATGCGCCAGTTTTTAAGTACAAACTCATGAATTTCTGCTTTAATCCAATGCACTGCAAACGATACTAAACGCACACCCACTTCTGGGTTGAAACGCTTTACCGCTTTCATCAGGCCAATATTACCTTCTTGGATTAAATCTGCTTGTGGCAAGCCATAACCCGAGTAGCCTTTTGCAATATGCGCTACAAAGCGTAAGTGCGACATAATGAGTTGCTTTGCAGCACTAAGATCACCTTCTTCCTGAAGACGTGTTGCCAGCTCTTGTTCTTGCTCTACTTTAAGCATAGGAATAGTGCTTACCGCTTGAAGGTAACCGTCCATGCTTGCGCTTTGCTGTCCAACTGTAAGTGCCATTGCGTATAAATCTTTACTCATTTTTCACCTCGGTGATAAACATTTGAAACCATCTTAGCACTCTTTACCTAAGAGTGCTAACCCCAATTTAAAACTTTTCTTAAGTATAAATCAAGTGGTTTTTTGTATTTTTTAAGTCTACGCTAAGCGACTGAATAAGTGATGAATTAAGCCTGCTATAGCTTTAAAGCACTTTTATAAAAACTGCTTTAAAAAGAATAATATAAAAATGTGACCATTTTATGTCAGACTTTATCTGGCTCAATTTCTTTTATATAACGATTAACCGATAAGTACGAACCAATAAACCCTAAGCTAGTAGCAAGCAGTACCAGCGAGCCAAATTCTTTTAAGGTTAAACCAATTAAAGAAAAACTAGTTTGGTAAACGCTTGCCACACTACTAACGGCAGTTGATAGCCACCACATCATTAGCGCCACACATATAAATGCAAATAACCCGCCTATAACGCCATACCATATTCCGGTCCATAAAAAGGGGGCGTGAATAAAAGTATTAGTAGCGCCTACCAGCTTCATTACTTGTATTTCTTCTTTTTTATCCATAATAGACAAACGAATAGTGTTACCTATTATTAGCGTTACCGAGGTAAGCAATAGCAGCGCAATGGTAATAACACTTTCTTTTAATAGGCTTAGCAATGCATTTAGGCGCTCAAGCCAAGCTATGTCGAGCTTGCCAAAATCAACTTCTCGCTCACTTTCAAGCTTAGTTAAAAGTACTTTTGCGGCATTAGGTTGTCTGTGTCGCGATGTTGGTATAACGAGCACAACATCGGGTAACGGATTGCTATTTAAATAGCTTAACGCCTGACCAAATCCAGATACTTGCTTAAACTCTTGTAGAGCTTGCTGCTTAGAAATAAAGGTCACGCTTTCCACTTCTGGGTAGAGTGCTAAGCGCTTTACTAAGGTTTGGGTTTCTTGCTCGTTCATGCTTTCTTTTACGAACAAAGAAATTTCGCTGGCCTCTTCAAAGCCACTGCTTACCTGTTGCACATTTTTAACCACTAAGTATAAGCTAGCTGGCAAGGTTAAGCTCAAACCCAGTACTGCAATAGTCATTAACGACGCTAGAGGTGTACGCCACATTTCACCTAAGCTATGTACGCCTTGGCGAAAAATATTAATAATAAAAAAATAACCGCCAGCAAATACTGATTTTTTTTGTTTATCGTTACTATTTTGACGACTTTTAAAAAGTAAACTCATAATGCGCCCTCGGCTAACGGATCTTGAATCATACGACCATCTTTTAGGGTTAAGCTGCGATACTTCATCCGGGCCACTAATCCTAGATCGTGGGTAGCAATAAGTACGGTTGTCCCATGGTTATTAAACTCTTCAAAAAGACGTAATATTTCCATTGAAAGCTCAGGATCTAGGTTACCCGTAGGTTCATCTGCTAATAATATTGGCGGGGAGTTAACAATTGCGCGGGCAATACCCACACGCTGCTGCTCGCCACCAGAGAGCATAGATGGGTGGCATTTAATTTTATCAATCAAGCCAACCTTATCAAGCGCGCCATGCACACGCTTTGCAATTTGCTTATGGTGTGTGCCTTCAATGATCAAGGGCAGTGCTACGTTATCAAATATAGTGTAGCGCTCTAATAAGCGGTGGTTTTGAAATATAATGCCGATGTCGCGACGGGCATAAGGAATTTGCCGTGAGTTTACTTTGTTTAAATCGATACCGTTAATAAACACACTTCCAGCAGAAGGGCGTTCCATTAAGCTAATTAGCTTTAACAGCGTACTTTTACCCGCGCCACTGTGGCCGGTTAAAAACGCGAGTTCACCAGGTTTAATATGAAAATTAACTTTTTCAAGAGCGCGATGCCCGCCTGGATAGGTTTTACTTACTTGCTGAAAATTTATCATTTTTTATTATGCCAACACTATTAAACATCAATAAAGCTGGTATTCCTCGCAATTAAAAAGGGAGCAAGCTCCCTCTTTTGGTAAATAAAAGTTCCACCTTTTAAAGGTGTGTTATAAACCACACCTACAGAACCGGAAAATCAAAGTACAAACATGACCATTTGGGTGAAGCTTTCACTTTATGAACGTCGCGCTGATCACTTTTCAACGCTTGTACTAATAGCTTGCTAAGCTTTAAGCGTCGTCTTCATCTTGGCTAAATAGCGCATCAATAAAGTCATCGCTTTTAAAGGCACGTAAATCATCAATACTTTCACCCACACCAATATAGCGAATTGGAATGTTAAACTTATCTGCTACCGCAAAAATAACACCGCCTTTTGCCGTGCCATCTAGTTTTGAAAGAGTAATACCGGTTAAACCAACGCATTGATTAAACAAGTTTACCTGGCTAATCGCATTTTGCCCTGTGCCTGCATCAATAGTTAACATTACTTCGTGCGGCGCATCAGGATCAATTTTTTTCATTACTCGCGCTATTTTTTCAAGCTCTTGCATTAAATTGTCTTTATTTTGCAAGCGCCCTGCTGTATCTGCGATTAATACGTCAACGTTACGCGCTTTTGCCGCTTGAAAAGCATCAAAAATAACAGACGCACTGTCAGCACCAGTATGCTGTGCAATAACAGGAATACTATTACGTTCGCCCCATACTTGTAGTTGCTCAACCGCTGCGGCTCTAAATGTATCACCCGCAGCAAGCATGACCGACTTGCCTTCGCTTTGAAATTGCTTAGCCAATTTACCAATGGTCGTCGTTTTACCTACACCGTTAACACCTACCATTAATATAACAAATGGTTTTTTATCGGCTGGAATAACCAACGGCTGCTCTGCAGTTTTAAGCATTACGGCCATTTCTTGTTTCATTAGCTCATAAAGTGCGTCACCGTCTTTTAATTGCTTACGGTTTGCCGCATCAGTTAGGCGGTCTATTAACTTCATTGTGGTATCAACGCCTAAATCGGCGGTGAGTAATTGCGTTTCTAGCTCTTCAAATAAATCATCGTCTATTTTTTTACCGCTAAATATGGAAGCAAAACCAGAACCAATATTAACGCGAGTTTTTAATAAACCTTTTTTAAGGCGAGAGAAAAAACCTTCTTTTTTAGGTTTCTCTACTTTTTGAGTTGCTTCGCTTGCAAGTTCATCTGCAATACGCTGCTGCTCTAAGCGCTCAGCCTCTGCTTGTTCAGCTGCAACACGCGCTTGTTCTAAACGCTCAGCTTCTGCTTGCTCTGCTGCAATACGTACTTGCTCTAAACGTTCAGCTTCTGCTTGCTCTGCTGCAATTCGTGCTTGCTCTAAACGCTCAGCTTCTGCTTGCTCTGCTGCAATTCGTGCTTGCTCTAAACGCTCAGCTTCTGCTTGTTCAGCTGCAATACGCTGTTGTTCTAATCGCTCAGCTTCTGCTTGCTCTGCTGCAATTCGTGCTTGTTCTAAACGCTCAGCTTCTGCTTGCTCTGCTGCAATACGTTGCTGTTCTAATCGCTCAGCTTCTGCTTGCTCTGCTGCAATACGTACTTGCTCTAAGCGTTCAGCTTCAGCCTTTTCCGCTGCTGCTTTTTCTTGATCAAGGCGCATCTGCGCTTCTTGCTCTGCTAAACGCTGCTGTTGCTCTAACTGTAATGCATGAGCATCGGCTTGCTGTTTTGCGAGTAACTCAGCATTGGCTTTTTCAATCGCTAGCTTTTCAGCTTGCTCTCTCTGTGCTTGCTCGGCTGCAAGTTTTTGCTGCTCTAAATACTCAGTTTCAGCTTGCTCTGCTAAACGCTGCTGTTGCTCTAGCTGTAATGCATGAGCATCGGCTTGCTGTTTTGCGAGTAACTCAGCATTGGCTTTTTCAATCGCTAGCTTTTCGGCTTGCTCTCTCTGTGCTTGCTCGGCTGCAAGCTTTTGCTGCTCTAAATTCTCAGCTTCTGCTTGCTCTGCTACAATACGTGCTTGCTCTAAACGCTCAGCCTCTGCTTGTTCTGCTGCTGCTTTTTCTTGCTCAAGGCGCATCTGCGCTTCTTGCTCTGCTAAACGCTGCTGTTGCTCTAGCTTTAATGCATGAGCATCGGCTTGCTGTTTTGCGAGTAACTCTGCATTGGCTTTTTCAATCGCTAGCTTTTCGGCTTGCTCTTTTTGGACTTGCTCCGCTGCTATTTTTTCTGCAGCCTCTTGCTCCGCTTTTTCAGCGACCAGTCGCTGTTGCTCTAAATGCTCTGCTTTAGCTTTTTCTGCTGCTAAGCGCGCTTGCTGTTGGTTATCGGCCTCCTGGGCACTTTGTTCCGCTTGTTGTTTTTTATCTGACTTACCAAAACCTAACCAAGACAGTAATTTACTTTTTTTTGCCATACTTGCTAATAACCACTTATAAAATTCTGATAAACTAACGATAATAATAGTATGTGCGTTAACTGCTATTTTAAACTGTTTAAAGGCACAATCTATTGTCTAGGATGCTTATACTACCACTTTTAATGCAGTTGAAAAATAATACGCTATGATATGATTGCAATATTATCTGAGCTAGATAGCAGATACCAATTTTTAGTGAGCTAAATGAGAAAAAAAACAACACAAAATAAAGTAACTAGCAAATCCAGCGATGGCTTTATTAGAGTGATCAGTGGCCAATTTAGAGGCCGAAAGCTGCCCGTTAAAGACGTACAAGGGCTGCGCCCAACAACCGATCGTATAAAAGAAACAGTGTTTAATTGGTTAATGCAAGATACCCGAGAGGCAAATGTGCTCGACTGTTTTGCTGGTTCTGGCGGTTTAGGTTTTGAGGCACTGTCGCGATTTGCTAAAAGCGCTACTTTTGTTGAACTTGACGCTGCCGCAGCAAAGCAAATTGAGCTAAACATTAGCACTTTAAAGCTGCAAAACGCACACGTAAAACATACCAATACACTGGCATTTTTAGAGCAAATTAATAGTAATGAGCCATTTAATCTAGTTTTTGTTGACCCGCCATTTCGTAAAAACTTGGCACAATCGAGCGCTGATTTACTAGAAAACAATCAATGGCTAAGCAGTGACGCTTTAATTTACATTGAGGTAGAAAGCGAGTTAAGCACCTTTACTGCACCAATCAACTGGTTGTTAATTAAAGAAAAAAAGGCTGGGCAAGTTTTTTGTCGTTTGTATCAACGCCAAGTAAATTAACACTGTTTTAGATGCCAGCTTTCTGTTAATATTATCCTTTACATGTGGTGTTGCTTCGGATTACAATACCGCACCATTTTTGAACCACTTGATCAATGTTTGATCAACTTGAGCAACGCTCATAATTTAGGTAGGTGAATTTTTAATGCCAGTAATTAAAGTAAGAGAGAACGAACCGTTTGACGTAGCACTTCGTCGCTTCAAGCGTTCATGTGAAAAAGCAGGAATCCTTTCAGAAGTTCGTCGTCGCGAGCACTATGAAAAACCAACAGCTGAGCGTAAGCGTAAAAAAGCTGCTGCAGTAAAACGTCACATGAAAAAACTTTCTCGTGATAACGCACGTCGCGTTAAATTATACTAATATATTAGGTCTTGTATAAATGAGCCTTTTAATAACGCTAAAAGATGCGCAAAAAGATGCGATGAGAGCCAAAGACAAATTACGTCTTAACCCTATTCGCATGGTACTTGCTGAAGTCATGAAACGTGAAAAAGACGAGCAAATAACACTAGACGACGCAGGTATTACCTCCGTTATAGTGAAGCTTGTTAAACAACGTCGTGACTCTTACACTCAGTACAAAGATGCTGGGCGTGATGATTTAGCTGATATTGAAGCCAATGAAATAGTAGCACTTGAAACTTTCTTACCTCAAAAATTGAGTGAAGAAGAAATAATTGCTCTCATTGATGCGGCTATTGCTGACACTAACGCAGCAGGTATGCAAGACATGGGTAAAGTAATGGGTATAATCAAAAGCAAAGCTGAAGGTCGCGCCGATATGGGCAAAATCTCTGGTTTAATTAAGCAACGATTAACAGCCTAGTACTCCCACATACATTAAGTATGATTGAAGTAAACCGAGCCTAGAGCTCGGTTTCTTTGTTTTTGTATCCGATTTGTGTTCAAATCTACAAACGTGCTATTTGCACCCGCCCTATTTAATAGCAATTAATATATGCGTATAAAATCGTTTGATTTTATTTGTAGGGTTATAAACTTAATCTCGCTTTCATTGTTATTCTAATTATCTCAGGACGTTATTTTACTAATGGCTGGAAAGATCCCACGTAATTTTATAGATGACTTGCTTGCCAGAACCGATATTGTCGACCTGATAGACTCAAAAGTAGGTCTTAAAAAAGCCGGTAAAGACTACCAAGCTTGCTGCCCATTTCATAACGAAAAATCGCCTTCGTTCACCGTCTCCCAAGATAAACAGTTTTATCACTGCTTTGGCTGTGGCGTTAACGGTAATGCTATTTCGTTTGTTATGGAATACGAAAAACTTGAGTTTGTTGATGCTATTGAAGAGCTTGCAAGTTTACTTAATTTAGAAGTTCCCCGTGAGCAAGGTAGCGGTTCTGCACCTGAGCGTACTGCAGCGCAAAAACGCTCTGATTACGATTTAATGCTCCATACTGCAAGGTTTTATCAACACCAGTTAAAGCACCATAGTAATTCTGCCGCTGTTATTGAATATGTTAAAGGCCGGGGCTTAAGCGGCGAAATAGTTAAAAAGTTCATGATAGGTTATGCACCAAGTGAATGGGATGGTTTGTGCCTACAGCTTGGCCGTAACAAAGAACAAAAAGAGCAATTGGTAGAGCTAAAACTCGCCTCAGAAAAAACACCTGGCAGACAGTTTGACTTTTTTCGCGATCGTTTAATGTTCCCTATTCGCGATAAACGTGGCCGCGTTGTTGCCTTTGGTGGGCGCGTAATGCAAGCCGATCAAGGCCCTAAATATTTAAACTCGCCAGAGACACGTATTTTTCATAAAGGCTTTGAACTCTATGGTTTATATGAAGCTAAACAAGCACATAAAAAGCTCGACCATGTACTGATTGTTGAAGGTTATATGGATGTGGTGGCGCTGGCAGAGCAAGGTATTGAATATGCCGTTGCAGCACTTGGGACAGCAACAACCAGTGAGCATATGCACACTCTATTTAGAACAACAGATAAAGTAATTTGTTGTTACGATGGTGACCGTGCAGGGCGTGATGCAGCTTGGCGTGCGCTCGAAAACGCACTGCCTTATTTAAATGATGGTAAAGCATTAAACTTTGTATTTTTACCCGACGGCGAAGACCCCGATTCCTTAGTACAAGCCGAAGGTAAAGATAAGTTTGAACAAAGATTAAATGCAGCCGATGATTTCACTAAAGTGTTATTCAATAAGCTCAGCCTTGAAATAGATTTAACGCTTGATTCGGGTAAAGCCAAGTTACTTAGTGCCGCATTGCCATTAATTGAAAAAATTCCTAGTGAGTTTTATCAAGAAAATATTCTTGAGCAGCTCGGGCGATTAATTGGCCGTACTCGTGAGCAGCTTAATAATCGCTTAAAAACCCCCAAGCAACAGCATTCTATTGAACGAAAATTTAAAATAACCCCCATGCGCCAAGCAATCGGTATTTTAATTCAACACCCGCAAATGGCGAAAAGCGTGCCCTATTTGCCCGATTTAGCACAAATGAATATTGCCGGCATTGGTTTGCTACTACGCTTACAACATCAAGCGTTGCAAAAAGAAGATGTTACCACAGCGCAGTTGCTCGAATTTTTTAGAGGCACTGACGATTATGACCCGCTAACTAAGCTGGCAACGTGGCAACATCAAATAAATGAAGAACGTTTAGAGACTGTTTTTCAAAATACTTTTAAATTTATTGAAGATCAGTGTTTAAATTATCGACTAGAGACCCTATTAATAAAGGATAAGACGCAAGGTCTAAATAGCGATGAAAGACTTGAATGTCATTTGTTAATGACAGCGTTAAAAGCGACTAACAGCTAGTCAAATTTGATTTAAACTGTTATACTACGCTATTCACTGCGTCACATTATTCTAGTTTAGCTTTAAGGCAAACTACATGATGGCGCCTGTTGTATCAACTTATCAGAGTGGAAGAAAAAATCTCTATGGATCCAACTCCTCAGTCACAATTAAAACTTCTGATTCTAAAAGGTAAAGAGCAAGGCTACTTAACTTTTGCAGAAGTAAATGATCACCTTCCACAAGATATTATAGACTCAGATCAAGTAGAAGATATCATTAGCATGATTAATGACATGGGTATCAAGGTTAGCGAAAACGCGCCAGATGCCGATGAACTAATGATGCAAGAAACAACGACAGACGAAGACGCAGCTGAAGCTGCCGCTGCAGCCCTTGCGACCGTAGAAAAAGAGATCGGCCGCACAACGGATCCGGTACGCATGTACATGCGTGAAATGGGTACTGTTGAACTTCTGACCCGTGAAGGCGAAATTGTAATCGCTAAGCGTATTGAAGAAGGCATTAACCAAGTACAAATTTCGGTTGCTGAATACCCTGAAGCAATTACTTACCTACTCGAGCAGTGGGATAAGTTTGAAGCAGAAGAAATGCGCCTTAGCGATATTATCGTTGGCTTTATTGATCCTAATGAAGACACAGCGCCAATTTCGGCAACTAATATTGGTTCAGAATTAAGTGCAAAACAACTTAATGACGACGATAAAGACGATGACGACAGCGACGAAGATGATGAAGACGAAGAAGAAGTAGACACAGGGCCAGATCCTGAAGAAGCACGTGTTCATTTTGAAAAC
The DNA here is from genome assembly GCF_040308705.1 of Pseudoalteromonas sp. 19-MNA-CIBAN-0066. Lineage (NCBI taxonomy): Bacteria > Pseudomonadati > Pseudomonadota > Gammaproteobacteria > Alteromonadales > Pseudoalteromonadaceae > Pseudoalteromonas > Pseudoalteromonas sp. 19-MNA-CIBAN-0066. The sequence continues at coordinate 11,408 of NZ_JBEONZ010000039.1, forward strand.
TTACGTGATTTATATAATAAAGCACGTGAAACGTTTGAAGCTAAAGGTCGCTCGCACCCAGATTCTCTTGCCGCTATATTTGAAATTGGTGAGTTATTCAAAACCTTTAAATTAATACCTAAGCAATTTGATCGCATGGTTAATAACATGCGTGAAATGATGGACAGAGTTCGCGTTCAAGAACGTCTTATCATGAAACAAGCAGTACAAATTGCTAAGTTACCAAAGAAAACGTTTGTTAAGCACTTTGCTAATAACGAAACGGATGCTACTTGGGTTGATTTAGAAATTGCAGCTAACGAAAAGTACTCGGCAAAACTTGAAGAAGTTAAGCCTGAGATCATTCGTAGTCTGAATAAATTACGTGTTATTGAAAGTAGCACTGGCTTAAATATTGAGCGTATAAAAGACATAAACCGTCGTATGAGTATTGGTGAAGCTAAAGCTCGCCGTGCGAAAAAAGAGATGGTTGAAGCTAACTTACGTTTGGTAATTTCAATTGCTAAAAAATATACAAACCGTGGTTTACAGTTCTTGGATTTAATTCAAGAAGGTAATATTGGTTTGATGAAAGCCGTTGATAAGTTTGAATATCGCCGTGGTTATAAGTTTTCGACTTATGCTACATGGTGGATACGCCAAGCAATTACGCGCTCTATTGCTGACCAAGCAAGAACGATCCGTATTCCGGTACATATGATTGAAACGATTAATAAACTTAACCGTATTTCACGTCAAATGTTACAAGAAATGGGCCGTGAGCCAAATCCAGAAGAATTAGCTGAACGCATGATGATGCCTGAAGACAAAGTTCGTAAGGTACTTAAAATTGCTAAAGAACCAATTTCGATGGAAACACCGATTGGTGATGATGAAGATTCGCATTTAGGTGACTTTATCGAAGATACAACCATTGATTCGCCAATTGATTCGGCAACTATGGAGTCGCTTCGTGGCGCAACTAACGACGTACTTGCTGGCCTAACAGCCCGTGAAGCTAAAGTACTGCGTATGCGTTTTGGTATTGATATGAATACCGACCACACCTTAGAAGAAGTAGGTAAGCAGTTTGACGTAACACGTGAACGTATTCGTCAAATAGAAGCAAAGGCGCTGCGTAAATTACGTCACCCTTCTCGCTCTGATTTACTGAAAAGCTTTTTAGACGCTAAATAATAAGCGGCTAATACATATTAAAACTAAAAAGGCCGCTCTTGCGGCCTTTTTTCTATTTACCCCCTTTATCTGGAAATAAACATGGCTTGGATCCAAATTCGTATTAACGCCAACGCTGATAACGCTGATTTAATTAGTGATCTACTAGTTGAAGCTGGTAGTGCATCGGTTACTTTTATTGACGCCAAAGACACGCCTATCTATGAGCCTAAAATAGGCACTGTGCAATTTTGGGCCGATACTACGGTAATAGGCTTATTTGATGCTAATCACGATATGGATAGCGTTGTAGCGCTGTTAAACGCAGATAAATCAGTTGCGCAAAATCTAACATATAAAATAGAACAACTTGAAGACAAAGATTGGGAACGTGAGTGGATGGATAACTTTCACCCGATCCAATTTGGCGAAAGACTTTGGATTTGCCCAAGCTGGCGCGATATTCCTGATCCAGATGCAGTAAACGTATTACTCGACCCAGGCCTTGCATTTGGTACCGGCACTCACGCTACTACCGCATTGTGTTTAAAATGGCTAGAAAGCCAAGATTTAACCGGTAAAACTGTGGTTGATTTTGGTTGTGGCTCGGGCATTTTGGGTATTGCTGCTATTAAGCTTGGCGCAGAGCGCATGATTGGTATAGATATAGACCCGCAAGCACTAGAAGCGAGCTTAGATAATGCTAACCGTAATGGTGTTGCCGACAAATTAGAAGTATACCTGCCAGAAAACCAACCTGAATTTAGTGCCGATATAGTCGTTGCTAATATTTTAGCGCAACCGTTACGTGAACTACATAGTGTTATTTTAGGGTTATTAAAACCCGGTGGCAAAATAGCTATGTCGGGAATTTTAACCGAGCAAGCGCAATCGGTTGCCGATGTTTATGCCCCCTTTATTGAGCTGGACGACATTGCTATTGAAGGTGATTGGACCCGTGTAAGTGGCACTAAAAAAGCATAAGCACTGCCCAACGCTATTTAGAGCTTTTACTTAAAACAAGCATCTGAAGCCTGTATTTAACAGGCTTTACCATTTATTTACAAAATAAAATTTATCTCTATTTTATACTAAAAATAAAAGCTGCTTAAATTTCAAACAAATAAACCGCTTTGTCATACGGTTATCAAATGTCAATACGAAAAGGGCAAAAAAAAGTTACTTTTGTTCAATTTATAGCCTTTGATTTTTGCTAAAAAAACCGTAAACTTAGCGCCCCTTGAAAAGAGGCCTATTGAATATAGTGCGTATCGGTAAATACCAACTTGAGAATAACGTAATTGTCGCGCCTATGGCCGGTATTACAGATAGACCATTTAGACAACTTTGTCGCCGCTTAGGTGCGGGGCTTGCTGTGTCTGAAATGTTATCATCGAATCCTGATGTTTGGAAAACCGAAAAATCGATGAACCGTATGGATCACAGCGGTGAGTCGGGAATACGCGCGGTGCAAATTGCAGGAGCTGATCCTGAGCTTATGGCACAGGCCGCACAATTCAATGTTGCTAATGGTGCACAAATCATAGATATCAATATGGGGTGCCCAGCAAAAAAAGTGAACAAGAAACTCGCTGGCTCTGCTTTATTACAGTTTCCTGAACTTGTGGAAGAGATTATTGATGCAGTCGTTAATGCTGTTGATATACCTGTAACACTTAAAATCCGTACTGGATGGGATCTGGATAACCGTAATGGTGTAGAGATTGCGAGAATAGCTGAACGTTATGGCATAGCGTCACTTGCCGTACATGGGCGCACACGCGCATGTATGTACAAGGGTGAAGCTGAGTACGCCACGATTAGGGACATTAAACGTTCGGTGTCGATTCCTGTGGTTGCAAACGGTGATATTACATCACCAGAAAAAGCAAAGCAGGTATTAGATTATACGGGTGCAGATGCCATTATGATTGGCCGAGCCGCCCAAGGTCGCCCTTGGATATTTAGGGAGATAGACCACTATTTGCGAACCGGAGAGCATTTACAGCCACCTGCTATTGCAGAGGTGCGCAGTATTTTAATGGAGCATTTAACTAATCTCCATACGTTTTACGGTGAGCCAATGGGAGCGCGAATTGCTCGTAAGCATGTATCTTGGTATTTGCAAACCCATGACCGTGATGGTCAGTTTAGGCGAGTATTTAATACGATCGACAACCCACTTACACAAGTTGACGTATTAGAGCAATACTTTAAAACACTAGCAGCTAACTAAGAAAGAAAGAGATTAAATAATGTTCGAACAAAACGTGACTTCTCCATTTATCACTAACCCTCATGTTCAGGCACACGAGAAACCGCAGCCATTACGTGACGCAGTAAAGAAAGCTGTTCACCACTATTTAAAGCAGCTTAACGGTCAAGATGTGCAAGACGTTTACGACCTTGTTCTTTCAGAGCTAGAAGCGCCATTACTGGAAGAAGTAATGACGTATACACGTGGTAACCAAACACGTGCAGCAATTTTACTAGGTATCAACCGTGGTACTTTACGTAAAAAGCTTAAAAAATACGGCATGAACTAATACTTTTTGTATTGACTGGTAAGCATGCTTACTAAGCCAATACATAGGGTATAAATTAATAGCTATTTATGGCCGTTAATTTATATAAAAGCACCTTAGGGTGCTTTTTTTATGCCTGCTATTTAACCTGATTTCCAGCTAGTAAACCTATCTTTAGCAGCTATTTTCAACGCACTGAGTTAGTTATTTAATAAGCTAAAATGCTCATGTTTTAGTTGGTTGGTGTCACTAAGCGTTAGTATTATTCATGTAGATTGGCGTTGCCTTTTAAGCATAATTTAGGTTAAGTACTCAATTATGCTAGTAATAAATGCATAACATAAGGTTTAACCTTAGTTAATCCATAAGGAGCTGCATTATTGCTACAAGTGCTAATTGCAAAATGCTCACCCTTAATAAGTCGTTTTTTGAGTTGTTATCAGTTAAAATGCCCGCTTCTAAGCTAGCTCATAAACTGAGGAAATCAAACTACAATGGATACACATCGTCCCATTCGTCGCGCACTATTAAGTGTGTCTGATAAAACCGGTATAGTTGAATTTGCCCGCGCATTAGAAGCGCAAGGTGTTGATATTTTATCAACTGGCGGTACCTGTAAACTACTTGCTGATAACGGCATAAAAGTCACTGAAGTATCAGATCACACAGGTCACCCAGAAATCATGGATGGCCGCGTAAAAACACTTCATCCAAAAATTCACGGCGGCATTTTAGCGCGTCGCGGACAAGATGAAAGCGTAATGGCAGAAAACAATATTTCTGCTATCGACATTGTTGTAGTTAACTTATACCCCTTTGCGAATACTGTCGCTCAAGAAAACTGCAGCCTTGAAGATGCTATTGAAAACATAGATATTGGCGGCCCGACTATGGTTCGCGCAGCGGCTAAAAATCATAAAGACGTTACTATTGTGGTAAACGCCAGCGACTACGACCGCGTGATCAGCGAAATGCAAAGCAACAAGGGTTCTACTACCTATAAAACCCGTTTTGACCTTGCTATAGCAGCCTACGAGCACACCGCTCAGTACGATGGCATGATTGCTAATTACTTCGGTAAAATGGTTCCTGATTACACAGAGGAAGCCGCCGAAGATACTAAGTTCCCACGCACTATCAATATGCAGTTCACTAAAAAGCAAGATATGCGCTACGGCGAAAACTCGCATCAAGACGCGGCTTTCTATGTTGAAAACGATATTGTTGAAGCTTCAGTAGCAACAGCAACTCAACTGCAAGGTAAAGCGTTATCTTTCAACAACATTGCTGATACCGATGCTGCGCTTGAGTGTGTTAAAGAATTTGACGTACCAGCCTGTGTAATCGTAAAACATGCAAACCCATGTGGCGTGTCTATCGGTAGCAATATTCTTGAAGCATATGAACGTGCTTTTAAAACCGACCCTACGTCGGCATTTGGTGGCATTATTGCCTTTAACCAAGAGTTAGATGCAGCAACCGCAGAAGCAATTGTTGAGCGTCAATTTGTGGAAGTAATTATTGCTCCTAGCGTATCTGATGCTGCAGCCAAAATTGTTTCGGCTAAACAAAACGTACGTTTATTAGTATGTGGACAGTGGACAGGTAAAGCCGCAGGACAAGACATTAAACGCGTTAATGGCGGTATTTTAGTGCAAGACCGCGACTTAGGCATGGTAACGCAAGGCGATTTAAAAGTTGTATCTAAGCGCCAACCTACTGAGCAAGAGCTTAAAGACTTATTATTTTGCTGGAAAGTAGCTAAATTTGTTAAATCTAACGCCATTGTATATGCCCGTGACGGTATGACAATCGGTGTAGGCGCGGGCCAAATGAGCCGCGTTTACTCGGCTAAAATTGCCGGTATTAAAGCAGCAGATGAAAACCTTGAAGTTAAAGGTTCAGTTATGGCATCGGATGCATTCTTCCCATTTCGTGATGGTATTGACGCAGCTGCAGCCGCTGGCATAACGGCAGTAATTCAGCCAGGTGGCTCAATGCGTGATGCAGAAGTGATTGCCGCAGCAGACGAAGCTGGCATGGCAATGGTACTTACTGGTATGCGCCACTTCCGCCACTAATCACTTATAGAGCTAAACACTGAAGTTTGAGTTTAGCTCTGTTTGTTTGCAATCAATTAACGTATTCTGATTGTTCATTAAACTAACAGTGAAGAATAAAATGATGAAATTTGCTTTAAAATCTATACTTGTCGCCACTATTGCTCTTAGCTCTGCAGCAAGCTTGGCTCATAACCACAGTGAAAACTCATTAGTTGCTAATGCACTTAATGATGAGCAGCGCGCTGCTAAAAACAGTGAGCGTGACAAGTTTCGTCATCCAGCACAAACGCTGGCATTTTTTGGCTTAAAGCCGAATATGAGCGTGGTAGAAATATCGCCCGGTGGTGGTTGGTACAGCGAAATTTTAGCGCCTGTACTCAAAGATAATGGCAAATTTTACGCCGCGCATTTTCCAAAAGATGCGACTGGCTTTTATCAGCGTTCTCGCTCTGAGTTTGAACAAAAGGTAACGCAAGACCCACGTTTTAGTAAAGTAATAGTAACTGAGTTTGCTCCTGTTACTCACACCGAACTTGCCCCTGCAAATAGCGCCGATATGGTACTTACCTTTAGAAATGTGCATAACTGGTATATGGGTAAAAATAAAGACGGCGCACTTAGTGCGTTTAAATCTTTTTATACCGCGCTCAAACCAGGTGGCACCTTAGGTGTAGTGGAGCATAGATTGCCTGAAGCACGCGCCGATGACGATCAAAAAAGCAGTGGTTACATGAAGCAAAGCTACGTAATTGAAATAGCTAAACAAGCTGGGTTTGAATTAGTTGCTAGTAGTGAAATAAATGCTAACCCAAAAGATACAGCCGATCACCCTAAAGGGGTATGGACGCTACCACCAAGCTTACGTTTAGGCGAGCAAGATGCCGATAAATATAAAGCTATTGGTGAGAGTGACCGCATGACGCTGAAATTTAAAAAACCGCTTTAAATAGGAATTTTTCGCCATGAATGTTTTAGTCATTGGCAGCGGCGGCCGCGAACACGCTCTTGCGTTTAAAGCCGCTCAAAACACCAAAGTAAACACAGTATTTGTAGCCCCTGGTAATGCGGGCACAGCACTTGAGCCAAAACTTGAGAACGTTGCAATAAATGTTGACGACTTAGACGGTTTACTTCAGTTTGCACAACAAAATAATGTTGAGCTTACTATTGTAGGCCCTGAGATCCCGTTAGTATTAGGTGTGGTTGATAAGTTTCGTGAACACGGCCTAGCTATATTTGGCCCAACAGCGGGCGCAGCTCAGCTTGAAGGCTCAAAGTCGTTTACTAAAGACTTTTTAGCGCGTCACAATATCCCTAGTGGCGATTACCAAACCTTTGAACAGGTTGCCCCTGCCCTTGCTTATTTAAAAGAAAAAGGCGCGCCAATTGTAATCAAAGCAGATGGTTTAGCCGCAGGTAAAGGCGTTATTGTTGCGATGACTGAAGCCGAGGCTGAAGATGCTATTCGTGACATGCTTGCGGGTAATGCTTTTGGTGATGCTGGTAGCCGCGTAGTTATCGAAGAGTTTTTAGAAGGTGAAGAAGCGTCTTTCATTGTGATGGTAGATGGCAAAAACGTATTACCATTTGCCACTAGCCAAGATCATAAACGCGCTTACAATGGCGATGCTGGCCCTAACACTGGCGGTATGGGTGCTTATTCACCTGCGCCAGTAGTTACCGATGAAATTCATCAGCGTATTATGAACGAAGTGATTTACCCAACGGTAGAGGGCATGGCGAGCGAGGGTCATCCGTACACAGGCTTTTTATACGCTGGCTTAATGATAGATACCTATGGCACGCCAAAAGTAATTGAGTATAACTGTCGTTTTGGCGACCCGGAAACTCAACCTATGATGCTACGTTTGCAATCAGACTTAGTCGAGTTAATTGAAGCGGCTAATCGTGTTGAACTGGATAAAACCACCATTGAGTTTGATCCACGTGCAGCCGTTGGTGTAGTACTGGCCGCTAAAGGCTATCCTGGTGATTATCCTAAAGGCGATGTTATATCGGGTTTACAGGTTGACTACCCTGCTGGCGAAAAAGTATTTCATGCTGGTACTAAACAAAACGGTAATGACGTAGTAACTGCGGGCGGACGTGTATTATGTGCCACCGCACTGGGTAATACCGTAACCGAAGCGCAGCAACGCGCTTACGAGCTAATAAAGCAACTCAGCTGGGATGGCATGGAATATCGTACTGATATTGCATATCGTGCTATTGCGAGAGAGCAAAATAGTTAAATATAACCTATTGGTTAATATTACTATTAAATGTAAACATCAAAAGCGCAGCTTGTCTGCGCTTTTTTAGTGCTACACTATTTGAAAGGATCAAAAAAAGCACAGCATAATTTGGAATTTAAAACGTTACGTTATCATGCGCTAGCCGCAGCAATACTTATATTAATATTTTTTATCAACTTTTGCCGTAAAACACCGCTCCTTTAGGTCGGTGATATAAGGTAGTAGTCGCGAAGCGACTAAGTGGGTTGTTCCTTTTTGATTGACTGTATATAATAACAGTATGGTTATTCGCAAAGCTTATAAATTTCGTTTAAAAACAACACCCGATATTAACGCTAAAATGGTGCAATATGCGGGAAATTGTCGATTCTTGTGGAATAAAGCCTTAGCGATTAACTTATTTAAGTTACAGAATAAACAAAAAATTTGCTACTACCAAGAGTTGGATTTCTTTTCCAAACTTTGGAAAAAAAGCGAGGAGTATGGCTTTTTAACACTATCGCCCGCACAAACTATCCAACAAACATTAAAACAGCTTGAACGCGCCTTTAAAGACGCATTCGATAAAAACCAACCACTCAAACGGATGCCTACTTTTAAGAAAAAAGGAGAGGTGAATAGCTTTAATTTTCCTCAAGGCTTTAAAATCGACAAGAATGGGAAACGTATTTTTTTACCTAAAATCGGTTGGGTTAATGTTAGAAAAAGCCAAGCTATTTTAGGAAAAGCTAAAAACGTCACTGTTTCACAAAAAGGAAAGCACTGGTTTGTTTCAATCCAAGTTGAACAAGAAGTAGCACCACCTAAGCACCCATCAAACGCCATGATTGGGGGAGATTTAGGCGTGAAACGCCTAATTACCCTTTCTGATGGCAGTTTTGTGGAGCCGATAGATACCAGTAAACAGACAATCAGGATCAAACGATTACAGAAGCAACTTGCTAGAAAAGTGAAATTTTCAAGTAACTGGAAAAAATTAAAAGCAAAGATCACAACATTTCATACGAAAGTTGCCAATATTCGTCATGACAAATTACATAAGATCTCAACACAGTTGAGCAAAAGCCACGCAATCATCGTGCTAGAAGATCTTAAAATTAGAAATATGACGAAAAACAGCAAAGGCACAGTGAGCAGCATGGAAAAATGGTGAAACAAAAATCTGGCTTAAACCGCGTCATTCTCAATCAAGGATGGGGAATGTTTAAAGAGATGCTGAAATATAAGCAGGATTGGCTCGGCGGTCAGGTTATTTTTGTTGATCCGAAACATACCAGTCAAACGTGTCCAGCGTGTGGCCATCAATCAAAAGATAACCGATTAACGCAGTCTAAGTTTGAATGTGCGAAGTGCGGTTATCAAGATAATGCGGATCATGTTGGCGCATTAAATATTTTAGCGCGAGGTCATCGCGTTCTAGCCTGTGGAGAGATTGACATTAGTCAGCTTGTTGAAGCAGGAACTTGCCTTATGAGTGATCACAAGGCCCCGATGGTTTTAAACTAATCGGAATCCCCCTCCTTTCCTGAACTTGTTCAGGCGCTTGGCGAGGTGGTGGAGGATGTCAACAATTACTATTGAAGGGGTAGAAACGCAAGAGGTTCACGACTTACTTAAAGGTATGAACGCCGATCACGCACAAGGATACCTTTACGCCAAACCACTCGCGTATGACGATTATTTACAGTACTTAAACAGCCAATATAATTTAAAAATGTTAGACTCCCCCTTTTAACATCTTTAGGGGCCAAGTAAAGATGCAAGGCACATTGCGTAAATTAAAATCGAGCTTAACCGAGCCGGTACAATATCACTTACCTGTGGGTGAGCACTTAGTCGACTTAAATGCATTTATAGGTAAAGAGCTAACGCTTACTTTTAGCGGCACAATTTTATGCTCTAGCTGTGGTAAAAAAACCAAAAAAAGCTATTCTCAAGGCCATTGCTTTGTATGCATGCGCAAACTTGCTAGTTGCGATATGTGTATTATGAAGCCAGAAACCTGCCATTACGATCAAGGTACTTGCCGCGAGCCAGAGTGGGGAGAAGAAAATTGCATGATCCCGCATTACGTCTACCTCGCTAATACCTCAGGACTAAAAGTGGGTATTACTCGCCACACGCAAATACCAACTCGCTGGGTTGATCAAGGCGCTACCCAAGCATTGCCTATTTTTAAAGTACAAACACGGTTGCAATCAGGCTTAGTAGAAGTGGCATTGGCTGAATTTATTGCTGATAAAACTAATTGGCGCAATATGCTAAAAGGCCAAAACGAAGCGCTAGATTTAAAAGCTGCAGCCGCTGAGCTTATTCCACAAATTAGTGCAAAGCTAAATGAGCTAAGCGAGCTATTTGGCGCAACAGCTATTGAACAGCTAGATGAAGACGTAGTTGATTTAAACTTTCCGGTAAGCGAATACCCAACCAAAATCAGCTCGTTTAACTTTGATAAAGACCCGGTAGTAAGCGGTGTTTTACAAGGCATTAAAGGTCAGTATTTAATTTTTGAAAAAGGCGTTATTAACATTCGAAAATTCACCTCTTACGAAGTAACCGTAGGCTAAGTGCCAGTTGGTTGAGTGCTCGCAGATAAGTCGTTTAACCGATAAAAATCAAACCATTGCCGCTGCGTTAACGGGCGGCAATAGTAATACCCCTGTATAACATTACACCCTAAGCTAATAAGGTAGTTTTTTTGAGCTAGCTGCTCAACTCCCTCTGCCACTACCATTAAGTTTAAATTGCTTGCCAGTGCAATAAGCGCTGCAACTATTTGGCTATTGCCGTATTCATCAGGGATTTTAGCAATAAAGCTCGCGTCTATTTTTAATGTATCAAAAGGCAGTTTAGTTAAATAACTCAATGCCGAGTACCCGGTACCAAAGTCGTCTAATGCTATATGCACGCCCAGCTTTTTTAGTTGCTGCAACTGCGTTTTAGCCTGTGTAAATGAGCTAATAATGCTGCTTTCTGTCAGTTCTATTTCAAGTAAACTACCGGGTAAATTATAATGTTTAAGCATAGTGCTAATATTGTTTGCCAGCTTGCCTTGGCTTAAATGACATGCCGATATATTAATTGCTAAGCGCCCAGCCACCAGTCCTTCTTTTTGCCATAGCGTTAGTACTTTACCCGCCTGATTAATAACCCATAAATCTAACCGCACTATCAACCCTAGCTCTTCAGCAAGCGGAATAAATTGCGCGGGCGATATCATTCCCAAATCGGGGTCGTGCCAACGCAATAATGCCTCAACGCCCATAATCTGTTCATTTTTAAGGCATTGCTTTGGCTGAAAATACAATTCAAATTCGTTATTATCTAACGCATGCTGAAAACGGCTCATCATGGCTAGGCGCTCTAGCGAGCGAGCATTCATAGAAGGTTTAAATAATTGAAACGAATTACGCCCCACATCTTTTGAGCGATACATAGCAATATCGGCATGCTTTAGCAGTGTTTCGCTGTCTAGGCCATCATCAGGGTAAACAGCCGCACCAATCGAAGCTGTTACACCTACTTCAACATGGTCTAATTGAAACGGAGTGTTTAAATTATTTAGTATTTTTTCAGCTAAATTAGCTACTGCATCAATCTTATTTATTTCGCACAGCACTACAAATTCATCTCCCCCTAAACGCGCTAAGGTATCGCCTTCGTTTAAAGTAGCCTCGATACGCGCAGCAACCAGGGTTAATAAACAATCCCCTGCGCTATGGCCTAAACTATCGTTTACTTCTTTAAAGCGATCTAGATCGATAAACATCACCGCCAATAAATGCTGGTCGCGGTGAGCTGCAGCCAAAGCCATTTTGAGCCTGTCGTTAAACAAACGTCTATTTGGTAGGCCCGTTAATTCATCAAAATAAGCCAACTGCACAATTTTATCTTCAGCATTTTTTCGCTCGGTAATATCACTAAAAATTGCCGCATAAATAGCATCTGAATTATTAGGCTCTTTAATTTCAATTATAGTTAACCACTCTATATAAATATCGCCATTTTTTTTACGATTACAAATTTCTCCCTGCCATACACCCGTTTTGTTAATTGCATCCCACATTTTTATATAAAAGCTTTTATCATGCCGCCCCGAGCTCAATATACTTGGGCACTTACCTATAACTTCATGTTCTTTATAGCCGGTCAATTGGGTAAATGCTGGGTTTACTTGCATAATAGTGCTGTTGCTATGGGTGATCATTATGCCGTCGAGTGATGAATCTATTATTTTATTGGCTAAATATAGGTTTCGCTGCGAGTGCTGTAGGGCTAAATCTCGTTGCACTAATACTTTTTCTAGCTCAGAACAATACGCACTTTCAATTTCATGTATTAAATGTTCGAGTGACAACACGCCTTTAATTTCATCATTGTCGCTCACCACTAAATGCCGTACTTGGCTATCTAACATTAATTTGTAAGCATCGAACAGGCTATCTTGTGGGGTTATTTTATAAAGCGGTCGACTTGCTAAATCCCAGCACACACTCTGCTCGCTCTGGCGTGTGAGCAGGTGTAATAAATCGCGCTGCGTAATAATGCCATGTTCTTTTTGCTGTTGATTAAAAACTAAAATAACTTTTTCGCCGCGTTCACGCATTAGTTTTACCGCTTCATTTACCGCTAATGAGCTAGGTACAATTGTTATGTTTTTAGTGTACTGGTCGTTAATAGTGCGAAACTGTAAGTAATGATCAAGCCCTTGATTGCGCACAATATCTGTAATGCTAATTACCCCACACGGTACGTTATTGTTATCGGTAACAAGTAAATGCCTTACACCATGCTGATGAAAAGTTAGTGCGGTATCACTTAATAACTGCTGGCTAGGGACACTTAAAACCGGGCTCGTCATCACATCTTTAATGCTAGTCCTTGTAACTGCAGGATTGGTAAAGTCGAGTTTTAAACAGTCAGTTTCTGTCCAAACACCTAATATGCGTTGTTGCTGCGCAATAAATATTGCACTGATATTATGTGCCCGCATTAGTTTAACCGCATCAATTAATGGCGTATGCTTGCTACAGGTTATTACCTTATTAGTAAAAATATCACCTACTTTTTGAAAACGGCTACTGTGTGGCATTATTCTACTCCCTAAATTTGCACTAATAGGCGAGTATAAATCGAGCAAATATTCCCCCTTTGATGTAGGACAATAAATAAGCATGTCGTATCCAAAAATTATTATTTATAACAATGAAATTGAGTTAGCTGAGCAGCCTGATGAAGTAGATGATTTTGTATATGCGATGGATGAGCTGCAAAAAAGCAGAATTATTATTTTAGATAGTAAGTATAGTTATACAACATTAAGTGGCGAGCCAAAAACAGCCATTAGTGCCATTGAATTAGCAGATTTAGTGAAAGATTATTTGCTAAAAGAAGGTCAGTGTTGCCTAAGTAAAATTAAGCAGCTAACACCTGAGCAAGCATTTGCGTTACTCATAATCGACTAACGCTTTAACATGTGCAATTGCACTGCGACCCAATGCAGAAAGCGCATACCCCCCTTCTAAATACGACACTATACCGCGGCAATTATGCTGCTCACTAAAGCGGGCTAATTGCTCGGTTAGCCAGCGGTAATCTTCCTCTACAAACTTTAAACTAGCCATATCATCTTCGAGGTGAGCATCAAATCCTGCGCTAATAAATAACATGTCAGGCTTAAAAGCATTTAGTTTAGGCAGCCATTGCTGCTCAAATACCGCTTTTAAATCGTTACCGTCGCTGGCAATTGGCAAAGGTGAATTAACTAACGTGGTGTTATTTTCAACCACTGTATTGGGATAAAATGGATGCTGAAATAAAGAGCAAAACAGGACGTTTTTATCATCTATAAATATATCTTGAGTGCCATTACCATGATGTACATCAAAATCAACAATAGCAATGCGCTTAACCCCTTTGCTTTGTGCATATTTAACCGCAATAGCAAGGTTGTTAAATACACAAAAACCGGATGAAGTAGTGCGATTTGCATGATGCCCCGGCGGGCGCACCGAGCAAAATGCAGCATCAAGGTTGCCCTCTAGTATTTCATCTACCGCTAAAATACCGGCTCCTACTGCACGCTCAATTGCTTTTAATGAGTCGGGACATAACCAAGTATCACCGTCTAAATCGACAAGCCCTTGGGTAGGTATTTTACTTTCAACAAAGCTAACTAATGATTCGTCATGCGCAAGTAAGTAATGCTCTCGTTGCGCTTTAGGCGCTTGCTTTTGCTCAATAGCAATATCTAACCCGCTTGCTAGTAAGCGATCGTTAATAGCATCTAACCGCTCTGGGCACTCTGGGTGATCATCAATCATTTTATGTTTACGACAATGAGGGTGAGAAATAATTGCGGTACGCATAAAAGCTCCTAACTGTATCATTAAACATAATATAACAAAGCCACCCGTGGGTGGCTTTGCGACTTTGGTGTATACCCTTTACGCTAGATATAGTAAATTAGGGATAGCAAAAACAGTTATTTTGCTGTTAATTTTAAATTTCTAAAGTCAAAACTAAAGTCGGTTACTTGCGTTGATACTGCACGCATTTTAGCGCTACTCACTCTATTTTCTGTATTCATATTAAAATTAATAAACGCATCAGCCTCAAGTAGCTTTTCATCCCACTTAACAATAAAAGTATTGCCAGTGTAATGCTCAAGTGAGCCTTTTAAGCCCTTGGTATGGGTAAAATCAATATGTAATTTGCCATCAAGCTGCTCAATAATTACATCGCCATACCAATTATCGTGCAATGTACCAGTGTAATTAATATTAGGTAGTTGCGGTTGATAATCAGCAGGTGCTGCAGGCTTTGCGTTAGCGTATGCTTTCTCTTTGCTTTCAAAATGCTTTTTAGCTAAGTCTTCAACCCAATCTTTATCTTCAAGCTCAAGCGCATCTTCAAGCACTTCGTGAGTTACTGCCGCTAGCGCACCAAATGCTTGCTGATTACTTAAAATAACAATACCGAGTTTTTTTTCAGGTAGTAATGTAACCTGCGACACCATGCCTAAAATACCGCCACCGTGACCAAGCTTTTTAAAGCCGTGGTAGTCTTCAATACTCCAGCCTAGCCCGTAACCTCTAAACTGCTGATGATACGCCTCAAACGCGCTTTTAGACGCCATAGCCGTTATATGTGGATGCCACATTTGCGCTTGTTGTTTTTCGCTAAATAACTGCTCGCCATTTGGCATTGTGCCACCAGCAAGTTGCGTACGTAGCCATTGGCTCATATCGCTGGCACTTGAGGCTATTGCCCCAGCGCCTCTAAAATCTTCTAGGTAGTTAACAAAAAATGGATGGAGTTGGTTATCCATCGGAATATGCCCCGTTGCCCAGTTTTTATTGCTACTTGGAATGCGCGAAAACCCCGCTCGCGAGTGAGTCATATTTAGTGGCTGTAACATGTTTTTTTCGATGTAATCGTTCCAACTCATCCCAGATACGCGTGCTACCACTTCCCCTGCGGTAACAAACATTAAGTTGTTATACGCATATTGGCTGCGAAAGCTGCTGGCCGGTTTTAAGTATTTTAAGCCTGCTAAAATATCATCAACCGACTTGTCGGTACTTGGCCAAATCATTAAGTCGCCTTGCCCAAGCCCCAACCCACTGCGATGACTCAGCAGATCGCGAATACGCATTTCGCGGGTTACGTATGCGTCATATAGTTGAAATTCTGGCAGGTGATCAATCACTTTATCGTCCCAGCTCAACTTGCCTTCATCAACCAACTTAGCCAGCGCCGCACTGGTAAATGCTTTGGTGTTAGATGCAATGCCAAACAAGGTGTCTTTATTAACCTTATTACCGGTGTTTATATGGGTTACACCAAAACCTTTAGCAAATATCACTTTGTCGTTTTCAACAATAGCAACTGCCATTCCTGGCACATCAAAACGTGCCATGGAGGTTTTAATTACCTGCTCTATTTTATTGGTATCTACCTGTGCCCAGGTACTAAACGTAGCCCCTGCTAATAAAGCAATTGTGGCAAACTTAATTAACTTCATTGTTATCCTTTTTTATTATGATTATTTTTGATGTACTGCAAATTCAATTTCAGCACGCTCTAGGTTACTGTCGCTTTTTTGCGCGCGGTTTAATATTGCATCACTGTATGCTTTTGGAACGCCAGCTTCAAGCGCGCCGCGATGAACGTGTTTAATATACCAGTCGTAGGGTAGCGCTTCACTGTCATGGGTATTGGCAATATAGCAATGAGCGTTAACGTCTTCGCCGCTTAAAAGCTTTACGGTTATATTTACGCAGTCGTAACCTGCACCTTCTATACCATCTAAAATGACTTTTTCGGCATCACTTATTTGATAAACAACCCCATAAACTAACGCATCCTCTGCATCACTTGGGCTAATACTGCACTTACCTGAGCCATCTTTAAAATACATATCAAAGGTTAGCTCATAACCTTGTAATACGGCTGTACCAATGCGCTTAGCATTAGGCAAGCGCGCCAGTAAACGGTGAGACGACATGTTAGAGCCAAACGAAAAATTATAAAGCGACATACCTACTCCTAAAATTAAATAATGTAACTTGGTTTTAAATTACAACACGAATAGCCAAAGCTATTAAAATAAAAAACAAGGTGGCTTTAGGGTTTAATGCATTGGTTAAAAAGCCGCGCCGAAAGGCAAACCAAACGGGCTCTGCTGGCACCGTTTTGTTGGCAATATTATCATTTAGATTTGCCCCCGGTTTGGCTGCTCGCAGTGCTTGCACTCCCAAATAAGCTAAATAGGCACCGGCCAAGTATTTAAGCCCCTTGACATCCTCCCCCACCTCGCTTCGCGCCCGACAAGTCGGGAAAGGAGGGGGATTCCTGTTTCATAGCGTATCGCT
>NZ_JBEONZ010000040.1:0-23106 GCF_040308705.1 Pseudoalteromonas sp. 19-MNA-CIBAN-0066
CAGCCTAAAAAGGTAGCTTAGGCTTTCTTTTTGAAACTCCTTCAAAACGCGCAGCGTTTAGTGGGAGTTGTTCATTTTTTTACCTTCTAAATCATAGAATGAAGGAGCCGCTTTTATTGCCCGATATTTATACCCAACTTTCATAGTTAATCATGCCTCCACTTTAGCAACGAAGCTTGTAATCTTTATGATTAAAGGGAAGTAAACTTCTGTTTCAGTTTATGCTATTACAAATGAGATGTACGAGGTGTCATGTCAGAAACATATGGGGTACACCAAAATGTTAGGCATCTTATGTGGTTACAGCACCAAGGGGCTACGATCAATGAACTAACTAAGGACATTAGTCAGAGCTAAAAATTGTCGAGTAATTACACTGTTTGAATGAACAGTTTTTAACCACTTTATTTTGATGTACATTAAAACAATGTACTCAATTGGGCTTTGGTGAATCAACATGGAAACGGGTTTAGTAGAAATATATCTGCATCATTCATACTTTAAAGGAAGATTAACGGGGGTTGAATGCTTAGGCCATACAAATAATACAGGGGGTAACGGGGCTGGTAAAACGACGTTACTTAGTCTTATACCGGTATTTTATGGTATCGAGCCCAGTAAGGTGGTAGATAGGGCTGCGGGTAAAGTCTCTTTTGTAAATCATTACTTACCAACAAAAAAATCCATGATTGTTTTCGAATATAAAAAAACAGGGAGCTCTAAGTGTGTTGTTTTATATCGCTCAAAAGACTCAGTAGTGTATAGGTTTGTCGATGCGCCAGCCAGTGAAGCTCTATTTGGCCAAGCAATGTTAGATGCATTGCATGACTGTGGTAACGCAAAAGAGTGGTTAAGAAAATATGTATCTAACAAGTATGATGTTTCAAAACAAATATCGACGAGTATTGATTATCGCTCAATCATACAAAATGATAAGCAACGCTTAAGAACACGCCGAAAAACAGAAGGTTCACTTATCCCGTTAGCGCATCAGTATTCCTTATGTTCAAGTGACTCTCAAATGAGGCATATAGACTCATTGTCATCAGTACTCATGCGTCATGATAAGCTTTTAGCACAATTTAAGTTGATGGTTGTTGACAGCTTTTTAACTGATCAAATTGAAATAGGTGAAGCGCCTTATCACAAAGAAGATATGGAGTATGTTAGTAGTATTGAGACGTTAATTGAACTGGAAAAGCACAAAGATAAATTTTCAGAATCAATTGCTCAATATGAGGCGTTAAAAGAGTCATGGGGCTACTTGCTTTCATACCAAAGTAAGCTGAAAAATGAGCTATCCGCCAATGTTAATCTGCTTGAAGAACAAAGCCTCAAGAGAAAGCAGCTTAAAATTGAAAAAAGTGAACTCTTTAAAAAATCCCAAGAGCAGCTATCACGTCTTAACTCAGCATTTGGGAAGGACTTTAATAAAGCCGAAACTAAAAAGAGTTTAATCGATAGCATTTATGATGCGCGTGAAAAATGGGATACAGAAATCGACATTGTATCCAAAATAGCTGAATACGAAGGTTTAAACTTTTTAGAAGATAAAGCTGAAAAAGATGCAAAGCATTTTAAAGCATTACTAGAGTCTGTTCACACTGAAAAGCAGGCTTACGATGCTGAAGTGAGTAAACATGAAATGGAAGCAAATCGAGAAGAGTTAGCGTTAACGCAAAAGATAAGTGAACTCCAAGAAAGCTTACACCAATTTGAGCTCGAAATGCAGCAAAAAGAGCTGGAAAAGAGTGAGCAATTCAACCAAAAACAACACGTGTTTAAGGAAGAACGAAATACCCAAAGTAAAGCATTATTGGAAGCAGTTCATTCATTACAGATTGAGCATCAAAAAGCGAGTAATTACACACACGAGGAGCAGAGATCGTTAGATAACCTTAAGAAAAAAGTAGTGGAATTAAATCGCTTTTTAATTAATGAGCTTTATGTACAGCAAAAGAATGCGCAAGAGCAACTAGATAATAAAAAACAAGAAAGAGAAAAACTATTAGCCCAGCGAAAACAAAAAAATAATGAATTAGACAATAAAAGAAATAAAAGAATTGAGATCACACACCGATTAACCCCAGAGGATGGTACTGTCCGCAGCTATTTAAACCAAAATTTAAAAAGTTGGCGTTCAACAATTGGTAAAGTGATCAGGCCAGAGTTACTCACGCTCAAAACATTATCGCCTGGTATTGCGGATGCTTCAGAGCACAGTTCTTTTTATGGTGTGCTAATCGATTTAGAGAACATACTACTGCCAGAAGAAGCGCAGTCGGATGAAATATTAAGCCAACAGCGAGAAGAAATAAGTCGTGAAATTGATAATTTAGTTACAGATATTAAAGAGATAGATAAAAAGCTCTCAATATTAAATAACGATGTGAATATTATTGGTTTAAGTATCGACAAACTACTGCGAGATGATCAAAGGTATAAAGACGATATTGGTAAGCTTGAATTACAAGAAAAAGTAACAATACACGCCATTAATAAGGATGTGTCTAGCCGGTTGCGAGCACTCGATAATCAAATAACGCAAGCCATTGAAGCGCAACATCAGTTTGATAGCGCGACAAAAAAACGTGAATTAGAAATTCGTCATCAGTATCAAGAAGAACTTATTGCCTTTAAAGCAAATGCCTCTGCAGCGCACTCGCAAATGGTTGAAACAATTGCAGCGAAAGAAGACGCTATAACGGTGATTAAAAATGACTTGAAACAGCGTTTAATTGAACTTAAAGATGCATTTAATTGTGTACTAAGAGATAAGGATATTGACCCAAAAACGGTTCAAGTCGCCAAACAACGACAAGTGGAATCCCAAGCGAAATACACCGAGGTAAAAGCGTTCTCGCACATTATTGCTGATTATAAGACATGGGAGTCGTCTACTTGGCGTAAAGTTGAATCATATGAGTCAGAGCTTGCATTGCTCAATAAAAGCATTTCACAAATTGAAAAAGAAATAACAACAGTGACTGAACAGTCCAAGCGCACTATGGATGAGAAAAGTTCAGTATTAAATGAGTTGGACAGAGCAATTGAAAAACTAGAGCTGATGAAGTCTGCGGTTGATTCTGCTTTAGAAGACATTGAATTACACAGTCAATATATCCCAGTGGCTCATCAACCTGCTCAATTAGATGATTCAATACCAATCGAGGTGATGATCCAGTCAGCTAAAGAGTCTGTAACGTCTATTAAAACGCTCAGATGGGAAATTAGCTCTGCGGTTAAAAAAGTAGGTGAAATATTATTAGTCACAGGGAAATCAAATAATAAAGTCCTTCATATTTGGCGCAGTATGGAAGAGCAGCGCATCGCTATCTCGGCGCATGAAAAATTTAGTGAAGATCTTTATATTGAAAGTGTAGTCGATGTCAAAGTGTTAATCGAAGAGTCTATACCCGATATAAAAGCCGTTATTTTGGAATCAATAAAAACGGTTGGTGAAAGATATATCCGTTTTTATCAAGCACTCACAGGTTTAAAGAAGAAAGTAAAAAATGTGTCTGCCAAGTTAGTTAAAGAAATCAATACTTCAAACAATTTCAAAGCATTGGATGATATTAAGATTGAGCTTGTTTCAAAAGTTGATGAGTTTGATCTTTGGTCTGAGTTAATCGCATTTAATAGCGTCTGGGAGCGCTGGGGGGAATTAGGCAAAGATAATTTACCTGAAAAAGATTTTGTAACGACTTTCTCTAGTGTTATTTCTGAACTGAAAGACAGCAAAATTTCAAGCTCCATTGAGTCTTTAGTAGATATTGATATTTCTATGACAGAGAACGGTCGATTAGTAAATATAAGAACGGATGCAGACTTAAAGAGCATCAGTAGTACGGGTATTTCAAAGTTAGCCGTCATTGTTGTTTTCTGTGGAATGACGCGCTATTTGTGTAAAGATCATAACATCACGATTCATTGGCCTCTAGATGAACTCGGTGAGCTGTCGGATGAAAATGTTATGCTTCTTTTTGATTTTATGGATCAGAATAATATTTCACTATTTTGCGCGCAGCCCAATCCATCGGTTGTACTATTGAGATATTTTACTTCTAAAAATCATGTGGATAAAAATTTAGGCATAAAGAAATATGTATCTAGAAAAACAAGCAAGCAAAACCCTCTGATCACCAGATCAGAGCAAGGTGTAGGGAGAGACGCTAATGTCTAGTCGTTTTGAACACTGTATTGAAGCATTACTAAATCAAAATATCGTCTGTGAGGTATCAAATTCAGACTGTTTTTCCTATTTAGATACGCCAGATAATGAAGAGTCAGTAAATAATTTCCTTCACCGTATTGGTAGAAAGGTTGCCAGAACGAGAGATCGCAAAGGGTTTTATTGCGTGTTCAGTTCGATTGAAGATAAAACAAAGCGAAATGCTGTTGAAAAACACTTTGAATATATCATTATTAATTTAGAAGGGTTAATTGACTGGTTACGTTTAGTCCGTAATGCAGATCATGAATCAAGGCCGATAGAAGCAGGCATGAGAGTTAAGGAATCTGAATTACTTGCTGCAATAGAAGAGTCATCATCACTTAAGTTGCAGTTAGAGAACATTGCACATAAGTTTAAAAGAGCACAAAACTCGACTGAAACGAAAACGAAACTGCGTTCGATATTGCAACATTTAGTAGATGAAAAGTACCTTACTTCAATAGGCGGCAGCGGCTCTGTCTATATAGCCACGGCAAAATGGTCATTAATTTACGATCAACTAGAGTTTATAAAATTATATGAGGGCATCGAAGGCGAAAGTGGTGGTAATGAAGAACAAGCGGAGTTGTTCTAATGGGAAGAAAAGAAGACTCAAAGGCTGCCATCAGAGCCCTCAATAAGCATATAGACGTTATTGATGAATCTTGTTATATCGCAAGAGGTCAAATTGAAGACTTGCCAGAAAATGAGCAAGTGATAAATTCTTTGAGTAAAAACCGATTAGCCTATTATTTAGGTGAGTCATTAGGTGTTCAGTTACACAGTAAAGTCCGTGGGTTATTAGATCATGTCACAAGTAGGCACAGATTTAGAGAAAGGCATGGTGCTTTTTCAGGATTGATAGAGGATCTAGAAAATACCATCCAAAGTTATAAACAAGCTAAAACTCGCCGTTATAGTGATGGTGAGCGATTCTTTGATGAGATACGTGAAACAGTTATGGAGTTGATGGATACGCTAACAGACACCGTTAATATGTTTCATCACATTATAGGTGATGAGTTTAGTGTCGTTTGCGACATTGATGAAAAAATTAAACAAACATCTCGTTGTAAACAAGAAATAACAAAGTTAAACCATGTGTTCAATCAGTTAAGCGTCGATAAAATGAATAGCTGGGTAGGGGTTGACCTTCAACTTGAAAGGTTGCTTATGAAAGTTTTAAAAGCCCATGTCGATAAATGCTTAAAAGATTTAGCAGCGAGTAACCGTAAATTGGTTAAAATGCTAGATAAACTGATGAAAGATAAAAGTGCTCAACGATTAAATAAATTAATTGATTCGTTTCATGGTAAATACACATCAGAGCCAGGTTATAGACCCGATATATTCTCTTTTTTGAATTTGCCTGTTTGTGTATCTATTGCTGAAAAGTTACCTTTAGGTGGCTATGGGGATTTAGATAGTGCGAGAGATGAAGAGCTATTGATAGATGCGTCTTTATCTGCGCTAAAAAAATCTGGAAACACGCCTAATCAATTAAATACCGAGGATGAAAGCGTTGTTATTACGGATGAGAGAGGTGTTGAACTTGATGAGAAAATTGATTCTCTGATTGAAAATGTAGAATTCTTTTTTGATGCATTATTCGATAGTGAACACACTGACGATCTCTCTGCGATAAAGGCATATTACCAACTAAAAGTTGCCTCAAGCGTTGAAGATTGGATGTTGATGATAACGAGCTACTTTGAAGCTCAACGAAAATCCGTTTTAAAAATTGCACACGTGCAGGAGTTAAGAGAAATAACCCCTCCATTCGATGGGACTGTTTATGTCACAGACATAATTTTTAAAAAGGTCTCAAATGAAATTAGATAAAAAGACCGTGCGGGCTGCTCAGCGATTAATTCAAAAATCTCCGCGAGTAGTTAATGAGTCTGCTGTTCTTAAGACGATAGTAGAAGAGCTGGACATAGCAGATATCAGAAATAAGAAAATTTATTTTACTGCTGAAAATTTGGCTTACATTGAAAAGTACTTTGATAACGCACTCGAAGCACCATTATTAACTATAGACTTAGATGTTGATACTCGGTTAATTGCAGCTAAAAAGCTGAAAAATGAAAAATGGGCGAGAGGAGGCGTCTTTGATGGGATGTTGTCTATGGCAGGTAAAGCGCCGATCCCCGTTATTGGTTCAACGGTTCATGTTCAACCAGGCATCGTTTATTCAATGCGTTATGAGAAACTAGATATTACTAAGATTCATACATTATTGATTGTGGAAAATGGTGAGCTAATAACAAACTGGGATAAAGTCATTCCTCATCTGCCTAAGGAATATCAAAATGCACTTATCTTATTTAAAGGCTATGGTGAAAACCAAAATCACCTTAAAATAATGCTTAATGAACTCAACCCCAGTGTTAATGTTGGTATCTTTTTTGACCATGATGCTGCAGGTATTGATATGGCTTTGAAATTATCTCAATACTGCTATATCGACATAGTTGTGCCGATATTCTTATCTGACAGTATTTTAATGAAATCAAAAGCTGAAGAATTCGAAAAACAGTTTCCTCAGTTGTTTAGAAGAATCAACTGTCAAAAAACACCACCACAAATTAAATCCATATTAGAAGATATGCAAAAGAGAAAGTTAGCAATTACACAGGAGCACCTCATCACTCATAGTACTCCTCTTGGTTTAATAAAAGGCGTGAAATATAATGATTAATGGAGGCTTAGGTACAAAAGGATCCAGATTAAAAGCTATTGAAATGTTTGCTTATTGGGAAGGTGTAGTAAATGCATCGACTTTAGCGAAATTGTTTAAAGTTACCATTAGTAATATTACTAAAAGCTTAACTGACTATAGGGAGCTATACCCAGGTACACTCATCTACAATAAAAGCTTAAAAAGGTATGAACCCGCCGCGTCTTTTTCATGCAATTATATCGATGGCTCGTGGCAAGAGTATGCAGCCTTTTTAAGGATCAATAGCCAAGTGTATAAGTCTGATTATTGGGGAGCGTTGGCAATAGACTTTGGCCCGTTATATACAGGCTCTGTTGATCCTAAAGTTGTCAGAATGATTACCCAAGCTATTACTAAAAAGCAGGCTGTTAAAATTACATATTACTCACTATCTCAACCTGCCGGAAAAGAGCGAATAATACACCCAATAGCATTAGCTGATAGCGGAGTGCGCTGGCATTGTAGAGCATTCGATGAATTTAGAAGTGAATTTAGGGATTTTCATCTAGGTAGAATAACGCAGGCAGAGTTATTTTCATCTTCGACCATTGATGCTGAAAAAGACACTGCATGGATGACGTCAGTTGAATTACATATCGCGCCGCAACCGAGTTTAACGTGTGAGCAAAAAAATGTAATCATGATGGATAAAGGGCGGGGCGAGAGCTTTTCAGTCAAAGTAAGAGCGGCTATGACTGAGTATTATCTCCAGTTTTATTTAATAGAGAAACACGTTAGAGATAGCAACCCTTTGGAAAGACCTTTGTATTTAAAAAATTATGATGAGATTAAACCGTGGTTATTTGGCAGGTGAGTATCGGAGTTTTTCAAGTTAGGAAGGCGTTCATAATTCTGTGTCAGGCTAAAAATGAATATCTTGCGTCAACTATTCGAACATTCGAAATGGGTCGATAATTGCGACAATGCCAGGCTCCAATTAAGGATGGGCATTGTCCATTTCTATTATTTTTAAACACAATTTAAGCTCGACCACGCAGTGCAGAAATACAGCTTGCTAGGATTACAAATCCTAAAGACATTTTAAACGCCAATGAAATAGTACTCATTAATGCGGGGCTATTTTGCGCTGAAAAAGTACTGTCTCCAAGGTAATACTGCACAATTAAGTTGATTAAGCTCATACCAAATAAATTACCAATCGTGCGTGACAAATTCATTGAAGAAGATGCGACACCTAGCTCGCTTTTATCTACTGCGCCCATAATGGCATTGTTATTTGGGGTCGAAAATAAGCCAAAGCCAATGCCCAATAATAGCAGTGAGCCGCTAATATAGGTTGTACTTGAACTAACCGACAGCTGTGATAGTAGAAAAAAGCCAATCATAACAATGATACAGCCTAATGTGGCAAGTAAGCGTGGTTGTATTTTATCGGCAAATTTACCTGCCAGTGGCGCCATGATAGCCATTGACACCGCTTGGAGTAATACGATTTGCCCTGCATGTGCGGGGCTTAATCCTTTAATATATTGCAAATACAAACTTAATAAAAAGGCCAGTGAAAAGTTACTGGCATACATTAAAAAGGAAGTGGACAAGGATAGGCTGAATACACGACTTTCTAAAAACATTTGCACTCTAATGAGTGGTCGCCTACTGCGACTTTGATGAACAATAAATAACATCAAAAAGGTGATTGAAAGTAATGTTAAAAGCCAGCCTGACATACGTGGTAAATCACTTAACCCTAATACTAAGCACAGTGCGAAAAGCGAGAAGATAACGGTGCCCCACCAGTCAAACGGTGATTTTTTATCGTTTTTCCACTCACCCTGTAAAAACAATTTAATGGTAATGAGCAGCATAAGTACCAGTGGGATCTGCGAGTAAAACACGGCGCGCCATCCCCACATTTCAGTAAGCCAACCACCCATTGCTGGGGCAGCACTGAGCCCTATATAAACACATGCTGCAGAGGTGCCCAGTGCCATTCCTCGTTTATTATCAGGTGTGACAGAGGTAATGATGGCAACACCGATACCAAAAATCATGGCGCCTGCGGCCCCTTGTATAAAGCGCCAAAAAAGCACCCACTCAATCGATGTTGCTAGCGCACACATCAGTGAGGCCAGCGCATTTAAGGCTAAACCAGAAGCATATACGCGTTTGCGGCCATAGTTGTCTGCTATTTTTCCGCACGGTAGCATAAACATGACACTACTGAGTAAATACAAGGTGGGCATCCACGCGATCATTTTCGCGCTCGCATTTAAATCTTCAGCGAGATTTGGGATAGCTATGTTAACGCCTGCCATGCCAAGTGGCCCTATAATAGAGCCGCTACAAACGATAATAAGTGCAATGGTAGTCGGGGGAAGTTTAAACAAGAAGAGTCCTTTTATTTACTGGCCTTAAAATGATACGTGAAGATATTTACTTGTACAGGCCTTGATGTCGTTAAGAGCGAAGCGATGCCTTTAGTTCTATATAATGGGGAACTCACTCAAACCAGGATCACTTAACAAGTTGGCATACTAACACCTGGCTCAGTACATCATTATCAGCGAACATAACAGAGCCTATATGTGTTACGCATTATGACCAAAAAAGGGGGGGATATCTTTATGATTTTAAAATAAAAGTGTTCAATATTAAATGCGGTTCAATAAAAGTTTCCATTGTGGATAATTGAACGAAATGGCAGCTTTACACATTGTGTACTAAGGCTTCAATTACCCTATGGTTAATTTTTATTATTTAGCTATTTCCACGATTGTTTTTTCTCCTAAAATTTCGCGATATTTATTTGCGAGCGCATTTTTTGCATCATTATCGCCGTGTACTATTTTTATATGGTTGGGCTTTTTACGCATGCCGGTTACAAATTTTATTAACCCATTTTGATCTGCGTGGGCGCTGTAGCCGCTTATAGTGTGTACTTTGGCGTTTATGATAATGCGAGTGTCGTTTACAAATACATAGCCGTTACGAGGGCCATAGGTTTGTATATCACGCCCTAATGTGCCGCGTCCTTGATAGCCTACAAACAGTATGTCGGTGGTTTTGTCACTTAAAAAACGCGCTAGGTAATTTACAATGCGCCCGCCGGTGCACATGCCGCTGGCGGCTAAAATAATGGCGGGTGTTTGGCGAGTGGCTAAGTAGTTAATAATGGCCACATGCTCTTTATGAGTGTCGATTGTGGTTAGGTTTTTAAAGTCGAGCGGGTGGCGGCCTTTGGCAACTTTGCGTTTGGCTTCAGCGTCCCATAAATGTTTAAAATTTCTGTACTGCTCAGTAAAATTTGCCGCCATAGGGGAGTCGAGTATTACGTGTATGCTGTGCCATGGTGAGTTTTTAGGTGCGCTGTGAATTAATTGCTCTAGTTCGTAAAGTAGCTCTTGGGTGCGACCTATACTAAACGCGGGCACGAGTACTACGCCGTTATCGGTAACCGCACCTTCGATTACTTTTTTTAATGTTTGAGTGCGCTCTTTACGCCCTTGATGGTTTTTATCGCCATAGGTCGATTCAATAACCAAGGTGTCGGCTTTATAAGGCGGCTTAGGTGTGGGCAATAGCGGCGTATAGGGCGCGCCTAGATCGCCAGAAAACACCACGCGATGCGTACTTTTACCTTGTGTGTTGTTAGGAGTGGTTTTAGTGCTTTTGTTCTCAAGAATGTCAATTTCAACATAGGCTGAACCTAATATGTGTCCGGCTCGCTGAAACCGCGCTTTGGCTGTTTGGGTATTTTCAGCATTACTAACGCTTGGATTGATAGATAAGTTAAACCAGGTTTTAAAATCAACCGCAACAATGCGCCTAGCTAATAAGCTTAAACAGGCTGCAATTATTTTAGGATCGCGTGTTACCCCTACTTTTAATGCATCTTCTATTACCAGTGGCAGTAAACTAGCTGATGCTTGAGTGGTGTAAATTGCGCCTTTAAACCCCGCAGCCAATAAATATGGTATACGACCTACGTGATCAATATGGCAATGAGTAACAATTAATGCCGTAACATTCGTTATATCAAACCCAATAGCTAAATCAGCTTTTGATTCCTCCCCCTGAAATAATCCACAATCAATGAGTATTGATGTGCTGTTATTTATTACTAGTTCATGGCACGAACCGGTAACGCCATTAACAGCCCCATGATGCAGTATTTTCATTGTTCGTCCTTGTATGCTTAAAAAGGGCGGCGATCTGCTTTTAGCCGTAACTTTCAGTTAAAGATTAAAACAGCTTTTAAGTATTTTAACGTATTGTTTGTAACAGCTTAGTTTTAATTAGTTTAAATGCAAATTAAGAACAGGTTTTAGGAGTGAGAAAGAGCAGGCTTTAGGTATTAGGTTAATGATACTACCCCAATAAAGTAGACACGGGATTTTAATTACCTTTAAGCGGGGGTTAATGTAGCGCTTGGATTTAAAAAGAGGCTATGTAAATTAACTACAGAAAAAAGCACCACGTTTTAGTTTCACGTGGTGCTTTTTTATACTTTGCTGATTGATACCTGATACCTGATACCTGATACCTGATACTATAACTTATACTTTTTGAAAAGCGTCTTGTAGTGGTGGCACTACTTGCTTTTTACGGCTCAGTACGCCGTCTAGCCATACTTTTCCGTCTGCTGGTTTTTCACCATAAGCTTGCTCTACTAGATTTGCGTCGTCTGATGCAATTAGCATTTCTGAGCCTTCTTTCATGATGTCAGTAAGCAGTAAAAATACTGAGTGGCGATTGCCCTCAGTTTTCAGCTTGGCAATATCGGCTGCTAAATCAGCTTTAATATCGTCAAATACGGCTAGGTCGATCACTTCTAGTTGGCCTATGCCTACTAGGTTGCCGTTCATGTTAAAGTCTTTAAAGTCGCGCATAACTAGGTCGCGTACAGGCGTGTCGGCAACTGCCGATTTAACGCGAAACATGTCCATGCCGAGCTCTTTAGGATCGTCAATACCGGCTATTTCTGCTAGCGCTTCAACACATTTAATATCGGCAGTAGTGCACGTTGGCGATTTAAAAATAACGGTGTCGCTTAAAATAGCGCACATCATAATACCGGCGATGTTTTTAGGGATTTCTACATTGTAAAAATCGTACATCATTTTAATTATGGTGTTTGAACAACCTACAGGGCGGATCCAACACTCAAGTGGTGCTGATGAAGTTAGGTCGCCAAGTTTATGGTGATCTACCACGCCAACTATGCGGGCTTGGTCTATATCATCTGGTGCTTGGGTTTTTTCTGTGTGGTCTACAATATACACATCTTCGCCGGCGTAGCTAAGCTTTAGCTCTGGCGCTTCGAAGCCAAATTTATCAAGAATAAATTGAGTTTCTGGTGAAACTTCACCAAGACGCGTTGGAATGGCTGGTTCATTAATTTGGTTTTTTAAATAAGCGAGTGCAATTGCGCCGCATATTGAATCTGAATCTGGGATTTTATGGCCCACTACATACATTGACATTGATGAAACTCCTAAAAATTTGCGCGTATTCTAACAAAGTATAGTGGATTTAACATATAGACAGTGTAATTAAGTTTTGGTTACACTTTAAACTATTGAGCTAATTAGGAACATCGAGCATGCAATTAAGCCGTAAAGGTTGGAACAACGTTATTATTTTTTCGATGTTGATTATGATCTTCTTTTTAAATGGTTGGCACAAAGATATTGGTGGTAGTAATAACGAGCCGGTACTGCAACCAGTGTTACCAATACAAAGTTTTGTATTAACGTTGAGTTTTGTTGATCAAAAAATTGAACGTATAGGCACAAGCTGGCGTACAACCGCATTACAAATCGATGTGCCGCTTACTTGGCAAGGCACGGAGCAGCAGCTAGGTGAACTGGTTAACGTGTGGCAAAGTGCTCAGCTTATGTCGGTTCATGAATCGGTGGTGTTTAATCCTAATGCGCCCCTCTCGGTAGCTACCTTTGAACTGGCGGGCGAACCATTACCTTGGGTGTATTTACTTTACAAGGACGATGGCCAGTATTATTTACTCGAAAAAAATAGCCAGCGTGTATTTGCGCTTGATTTAGCTGTAGTTAAACAGTTGTTTCCTAGCTCAACCCCGAGTGAACAATAATCTTTATAATAAAGTGAGTGTATTGAATGCCTGAATTACCAGAGGTAGAAGTAAGCCGCATGGGCATAACCCCGCATGTTTTAAATCAAGTTGTTACTAAGGTAAATATTCATAATGGCAGCATGCGTTGGCCGGTGCCAGACGATGTATATCAGCTAACAGGTTTAACCGTAACGGGCGTTGAGCGCCGCGCAAAATATTTGTTATTACACTGCGCGTTAGGCTCTACTATTTTGCATTTAGGTATGTCGGGCAATTTACGTGTAGTAAGTGCTAACGAGCCACTTAAAAAACACGATCATATAGAATTTATTTTTGCTAACGGTAAAGCGCTGCGCTTAAACGATCCGCGCCGCTTTGGTTGCTGCCTATGGCAAGCGCCGGGCTCAGTTCATAAGTTACTGGCAAAGCTCGGGCCTGAGCCGCTTACTGACGAGTTTTTTGCGAAGCAGGTGTATCAGCAATCGCGCAATAAAAAAGTGCCGGTAAAACAATTTATAATGAATAACGCCATCGTCGTAGGGGTCGGTAATATTTACGCTAATGAATCGTTATTTAAAGCGGGAATAGACCCTCGCCGCGAAGCCGGTAAAGTATCGCTGAAAAGTTTTGAAGCGCTTATTCCTATAATTAAAGACACGCTAGCCGCAGCAATAACCCAAGGAGGCACCACCTTAAAAGATTTTGCCCAAAGCGATGGGAAACCGGGTTACTTTGCTCAGCAACTTTTAGTGTACGGTCGCAAAGGGCAACCTTGCTTGGTGTGTAAAAGCGAATTACAAGAAGTAAGGCTAGGGCAAAGAAGTACTGTGTTTTGTGGGAAATGTCAGAAGTGAAGGGCAGCGAATAGTACTAAAGATTCTCATCTACCCTCTTTGTGCAAAATGCTTTTAAGTGATTAATTCACAAAGAGGGTGAGATCGTGATGTGGAGGGGGAACCTTACCCGCTGAAACCTCCGGTTTTAAAGCTCAAACGGGGCTACCCCTACGGCTTTCATTGTGTAGCCTACTTGGGCTATTTCGCCAGACCATGTTTGGGTGCTAATTACACCAGTCACTACTATGGCGTCGTATAGGCTGTCGATGGGGACTCCGCCTTTAATGGTTACATGTACTATTTGATTTGGCGGCGGCGGCGGTACGTGTATACAGGCGCCAAAATAAGGAACCAGTAAAAACTCGGTAATTACTTCACTGTCGCCTTCAAGTGGTACTACAAAACCCGGTAGGCTTACCGATTTACCATCAAGTGCTTTTACTACAGGGGCGTTTAGATCTGGTTGAACCCAGTTTTGTTCACTGCCTTCGTGGTTAGCTTGCGCTTGGGTGTTTATTTGCATATGACCTTGTGGAATTAGGTCTTCCCAAAAAATTTCTTTGGGTGGATTTGCACTACTAACAAAGCTGGTTAGTATTAAGCTTACCAAGGCGATGTATTGAAAAGTTGTTTTTAAAAACGTCATGATTGTCCTAGTTATATTTTTATACTCATGCCATCGCTGAGTGAGTAAAAGTAAGCGCGAGTAGCGGGAATTAAACCAATAATAAATCCTGCAATCATAATAACGCCTATAAGTGTGAGTTCATAGTAAGAGAGCATGGCAATATTAATGCTAATACCCGCGTGACTTTGTAAGTAACCTGCGCCAAAAAACATCAGCGCATAAAATAATACACACCCAACTATGCAGCCGAGTAAAGTGGTAAGCAGTGACTCTATGCTAATGAGCGTAAATAGCTGCCATGGCCGAGCGCCTACTGAGCGTAATATGGCAAGCTCTCTGCGGCGCTGATTAAGGTTAGCTAGGAGCGTGGTTAACATGCCAAGCAAGCTAATAATGACTACCACAACAGAAAATAGCAGCAGTATTTTTTCAACAATAGCGAGCATTTCCCATAACTCTTTTAGTGTTACTGTGGGCATAATACCCAGCAGTGCTTCTTTTTTATATTGGTTTATATTGCGCCTAATTTGCAGCGTGTAAAGTGGAGAGTTAAAGCCCATTAAAAACGCAGTAATTTGTTTTGGGTGGCCAACTAAGTTGCTATGTTCCTCGTGCTCATGTTCGTCATGCTCTGCACTATGGCCACCATGGATTAAATCGATAGCGGCCAGCGGTATATGCAGCGTTTTATCTACAGGGGTGCCGGTGGCATTTAAAATACCGACCACTTTAAACGGGTTGTCATCATGATGATGAAAGCTGGTGCTGCCCATACCATGAGATATAACAATGCTGTCGCCCAGTTTATAGTTTAATTTACTCGCTACCTCACTCCCCAGCACGACTTGGTTAATCGTGTTAAATGCGTGGCCTTGCTTAAAGCTCAGTGGCTGCTTTTTGCCAAACCGATAATAATTAAAGTAATCAAGGGTGGTACCTAATACTGCTTGGCCTTTGTGGCTGTCGCCAAGGCTTATTGGAATGCTCCACTTTACGCCGCGTTGTCCGGTTATGTATTCATAACTTTGCCAACTCACACCATTGTTAGTGTGGCCTATTCTAAATACGGACGAGAGCAGCAATTGAATATCGCCAGTGCGCGCACCGACAATTAAATCGGTGCCCGAAATAGTATTACTAAAACTGCTTTTTGCGTCTATGCGTACCCGTTCAATGCTTAGCAGTAACATGACGCTAATGGCGATGGTAAGTAAGGTTAACAGCACGCTACTACGACGGTTTAATAGGCTTTTATAGGCGAGTTTAATTAAGATCATGATGCTGCCTGCAAATTAACTAAATCGATGCTGCGATTAAAAAGTGGTTGCAAACTTTCGTCGTGGCTAACAAATACTAAAGTACTGTTGGCGTGCTTAGCTTGCTCAAACAGCAGTTTTATAAAGCTTTGACGGTTGTTGGTGTCGAGCGCCGATGTGGGCTCGTCGGCAATAATTAACTCTGGGCTGCCAATAAATGCACGCGCGGCAGCCACACGTTGTTGCTGGCCAATGCTTAATTTACCCACATCTTGATGATGTAAATGTTGCGCTAACCCTAAGGCATTAAGCAATCTTGCGGACTCTGCGGTTAAGCAGTGTGATTGCAGCAGCGCCCGTTGTTGGCGCTGCTTTGAAAACTGGCAACCCAAGCTTACGTTTTCCAGCGGCGTTAAATAGGGGAGCAAATTAAAATTTTGAAAAATATAACCAATATGATCCGCTCTAAATACATCGCGTTGAGTATTACTTAGGGTGTTTAAGTTTTTATTCAAAATACTTACCTCACCGCTGGTGGCGGTATTAATACCCGCTAATAACGACAGTAAAGTAGACTTACCACAGCCACTTGGTCCATGTAAAAACACATGCTCGCCTTGCTTAATGTTCAGCTGGTTAATATTAAGTGTGGGGCTAACTGCATTTTTATGCCATTTAAATAACAGCTTAGAAAGTGTGATCATAACAACTTAATAGTTAAACATTTATAGTTGTGATGTTAAGCGATAATAAAAGGGAAAGGAAGGAGGGGCGCGTTCAGTGGTTATATTTCAGCGGCCAGTAGGGCTGGTACTAGGCAAGTGGTTGATGCGGAAACGATAACCTAAACACTAAACTTGGTTAATTCTTACCTAAAACCTGATACCTGACAGATAAAATCTGTCCTTTAGCCTATTGTTTAATTTACCAACCCCAGTAATTTAGTTTTTTACGCATTTTAAACTGTCTGATCAGATTGAGTGGTTTGCTTTTTAGTTTTTCATTACTAAGCAGTAGTTCATTGGTTGCGGCAAGTACTCTTTCGCTTGATTTACCATCGGCATACGGATGTAACTGTTGGCAATATTCCTCAATATTATTAATTAGTTCAGCTGGATAAGTAAAAGCATGTTCTATTGCGGCTTCAACCTCTTGTGCATTGGTGATATCAAGTAAATACTTTGCGGGAGCTTTATTGCAAAAAGTCACTACAGGTTTTCGCTGTACTAAAAACATCTGCAATATAGATGACGTATCGCACAGCATTACATCAGCTGCTTGAAGTAGAGGTAATACGTTGTCAGTTTCAACGAAGGTTAAATTTTCATTGCTGAGTGCTTTGTACTTAGTGATCCACTCTGTGGGCATTTTAGGATGAAACTGCATTAAAATGCGCCATTTACCGTGTTGGCTAAATTGCTTTATTTGTTCATATAATTTAGGCGCGAGCGATAGGCGCTTAGAAAAAGTAGAGCAAATTAATAATGTGGGGCGCGTGTCGCTGCTATCTTTGTAACGGTTAGTGTCTTCGGTAATAAAAAAACGATCCAACGGCGGCCAGCCTGTTTCGGTTACTTTAAAATAACCCAGCTGCTGTTCTAATGCTTTAAATGGCCCAGTAGTATTTGGGCCTTGTGTACAATACAGATCAAAACAGCCTCTGGCTTTAAAGTGGTCATTTTCGCCTTTTTTATTTAGCTTACCGGCATCAAAACCATGAAAAACAGCAACTTTTTTACCTGGGAAAAAAGTAGGTATTAAATTAGCTGGGGCAAAAGTCGCATCGGGCGACCACTGTTTTATTGCTTTAATTGAGTTAAGTTGTATTTCATCATCGGCTAAAAAGTCAGGATTAACGTCATTACCTTCTAAAAACCAACAAACTTCACCACCGTGAGCCAAAATTTGTGCTTGTAAAGGCCTTAAAATAGCATACGAGTAATTTTGAGAAATATACATTAAGTATTTTTTATTTTTGCTGGCGGCTAGGTAGTTCAATTTAACTCCTTAAGGTTTTTGAACAGCTCAAGTTTACCTCATTGTTACTAGTATATAAATAAAGCCACTATATTTGTTTAGTCGTAAGATTGAGCTTTGCAGTTTGCTGCATTATTATATGCTCTCTTTAACCCCAATTCCATACTTTGCTCTTTGAGCATGCCTAACCCCGGAGATAGCATGACTAGCTATAAAGTTTTAGACGTAAACGATGATTTACCTATTCGTACCAAAGGTGACGTACACAGTGGTAAAGTACGCTCGGTTTACTGGTTAACCGACGCAGACAGCAAACGTTTAATTAGCGAAAAGGGCTATAAAGTACCAGCCGATACTGAGCTGGCAATTATGGTTATTTCCGACAGAATTTCAGCTTTTGATTGTATTTGGCAAGGCGAAAATGGCTTAAATGGCGTGCCAGGTAAAGGCATAGCGTTAAACTCGGTGGCTGCGCATTGGTTTAAGTTATTTGATGAAGCAGGACTTGCGGGTAATCACATTGTTGATATTCCGCATCCGTATGTTTGGATTGTACGCAAAGCCAGTACGGTAAAAGTAGAAGCCATTGCCCGCCAATATATTACAGGCAGCATGTGGCGCGACTACGCTAAAGGTGTACGAGACTTTTGTGGTATTAATTTACCAGAAGGTTTAACAGCTAATCAAAAGCTCGATAAAGTATTAATTACTCCCTCTACCAAAGGCATTATTACTGGTGTGGCAGATATTCCCCCAGTTGATGATGTGAATATAACGCGTAGCAATATTACTAATAACCTAAGCGTATTTAACTTTAGAGCGGCTGATGATGTAGCCCAATACGAAAAGTTATTAGTGGAAGGTTTTGAGCTAATAAGTTGCGAGCTGGCTAAGCTTGGGCAAATATTTGTAGATACCAAATTTGAATTTGGCTATGTAGAAGATATAAATGGCGCAGAGCAGCTTATTTATATTGATGAAGTAGGCACGCCTGATTCATCACGTATTTGGGATGAGGCATCTTATAAAGATGGCAAGATTGTTGAAAACTCAAAGGAAGGTTTCCGTCAGCTGTTAATTAATAACGTGCCAGAGAGCGACGTACTACTTAATAAAGACCGCATGGATGAGCGTGAGCAGCTAGCTAAAGATTACATTTTACCTGAGTCAGTAATGCTTGAAGTGTCAAATACCTACGTGGGCATTGCCAGTAAAATAGTGGGCAAAGAGATTGTTATTCCTGCTGATCCGCGTCAAGAAGTAATTGCTATTTTAGATGCCGATTATGGATTAATTATAAAATAACACGACTAAAGTGCTAAAAAATGAATGCTAAAATGTTTATTTTTAGTGACTGAACTATATTTCTTGCAATTGGTGCTCGTCTCTAATTAACTGAACTTAAAATTAATATTTGAGTATGGTTATGTTTGAACGAGCATTGCAATTTTTTGCAAAAAAAACGTTATTTATTCGCTTTAAGTGTGCTTTTTAGCCACGCTGCTATTAGCGCAAATATTGATTTAGTAATAAAAGATCAACACGGTATGGTATTACCCAATGCCGTTGTTGAAATAGGCCAAGCAAACACTGCTTTTAAGCCTACAAATCCAAGTGTTAAAAAGCTCCCCATTGCGGTAATAGATCAGGTAAATAAGCAGTTTTTACCTGAGCTACTTATTGTGCAGCAAGGGCAATTAGTTAACTTTCCTAATAGCGATAATATTCGCCATAACGTGTATTCGTTTTCAAGCGCTAAATCTTTTCAATTAAAACTCTACTCAGGGCAACCCAAAGAGCCAATTATTTTTGACACTCAAGGTGTTGTGGTACTAGGCTGTAATATTCATGATTCTATGGTGGGTTATATCTATGTGGCTAAGAGTGAGCAAGTTTATAAAACCGATAAAAACGGAGTTGTAAGTTTGCCTGTTACTACGCAGCCTTTGCAAATAAGTATTTGGCATGCGTTGCAAACTGCGCCTTTAGAAAATAAAAAAATGATGAATATAGAGCCACAAGCTATTTTACCGATAACCATAAATACTTCCTCGCCAGCACCACGTAACACCTTTGGCAGTCAGTTTAAGGGCGGTAATGACTAACAATTTGCGAAACCGTATAACCATTTTATGTGTAGGCTTGGTGTTATTAACCACTGTGGTTAGTTTGCTGAGCTTTTGGTGGTCTACAAGTAAGTTTCAAGAAGAAAAAGTCAATCAAGACATAAGCGTGGCACAAAATGTTTATAAACAATATTTAAACTCGAAAGAAAACCTACTATTAACTGCCGCTAAAGTACTCACCTCCGATTTTGGCTTTAAACAAGCGGTTGCCACGCGTGACGCTGCTACTATAAGCAGTGTTTTATACAATCATAGCCAGCGTATAAATGCCGATTTAATGCTGCTGTTAGATTTGTCGGGGCTGTTAATATCAACCAATGATGATGAGGACAACTTTACCGATAATCTGCAGCCTTTAATGAGTGAGTTATTAACTACCGCGGAGCGCTCTAGTTTTGTGGTATTAAATGGCCAGCTGTATCAGGTTATTTTACTGCCAGTTAAAACCCCGCGCACCATAGCTTACAGTTTGGTGGGTTTTAAAATAACCAGTAATGTAGCTTCAGAACTTAAAAGCCTAACCGGTATGGAAGTAAGCTTTATAGCGAACGCAGATAGCTTAGTAAAAACCTCACTGGTAGCCCCTCCAGCAAATTTTCAACCAGTTAATTATTTTAATAGCAAAACGACGTCGCGCTTTTTTGGTGATTATTTAGTGTATAAAAATCGCGAAATTGAGCTATCTGCACTGCAAGCTCACCCGGTAATAATTTTACTCAGCGCCGATTTAACCCAAAGCTATCGCGATTTTGAACAGCTATTTATTACGCTGATTATACTTGCCATACTTACTTTAATTGTTGGGGTAGTAACCAGTAGTTTATTAGCAAATAATTTAACTACACCACTGTCGCAATTGGCCGTGGTGGCTAAGCAATTTGCAAAGGGTAATTATAATTTTGAATTTAAAGGCAGCAAACAAAGCAGTGAAATAGCTACCCTTATGGATGCTTTTCATAACATGGGTAGCGATATAAATGAACGTGAACAGCAAATTAGCTACCAAGCTCGCCATGATGCGCTAACCGGATTTTATAACCGCTCGGCTATGCTAGAAATGCTAGCTAAACAATTAAATAAAAGCACTGCACACACGTTAGTAGCTATCGATATTAAAGGCCTGCGACATATAAACGATAAGTTGGGGCCACGCATTGGTGATAAGTGCTTAAAAGCGGTGGCACATCGTATTCGTGAGTTTTCAGAGGAGTTGGGTGGGTTTCATGCGCGTATTGGTGGTGATGAATTTTTAACCGTATTTCCGGCGGGGGCAGTGAGCGAATTTAAACGCGGCATTATTGCTTTAATGGCGCAGCTCCAAGCGGGTTACACCATTCAAAACTTAAAAATAAATTTACGCTTTAGTGTGGGGGTGGTGCAATATCCGCTACACGGTGAACAAGCTGAGGATCTAATTCGTCGAGTACTTATAGCAGTAGAAAGCGCAACCAGCCATCATCAAAATATTCATTACTATCAACAAGGCGAAGACGAAGCGCATTTAGAGCGC
The DNA here is from genome assembly GCF_040308705.1 of Pseudoalteromonas sp. 19-MNA-CIBAN-0066. Taxonomy (NCBI): domain Bacteria; kingdom Pseudomonadati; phylum Pseudomonadota; class Gammaproteobacteria; order Alteromonadales; family Pseudoalteromonadaceae; genus Pseudoalteromonas; species Pseudoalteromonas sp. 19-MNA-CIBAN-0066. Next base: position 21,324 of record NZ_JBEONZ010000040.1, read on the forward strand.
TTAGTTATGCTTGATGAGCTTAAGCAAGCTATAAGCGATGATGACGGCCAGTTATTTATGACCTATCAGCCAAAACTAAATATGAAAATACAAAAGGTTGATAAGGTTGAGTCCTTAATTCGCTGGCAACGTAAAGATGGTAGTTGGGTGTCGCCTGAGGTGTTTATTGATTTAGCCGAACAGTCGGGATTAATTGTAGAGCTTACCGCCTGGGTGGTTAATACCGTTATTGCACAAGTTGCCGCTTGGCAGCAAAAAGGCATACATTTACAAGCGGCTATCAATGTATCGGCACAAGATATTGCGTTTGCGGGGTTTCATTCGTCATTAGTACGTACTTTAAAAAAGCATAAGGTTAACCCTGCGTTGATCACCATTGAGCTCACCGAGCGCGATATGATTGAAAATGAAGAAAAAGGCATAATTGCCCTCGAAAACTTAAAAGCTATTGGGGTAAAAATATCGCTTGATGATTATGGCGTAGGGCAAACATCGTTAGGGCGTTTAAAAATGCTGCCAATTGATGAGCTTAAATTAGATAAGTGCTTTATTTTAAAACTAGATGAATCGCAAAAAGATCAATTTATTGTGCAGTCGAGTATTACTTTAGGGCATCAATTAGGGTTTTCGGTAGTTGCCGAAGGAGTAGAAACTGTAGGTACTTTAGCGCTACTTAAGCAAATGAAGTGCGATCACGCCCAAGGTTATTATTTAAGTCGGCCATTAAAAGCTGAGCTATTAGAGCAGTGGTTAGAGGAATACGATGGCGTACATTAAGTGTTTTATGGCAGGGGTATTACTCACAGCCAGTTTTATTACTGCTGCGAGTAGCGGTAAATTATTAGCTACTCCTGGGGTGTCTCAAGTTGAGGGGGCTGGTGGCGGTGGCCTTGTTCCGTGGGCGCAACTTGCGGGGTATGCCAGTGAGGATGAGGTTTCGGTTAATGGCTTTTGTAGCCGTGCAGATGTAACCGACTATACGTTAGATGTATGTGGCGCACAGCTTAATTTGTTTAATCGCGTTGAGCTTAGCTATGCGCAGCAAGAGTTTGATGTACCCGCGCTGAGTACGCAAATAGAGCAGTCGATAACTGGTGCTAAAGTTCGTTTATATGGCGACATTGTTTACAGTAGTTGGCCACAAGTAAGTTTGGGTATACAGCATAAGTCGTTAGACGATGGCACGGTTGCAAAGCTAGTGGGTGCACAGAGCACCAGCGGCACTGACTTTTACTTAGCGGTAAGCAAATTACACTTAGGTGCTATTGAAGGATACAACTGGTTTTGGAACGTGACCACCCGTTACAGCAAAGCCAACCAACTAGGGTTACTGGGTTATGGCGGTAATAATACCAGCAATAAATTGTTATTTGAGGCAAGCACAGCGATATTTTTAAGCCGTGAAGTAGCGTTAGGTGTTGAGTATCGTCAAAAAACAAATAACCTAGGATTAGGCGAGCAAGATTGGAAAGATGTGTTTGTAGCTTGGATGCCAAATAAACATATGAGCGTAACCGCCGCCTACTTAGATTTAGGCAGTATAGCTGGAGCAAGCGATCAAATCGGTTGGTATTTATCGGTGACAGGATATTGGTAATGAGAGTTTTTATACTATTTTTATTGGCTACAAGTGTATTAGCTGGCTGTAGCAGCAAGCCTAAACAGAGTTTGTATCAGCAAATAAATGGTAATGCCGGCATAGAAAAACTAGGGCGTGTTGATCTTTGTGGTATGAAAAACAAACAGCATGAAGATAAGGTATAATTGAATTCGCCAGAAAACT
>NZ_JBEONZ010000041.1:0-21838 GCF_040308705.1 Pseudoalteromonas sp. 19-MNA-CIBAN-0066
AAAAAGAAAATGGCAGGGCTAGACGATGATTACCGCTCAACCCTGTTAGAGTCTGGGATTAAAATGCGCTAGCCGTGCATTTTTGTGTGTAATAACGCGTTATTACTAGTGCTATAAACGGAAGATCGTTGATATGTTCGATTGGTTTGTTTGGGGTTATCACAATGCTTTGCAAGTTCTTCAAATAAAGATTTGAATCGTGCTTTTAATCGCTCACCTTCTTTCACTCTATAGCCTTGACGCAACCGTGAACGTATTGTTTCACGTTCTTTTTCAATACTATCGCAATGCCCTTGCGAGTAAGGTTCGTATGCTTGCGGGAAAGAAGTAAATAGACCAAGTAGTATCAATAAAATCCATTTAATCATTATTTATCCTTAAATTGAGTGCTTTCTTCCTTTATGCTCCTAGAGTGAATATAAGGGATTGGATATAAAATAGAAACAGATAGTTTAGGGGAATTGGTAAGTCGTGCACGGCAAGATCATTATAAATTGAACTTATAGAGCAAGTAGTGATCAGATCAAGGCATAATAATTACTTGGTCGCATAAATATGAGCACTACTTTTCTGAAACATTTTAATTCAATTACAGATCCTCGCATTGAACGTTGTAAAAAGCATGAACTTATCGATATTCTTCTCCTTGCTATTAGCGCTGTGCTCTCTGGTGCAGAAGGATGGGAAGATATTGAAGACTTTGGGCACCTAAAGCTTGATTGGTTAAAAAAATACGGCACGTTCAACGCAGGAATTCCAAAACATGACACGATTGCGCGCGTCATGTGTCGGTTAAAAGCAAATGAAATAGAAAGGGCATTTCAATCTTGGATATCATCACTGATTGAAACTACAGGTGCAGATATCATCGCTATCGATGGCAAAACCGCACGGCGTTCATTTACCACAAAAGACAGAAAAAGTGCCTTACACACGGTCAGTGCATGGAGTTGCCAACACCAGTTAGTGCTTGGGCAGACGGCTGTTGATAATAAAACAAATGAAATCACCGCAATACCAGAATTACTCACCCTGCTCGATATTGAAAACAGTATCATTACGTTAGATGCGATGGGATGCCAACAAGAAATAGCAAAACAAATCATCCAACAAAAAGCAGATTATATTCTTGCACTTAAAGGTAATCATTCAGGCATGCAAAAGGAACTAGAAGCGTGGTGGCACAAGTGCGAGCGTGAAAGGTTAACTAAGCATAATTGTGATGAACATACCGAAATAAGCTCAGGACATGGGCGTGTTGAAACACGTACATGCCAGCAGTTACTTATAGATAAAAGCTGGCTAGGCAAGGATTATCGTTGGCCTGGCTTAACGAGTATTATTAAGGTCAGGGCTGAAGTTCATGATAAGTCGGCAGGGTCGGATACCACTGAAACACGCTGGTATATAAGTTCATTAGACTTAAATGCAGCGCAAGCACTCAATGCAGTACGCAGTCACTGGCAGGTTGAAAGCATGCATTGGATGCTTGATATGAACTTCAGAGAAGATGAATCGAGAATACGCAAACTTCAAGGGCCATTAATGTTTAATGTAATGCGAAAGATAGCCATGGCGCTTTTTAAACAAGATGCATCTAAGTCAGCAAGTATGGCGAGGAAAAAGAAAATGGCAGGGCTAGACGATGATTACCGCTCAACCCTGCTAGAGTCTGGGATTAAAATGCGCTAGCCGTGAGGGACTACAAGGAAAGCTTAAAAATTTAGTTGACGACGCAATAGAAAGACTAAACTCCAACGATGTGTGGAAAACGTCTCTATATATGATAAGCAATGAACCTGTCCCTATCAATGTAGATGAAACAGCCATAGAACAACTGAAAGATTTTTACGACATGGAAGTTATATCAGTCTGTTTACCACATATAAAAACTATGATGTCCCTTAGGCCTAAGCCAATTGTAGCGGAGCTTATAATAGATAATGATGCTTTGATGTCTTATTCTGAAAACTCTATCTCAACATCTAAATCATATATTATAAGACTTAATGCAGCTGATATCATTCGTATAACTTGTAAAAACCCAGAATTGCGTAACAACTACAACTGTGAAAGAGTCGAGCTTTTCGCAAAAGAGCGAATTGACTATGGGGTTTTATTCGATAACGTACGTGGGTTTGTTCAAAAGTCCAAATATAATGAAGCCATAGCCAAGTCACTTAGAGAAGAGCCAAGCAAATTCTTCATGTACAACAATGGTATGACAATTGTTACAAAAGATATTAAAGCAGAGCCAGTTAATGGTAATAAAAAGATTAGAATAACAATTAATGACTTCCAAGTTCTTAATGGTGGTCAAACATTAAGAACGTTACATAACTTCAATGCACTGAATGAGTCAAACATTACTGATTACTTATCAAAGAGTTAAGTCTTGGTAAGAATTTTCAACGCCTCAAATAGCGATGCTGTAAACAAAATTGCTGAGTATACTAATAGCCAGAATTCCATTTCAAACGTAGACTTAAAATCTTTAAGCACACTTCAGATACAATTAGAACAATTACTAGACGAGCACAACATCATATATTCTCGAAAGAATGGTGATACTGGTATGAACGATAAGAAAGAATATCGTTATAAGATTAGCATGGAGCAATTCGGCCAAATTTTATTTGCTATTCAAGGTAACCCTGAAAAATCCTCTAATCAAAAACAGCATATTTTTGGCAAGTATTATGATGTGATTTTTTCAGATAAAAACTTTAATATTTCTGAGGCGCCATCAATCATTGAAAGCAATTTTGAAATAAAAAAGTCTTATGATTCAGCAAAAGAAACACTACAGAAAATAGAACAAAAAGTATTTTATATACTGTATATGTATAATGTTCGTCCTGATCTTGATTATCAGCAATGTATAGATGAACTTGAACGCATTTTGGCACTATTTGAACCAACCAAAACAACTATTACTGATGCACGTAAGATGATACAGGTTCGCTTTAAAGATTTTTTAAATATTGAGCTTCAAGTAGCTAATTAATTATTTTATATCTTACAGTTTAAAATTAGAAAGAGGGTTGCGCCTTGCCTTTTGCCACTTTCTTTTGGATTGATCGCTTATGGCACTTTCCAGCCATTCGATAACATAAAATGCTGATAATAATTGGCAAGATATTTTACTGTGTCGGATGGCGCTTCGCTTATCCGACCTACATTCGGTACTTTTTAGGTAATCGATAATACAAAACGCTAATGTTAATTGAGGCTGCCTTTTTTCGTTGGGCTTCGCTGCGCTCAAACCAACCTACCTCAATCAACGTCAAAAGGTAGGTTGGTTAAGCCGAAGGCGCCACCCAACAAAGTTTCAGATTCACGCCTTGAAGGTCTGCTTATGGCATTTCCCAGAAATTCGACAATATAAAATGCTGATAATAATTGGCAAGATATTTTATTGTGTCGGATGACGCTTCGCTTATCCGACCTACATTCGGTACTTTTTAGGTAATCGATAATACATAACGCTAATGTTAATTGAGGCTGCCTTTTTTCGTTGGGCTTCGCTGCGCTCAAACCAACCCAAGTAAAAACACCTTAAAATAATAAAATAAGGTGTTTTTACTTTGTGATTTTGACTGTTTACTTGCTACTTTTTACTTGCTACTTTTTACTTGCTGATAGCGAGCTAACTTAGTTTGTACTTAGCTTTGCGGTGGCTCGGGCGTGGGTACTATTTTTGATACCAGTAACTGCTCAACCCGAATGCCTTCAACATCGACCACTTCAAATTTAAAGCCGGCGTATTGAATGTATTCTGCACGTTTTGGAATGCGTTTCATGGTATAAATTAAATATCCGGCCACGGTTTCGTAATGACTTTGATGAGGAAACTCATCAATATCAAGTACTTTAGCCAGCTCAACTATGGGGGTTAAACCATCAACTAACCAGGAGTTTTGGTCGCGCTCAACAATTAACTCATCATCGCTGTGAGTAATTAAGTCGCCCATAAAGCCTTTCATTAAATCTTTTACCGTTACTATGCCTACTACTAATGCGTATTCGTTAACTACCACAGCAAAAGGCTGTACGGCTGTTTTAAACGCATTTAATGCCTCTGATAAACTGAGGGTTTCGGGCAGATAAAAAATATCTTTTTCGAGCATTTCGCTATTAATATTCGCTGCATCGCCTTTAAGTACTTGGCGTAAAATATCTTTTGATTCTACAGAGCCGATTAATTTATCTAAATTATCGTTACACACTAAAAAGTGATTATGTGGATGCTCTATTATTTTGTTAGCAATATCATGGCTCGACTCATTAATATCAAAATAAACTATTTGGTCGCGCGGCGACATCACACTCGATATAAAGCGCGCTTCTAGGTCAAATACGTTACCGATTAAATCGTATTCTTGTTGCTGTAGGCTACCGTATTCTGCACCTGCATCCATCATGGCAACAATGTCTTCTGTGGTTACAATATCTTCGCGCTCGCTTGGTACTTTAAAAATACGCAAAATAATATTTGTTAAACCATTAAAAAATAATACCAAGGGCGTTAAGGCATAGGTAACCCAGCGCATTATTGTTACCACGCGCACAGCAACGGCCTCTGGCAAAATCATCGCCAAACGTTTAGGTAGTAAATCTGCAAATAAAATAAACAGTGAAGTAATGGTTAAAAACGACAGTAAAAAACTAATTTGTGCCAGTAATGGGCCTTGATAAAAAAACTGCAAAACATTTTGCACATAAGGCGAAAGTGCTTGCTCACCCACAATGCCGCCTAATATAGCAATAGCATTAAGGGTTATTTGGATCATGGCAAAAAATGCCCCAGGTTGTTCTTGTAGCTTTAATACTGCAGCTGCTTGAACATTGCCCTCATCAGCCATTACTCTTAATTTTATTTTACGCGATGCTGCAATCGCAATTTCCGACATTGCAAACAACGCACTGATCAAGATTAATAAGCCAATCCCGACTAAATCACCCATTTATAGCTCCAATAAAATACGCTTTTATAGCAAAAGCAGCTGGATTATAGTCGCTTTTTTAAACGGGGCAATTTAAATTTAATATTTATTAAAAGGCTTTTATTATCAATACAGTAAGCAGGCCTTTCGACCTGCTTTAAGATTACTTGTTCATCGCACTAATCAAAAACGCCGAAATTTTAGCGCCTTCTCGTAAGGTGGTTTCTGAACTTGACTGCCCTACTAGCGAGCTGTCGGTAAAAGGCGCAATTTCCATCATATCGGCACCGGTGATCGCAAATTCATCGGCTATGGCTGATAAAATATCCAGTGCGTGCTGCGGCGTTAAGCCGTTTGCCTCTGGTGTGCCTGTTGCAGAGGCATATTTTTCATCAAGGGCGTCAATATCAAAGCTAACATACACTTCGTCAACGTTGTCGGCTTTAAGCTGGGCAATAGCATCTGCGGCAACGGCTGCTGCACCGCGCTCTATAATTTCATGCGCCCAATGTTGTTTAACACCAAAGGTGCTTTCCCAATGCTCTTTCGGTTTACCACTTGAACGAATACCAAATTGAATTAAATGATGTGGCGCAGGTAAAAACTCTAAAATATGCGTACACCAAGAGCCAAAACATAAATCAATGCCTAAGCGCTCAACCAATAAGTCGGTATGGGCATCAAAATGAATAATTGCGGTACGCTTGCCTTGTGCGCGCTTAGCTTTTAAATACGCTTTTGTTAATGGGTAACTAATTGAATGATCGCCGCCAATACCAAAAATGCCTTTATTTTCAAATGTTGCATAAAAGCTGTCGCACACATCTTCAGTGATCGACAGTGGGCTAACGTAATAGTCGTTATTTTCGTTGCCGTATAATGCTTTTTGGCAATTGGTTATAGTGGCTTTGTTTAAGTATTTATCATGTAATAAATGAGGAATAACGCGTACGTCGCCTAAATCGAATGAGCGGCACTGAGGTTGCTGATCAAGTAATGCTGAGCGTAAAAATAACGGCCCCCAGTTTGCGCCACGTAAAATACCGCCGCCACAATCTGAGCTAATACCTAGCATAACCGCTTTATGCGGCGAATTGGGTAACTCGTTAAGCGACTCACGCCATAATGGGCCAATGTTTTCGGTTTGCCCATAAAGCTTATTTCTTAATGCAGCTTTGCGCTCTTTTGCAGTGTTAACTGTATATACACCATCACCTGGTGCGCACAAACAATGCTCAATTTTGCTTTTAAATTCCTGAAATTCGGTGCTCATGGTAAACCCTTATAAATCTATATGTTTTGCGTGGTACTGATTAGTTATGCAAAATTGCTAATATTTAAATACTAACAATAACATTAGTACTGCTTGCTAAAAGCAAACTAACGTTAAATTAGCCTTGCTTCACTAATGTATATACCATCCAAAAAATAACAACTAACCATATGAATAAAAACAACTTAGTGTAAATGTGCCTGTTGTTTATGATAATTTACTCATTACTTTAGACGATCAATATAATGTCTGCCTATACAAGTCAACCGCCTCATTTTACGGATAATTTTAATATATGCTTGAATATTCAATGTGGGTGAATAAATCAAAACAAATCAACACGGACATACGTCCTGTACTAAACAAACAATTATAGTAATGATGCTAAATTGATAGTAATTTTATAAAGGCTTAGTTATGGAAAAGGTATTTCACTTAGGGTTATGTATTGACGATCTTAAAGGTGCAAAACTGGCTATTGTTCCGGGCGATCCGGATCGTGCTGCACGTATTTCGCAATTTTTAGATAACCCAACTTGCCTGGCTAAAACGCGTGAATTTCATGTTTATTTAGGTGAGCTTAATGGCCATTCTGTGGTTATATGCTCTACCGGTATTGGCGGTCCATCGACGTCGATTGCCGTTGAAGAATTAGCCCAACTTGGCGTGCACAGCTTTTTGCGTATTGGTACTACTGGTGCAATTCAACCACACATTAACGAAGGCGATATTTTAATTAGCCAAGCCTCTGTGCGTTTAGATGGTGCAAGCCAGCATTTTGCGCCGCTTAGCTACCCTGCGGTATCTGACTTTTTTGCTACCCAAGCTATGGTTAAAGCCTGTGAAAACCTTAATATCGATTTTCATATTGGTATTACTGCATCAAGCGACACATTTTACCCAGGGCAAGAGCGTTACGATACACACTCTGGTTATGTGCCAAAGTCGTTACAAGGCAGCTGCGAAGAGTGGCAAAAATTGGGGGTGATGAACTACGAAATGGAATCGGCAACCTTATTTACTATGTGTGCGGCACTTGGTTTACAAGCAGCGTGCGTAGCCGGTGTATTAGTTAATCGTACTCGCCAAGAAATTCCTAATGTTGACCACGGCGAAATTGAAAGAAAATCAGTTGCGGTAGTATTAGAAGCCGCTAAAGTACTGCTCGCTAAGTAACAGTACTTTTTAGTGTGTCAGTTTGCCAAGTTACTCACTTAATGGCGCACTAATTAGCTCAAGTGGTGGCAAGTTTACAAAGCTTGCTAACACTGCTTGAGCCACTCCTGCTTGGTTTTCATGACCAGCGGTTTCTAACAGTGTTATTCCCTTTACGGTATGTTGATCAAAACTCAAACCAGCTAAAAACAACTGACTTAATGCACTTTGCAATGGCGATAAGCTAGGGCTGTATGCAGCGTTTTCTGCGTAACTGCCATAAAAGTCACCGTTGTTAAACGTAGTGATTTTTACTGCGCTGTAGTTTTGGCTATACGGTACATAAGCTGCTAACGCATAGGCTGCCAGCTGTTGCTCTACTTCTGTATTATTAAATGAGCGAGCCTGCGGGGCTGGATTAAATAAGCTGTACTGATTGCCTAAATCGGTGGGGCCAAACGAATGCGGTAACAAGTCTGCAAGTTTAAATTGCTGCTCGGGCAGTAAAATATCAAATTCACGCGCATCAGCTAATTCGTTCATAAATTGGCGGCAATAACCACAAGGTGCGTCACTAATCGCTATTTTTAGTATTTTTTTCGCGCCATTTAACCAAGCATTATTAATTGCAGACTGCTCTGCGTGCACCACTAAACTAAGTGCTTGGCGGTTAAACTCGGCATTAGCACCAAAGTAAAAATTAACCTCGCCGCTTTCATCAAGTGCTTTAACGATTGCACCTACATGAAAGTTCGATACGGGTGCTACCGCAAACTCAGACGCTAAAGGCACTAAACCTTGTAATAAGGCGTCGTTTGTTACATTAAGTTGCGCGCATAGTTGGTTAATATTATTTGCGTTTAAAATACCGCGCTGGGTTTTTAATTGGCTACGTAAAGCCTGTGTTTGCGCTACGCTTAAAGAGATGTGGGTATTACTTAGTGCGGTGTTTGCTTGTACTAAAAAGGTTGCAGAAGCCATAATATAATTTTTTTTATTCAATGGCTAAGTAGTTTAAAAGGTTAGCGCATAAAATGCCAGCGCATATGCATAAAATAAGGGGTTACGGCGCTGCGCAATCCCCTTATTTTTATTTAGCCATTAACCAGTATTGCGCATACCTGCTGCTATGCCGGTCATGGTGATCATTAACGCGTTATCTATATCGCCTTCACTGCCGTTGTCGCTTGACCGCGCACGGCGAAGTAACTCTACCTGCAACACATTAAGCGGATCGGTATAAGGGTTACGCAGCGCAATTGACTCTTTGATCCATGGCTGATCGGCCAATAAGCTTTTTTGCGGGCTAAGCGACTGTACTAAACTAATCGCTTCAGCGAGCTCTTTGCGCAAGGTAACACCAAGTGGTTTGTACATATCTTCCACCAGCGCGTTATCGTAATGCTCACTTAACCAGCTGTCGGCCTTACTAAATACCATTTCGAGCATTTCTAGGCGCGATCTAAAAAATGGCCATTGTAAGCTCATTTCTTGCAAGGTTTCAACGCCGTATTTTGCCAAGGCCGCTTGTAATCCTGTTAATGCGCCTAACCACGCAGGTAACATTAAACGATTTTGGCTCCATGCAAAAATCCATGGTATTGCCCGCAAACTTTCGACCCCACCTGTAGGGTTTCGTTTTGCAGGGCGCGAGCCAAGCGGCAGTTTAGAAAGCTCAAGCTCTGGGGTTGCCATTCTAAAATAAGGTACAAAGTCTTCATCGTGGCGTACCACGTTACGATAATGCTCGCACGACTCTTCGCTGATCAAAGCCATTACTTCGCGCCATTGTGGTTTAGGCTCTGGCGGTGGTAATAAATTACTTTGCAGTACAGCGCCGGCGTAAATATTTAAGCTTTGTAGCGCAACATCGGGTAAACCAAATTTAAAGCGGATCATCTCGCCTTGCTCAGTTACTCGCAAACCACCTTTTAATGACCCCGGTGGTTGTGAATGTAGGGCTTGTGCAGCAGGTGCGCCACCTCGCCCTACCGTACCGCCACGGCCATGAAATAACACCAGCTCTATGCCGCGTTTGTCGGCCAATTGCACTAGCTTATCCATTGCTTCGTACTGCGCCCAACCAGCTGCCATCATACCGGCGTCTTTTGCTGAGTCTGAGTAACCTATCATGACGTTTTGGGTATTGTTAATTTGGCCTCTGTACCAGTCATTATCCAACAAAGTAGTAATAACATTGTGGCCATCATTTAAATCATCTAAGGTTTCAAATAACGGCGCAACCGGTAATTTAAAGCTACAACCACTTTCTTTTAACAGCAATTGTACCGCTAAAATATCGGAGGCTGTGCGCGCCATCGAAATAATATATAAGCCAAATGTTTGCTCGTCTTGCTGTGCAATCACGTCAAAGGTGTCGAGTACTTCTTGTACCTCTGGGCTTGGCTGCCAACGCTTAGGTATTAGCGGCCTGCGCGAGTTAAGCTCAGTGAGTAAAAAGGCTTGTTTGTCTTGCTCTTGCCATTGGTTGTAATCGCCCAAACCTAAGTAGCGCGTAAGCTCTGAAAACACATCACCATGGCGCGATGAATCTTGGCGTACATCTAATTTAGCTAACCGCAAACCAAAACTATTAATACGATGTAATACATCCAGTAATAGGCCATCAGCAACTACTTTCATATTGCATTTTAATAGCGAGCGATAGCACACCTCAATTGGATGTTTTATTTGGTTTATATCGGTAATTAAGTCTTGGGCTTCGCTGCGCTGATTTTTTATTTTTGCCCCTAAATGCATTACGGTTTCTAACACTTGGTTTTTAAGTGTTTTAATCACGCAGCGATAAGGTTCAAATTCTTGCCCCGCAAGGGCTATTAGCTCATCGCTGGCATCAGACATCGACAGCTCTGTACTTAGCGTTTCTAAATCGCGGCCATATAAGTCCAGTGCCATCCAACGACCATGATCAAGCACCTCTTTGGTTACTTGTGCGGTTACATAAGGGTTGCCGTCACGATCTCCGCCCATCCACGAGGTAAACTCTATTGGGCTGTAGTTTGTTGGTAACTCTAAGCTTAAATGCTCTTTTACATGCTTGCTAAACTCACGTAAAAAACGCGGCACTGCATGCCACAAGCTATTTTCAATCACCGCGTAGCCCCATTTTGCTTCATCAACAGGGGTGGGTCGCGAGCGACGAATATCGTCGGTGTGCCATGCTTGGCTAATTAACTGCGCAATACGATTTAAAATAGCCTCGCGCTCTTGTGCTAAGTTATCAGTTCGCTCCAATGAAGCTAAGCAATCACTTAACTCAACGTGCTTATTAATAATTGTGCGGCGTGTTACTTCTGTAGGGTGCGCGGTTAGCACCAAGTTTATGTGGAGTTTTGAGAGTGTGTCGGCCAAATGATTGTGATTAAGTTGGCCATTATTTGCTTTTGTTGCTAACGTTTTTAATGTTTGAGTGAGAGGATTTAGCTGGCAAAAACCAACATCATTAAAACGCGAAACGGTATGAAACTGCTCGGCAACATTGGCAAGGTTTAAAAAATGATTAAATGAACGGGCAACCGGTAACAGCTCTTCATCGCTGAGCGCATGTAATACTTTTATTAGTGTTTTACGGTCGTTTTCGTTGCCACTGCGAGATGACTTTGATAAAGCCCTTATTTCTTCTACTTTATCTAAAATTGCTTGGCCTTGGGCATCTTTAATTGTTTGCCCTAATAATTGGCCTAGTAAATTTACATTGCCTCGCAAGGCGGCATATTGTTCACTCATTTCTCAGTCTCCTTTGTTTCATGGAACACTATTAATATCACTATGTGCGGTTATTTAATAGATCCATTTGCAATGGCGTGTCGTAAAAAAGCATATGTAAAATAATTACAAAGCAATAACATGATCATTTTTTACGATGCTAACTGCCCATTGTGTAATGCCGAGATGCAACATTTAAAGCGTGCTGACATTAATAATAAAATAATATTAGAGGACCTTAATGCCACTAACTTTAATACGCGTTTTCCTAATGTAGATAAAATTAAAGCTATGGCGTTATTACACGCAAGAATGCCATCTGGAATAATGATCTATGGCCTTGATGTAACCTACCAAGCATGGAAAACAGTAGGTAAATATCCTTGGTTGAAGATTATTCGCTTGCCCATAATTCGTTTTTTTGCCGATTGCGCATACACTTTTTTTGCTAAGTATCGCCAGCCTATAAGTCGTTTTTTAATGCCAAACTCACAGTGTAAAAATAATCAATGTAAAATTAAAAGCAAAGGTGATAAATGAAAACTATTGTTTTATTTGGTGCAAGTAGCGCAATTGCACAAGCTTATATAGCGCATTTAAATAACCAAGTAACCCAGTACCATATTGTTTGCGTAAGCGCGGGCTCGCGCAATGCACAGTACAATAACCTAAATAATATAACGCAACTGCAAAGCGATTATTCAAAGCAAAGCTTAAACAATGTTACCACTACACTACAAAACCAGCAGGCTGATTTACATCAGGTAATTATTTTTAATGGCCTTTTACATAATCGGCAACACATGCCAGAAAAAAAACTAGAGGACATTAACAGCGATTATTTTAATCAACTATTGCAAGTTAATGCGCTTACACCCCTGCTATGCCTGCAAAGTGTATTACCATTATTAACACCTAAAACCCACTGCACTATTACCGCATTAAGCGCCCGGGTTGGCAGCATAAACGACAATAAACTTGGCGGCTGGTATACCTATCGCGCATCAAAAGCGGCGCTTAATATGTTATTTAAAACTGCTGCCGTAGAGCTGGCAATGCGCGCTAAAAACACTAAGCTCATTTTATTTCATCCCGGTACTACCGACACTGAGCTGTCTAAGCCTTTTCAAAAAAATGTACCGCCAAACAAGCTTTTTACTCCTGCGTTTGTAGCGCAGCAATTATTTGAACTGACTAACAACAACCCTAATTTAGAACTTAACGGTGAACCCGCCTACCTAGATTGGCAAGGCACTACTATTTCATGGTAGGTATTTCATGGTAAGTATTCCATGGTAAGGATTTTTTAATGCATTTTACTAAAGCGCGCATTGCAGCACTTGAAAAACACACGCGTACCCACTTTATAAACTCGTTGTCGGGCTTTAAAAGCGCTAACTTAATTGGCACTCAAGACAGCCAAGGCAATACTAACTTATCGATTGTTAGCTCTGTTATTCATTTAGGCGCGCACCCGCCATTAATTGGTATGATAATACGCCCCCATAGCGTTCCCCGTCACACTTTCGAAAATATTTTAGCAACCGGTGTTTATACTATTAATCATGTTAATAGTGCTATTTATCAGCAAGCACATCAAACCTCGGCGCGTTATGATAAAAACGAATCAGAGTTTGCTGCCACCGGTTTAACCCCTGAGTATTTAAATGAATTTAGTGCCCCATTTGTACAACAAAGCCGCTTAAAATATGCGGTAAAATACATTGAACATCAGCATTTAGCAGTCAATGGTACTGAGCTTGTGATTGGCGAAATAATGGACGTATATTTAGATGAAGCGGCACTGCAAAGCGATGGCTTTTTAGACTTACAGGCCATAGATACAGTAGCCATAAGCGGGCTCGATAGCTACCACAGCACTAACAAACTAATGCGCCTGCCTTATGCTAAAAAGTAACCATGCTGCAAATACATTATTTGTAGCTTTTAATACACTGTAGAGTAATCATGATTGATAAACTGCAATTAATCCCAATATACTCATTATATTCGCTTTACCGCTTTGCCCTAAGGGAAAATAATGAAAACGCTTAAAATTGATATTGTATCGGATGTAATGTGCCCATGGTGCATTATTGGTTATAAAAACCTTGAAAAAGCACTCAGTGAATTACACGGTGAAATAAACGCAGAAATTAGCTGGAAACCGTTTGAGCTTAACCCAAATATGCCGCCTGAAGGCCAAGATCTAAATGAACATTTAACGCAAAAGTACGGCTTAACACCAGAGCAAAGCAAAGATAACCGCCAACGTTTAATAGACGCCGGAAAAGACGCCGACTTCACGTTTAACTTTGACGATAAGCGAATGATAATAAATAGCTTCGATTGCCATCGTTTATTAGCATGGGCTGCCACTTCAAATAAGCAGACCGAGCTAAAACTGGCTTTATTTAAAGCCCACTTTTCTGACTTAGTGAATTTAAACGAGCAACCCGCTTTGCTTGATATTGTTGCAAGTGTTGGCCTTGATACAGACCGTGCTCAAGAAATTTTAGCCGGTGGTGAGTTTTTTCAAGAAGTACGCAGCCAGCAAAGTGACATACAGCAAATGGGTATTACCACAGTGCCTACTTTTATCATAAATGAGCAATACGCCCTTACCGGCGGACAACCTAGCGCTGCATTTGTGCAAGCCTTTAAGCAAATAACTGAAGAAGAAGCACAGCAAAACGCTGAGTAATTAAACTCTGAATTAAAGAATTTAAAAAGGCTGCAATGTGCAGCCTTTTCTTTTAATTTAAAGTATTAAGCCTGTTAAACTGCATTTAATACATGCACTTAATACATGCACTTAATACATGCACTTAAAGAATATTAAGTACGGTAAAGCACTTTGATCACATGCCAGCCAAATTTAGTTTTAACTAAATGCGGCTCTAAAATAGCGCCATTAAACGCAGTTTTGTCGAACTGTGGCACCATTTGTCCACGTCTAAATTCACCTAAATCGCCACCTTTTTTACCCGACGGACACGACGAATACTTTTTAGCTAAGGTTTGAAATTTTGCACCTTTACCTAATTGCGTAATAATATCTTCTGCAATTTCTTTATGTTTTACCAGTATATGCAGTGCGTGCGCTGTATTTGCCATGTGAAAGCCTTGTAATATCGGTTAAATTTAAACGCCGCGATTTTAGCACAGCTAGTTAAATCAGGCAGCTACTATAGTGCTTCATTAATGTGTTGAGTGCGCTGAAAAAAACCAGCATCGCTTTAGCCTAAAATTATATTTAATCACTAGCGTTATTAGTGCTGTACTGGCTTTTTTTGTAATTTGCGCTGTAATGTACGTCTATGCATATTGAGCTGCCTTGCGGTGCTCGACACATTACCATTATTACTGTGTAGCACTTGCTGAATATGCTCCCACTCTAAACGCTCTGGCGACATAACTGTGGTTGCAACATCTAAGGTTATTGCTGTATCGCGCTCTTGGTTAAGTGCTTTTAGTAAGGTTGCCATATCAACAGGTTTGGTAAGGTAATCGTTGGCTCCTAAGCGCATTGCTTCAACTGCGGTGGCAATACTGGCAAAGCCCGTGAGTAATACAATATGCGCGTGTGTGAGCAAGCTGCGCAGTGGTTTTATTAACGCTAAGCCATTGTCGTTACCTAACTTCATATCTAACAAAATAGTAGCGGGCAAAAACCGCCTTGCACTAAGGAGTGCCTCACTTTGGTTATGCGCTATTTCGCAGTTAAAACCGTATTTAGTTAGCCGCCTTGCCAAGGTACTAGCAAGGTTTATATCGTCTTCAATAATTAATATTTTCATTCACTTTGCTCGCTAAAAACAGTTGCTAATTTAACTTTGGCAATTGCACCACACTGGGGGTGATTATATAAAGTTAGCGAGCCATTTAAACGCTCAAAGGTCACATTAGAAAGCAGCACAGCCAGCCCCATACCATGGTCGCTAGGCATTAATTGCCCACCTAAATTGCTGAGCTGGGTTGCTGAAAAGCCATTCCCAAAATCGCGAATAAGCAAGTAAACATATTCGCCGCAATGCTCCTCTTGCAGCCAAGTAAGCTCAAGCACATTTTGACCTTGCTGCTGATTAGCGGTGGCTGCATTTTGGAGTAAATTTAAAATAGCAGGTAGCAACATAGCATCACTGTTTAATATGGCGGTATTAATGCCACCCGTTTGGTTTTTTATAATCCACTTTATTTGTTGATCGGGATATTGCAGCAATAGCGTATCGGTAATTTGCTGTTGTAATTGCGCCGTTGTAATGTGTTGTTGGGTGTTATTAAGGCGCAGCGCAGATGAGAGCTTTCTAAAACTATCTAATTGTGTAGCGCATTGTTGTAGTGGAGTTTGCATTTGTTGCACTACAAGGTTATTTGGATGTTCCTCTAATAACTCTTCAAATAGTAACTGTAAGTTAGCAATTGGTGTAGCAAGCTGATGCGTTATTTGCGCTGCTGCGCCATCCAGCGTTACTAACTGTTCACTGCGTAATTGTTGTTCGCGCACTTGAGCAATAGTGCGTTCGCGCTCTTTTAAGGCGCGGTTCATTGCACCAATCACTAACGCTATTACACTGGCACTCAAAACAAAGTTAATCCACATGCTAATAAAATGGCCGCTCATGTTCATTTGGTGCATGTTATGTTCGGGCATTTTTATCAGTAATACACTATACGCCGCAATGGCTAATACCGCGATATAAGCAAGCCCTTTGCCACTTAGCGTTACCGCTGCAATCATTATTGGCAGCAATAATAACGACACAAATGCATTGGTTGCGCCACCACTGAGTGATAACAAAATAGTTAAAAACAATACGTCGGCGGTTAATTGCATCAGCATGCCCAGCGGTTTTGCTTGGCTTACATTACGATAAGCCAGCACACTCATTAACTGAAACCCCGCTTCTAGAGCAATCACTAACAGTAAGGGCATTAATGCTATTTGATGATCTAATAAAAAGTACACTATAAGCACAGCAATAAGCTGCACAGCTATGGCACCACTGCGTAACATTAAAAGGCGGCTAATAGCCGGATCGGTGCGAATTAACAAAACACATGTTACCTATTGAATTTTAAGAAAAGCTATTTTAATACTTATGCAATACTTAGTCATCATTCATCGACATTGTAACTAGGTACAAAGTGAAGTATTAAAAGGCCACGGCACTGGGGTTAATAATTATTAAGCTCAATATTTATTGAGCCCATATTAACCCCAGTGCCTTAACAGCAAGTGTGGCTATTGCTTATAAATTAGCCCTGCTTTCATTACAAACTGCACATTTTTAAGCTCTGCAATATTTTTTAGCGGCGAGGCATTAACACTAATAATGTCGGCTTGTTTACCCACACTCAAATCGCCTAATTGGGTATCTTGGCCAAGCAGTTTAGCTGCACTCACGGTTGCCGATTTAATTGCCTGTGCTTCACTCATACCATTACTTACCAGTAAGCTAAACTCGTTAGCATTAAGGCCATGGCGCGATACGCCTGAGTCAGTGCCAAAGGCAATATTTACCTCATTTTTTAGCGCTAATTTAAACGATGCCTGCATTTTAGGTGTTACTTCGCGCACTTTATCTGCAATAGCTATTGGCATGTTTGGATTACTGATAGCTTCTTCGCTCACTGTGGCACCAGCCAGCAAAGTAGGAACTAAGTAAGCTCCGGTTTTTTTAAACAATGCTATAGCCTCTTTATCTAAATACGAGCCATGCTCTATTGAGTTTACACCCGCTTTAAGCGCGGCTTTTATGCCTTGCGTGCCATGTGCATGAGCGGCTACTTTACGCCCTAAATGATGCGCGGTATCTACAATTGCACTAAGCTCTGCGTCGCTTAATTGTTGATTAACGCCTGCGGCGGTATTACTTAATACGCCACCGGTGGCGGTAATTTTTATAACATCGGCACCACTTTTAATCACTTCGCGCGTGGCTCTGCGGCAATCGTCTGCGCCGTTACAAATACCTAATGATGCACCAACACCGTCACTTATATCTTTACGATAGCCATGTAAATCGGCGTGCCCACCAGTGGGCGATACTGTATTGCCTGCGGCAAAAATGCGCGGACCATTAATATCATTACGCTCAATGGCGCGCTTTAGCGGAAAAATAACCTGATAGTTACTGCCTAAGTCTCGCACTGAGGTAAAGCCTGCATTTAAAGTACGCTGTAAATATTTAATTGAACGCAGCGCGTTATCTGCTTCGTATTCGGTAGTCCAGCGATGCCTGCTAACATTGGCATCGCGCTCAAAAGTAACATGCACGTGCATGTCTATTAGCCCAGGCATTACAAAGTGATTTTTAAGGTCTATTACTTGCGCACCGGGCAAACCCAGTGCATCTTTACTTACATAGCCGCTTTTAATTGCTGAAATTTTATCATCGGCTATTACCAGTGTTTGCTCAGTTTTAACCGTTTGCTCTGTACCTAGCATTACACTGCCCGCATAAATAATTTTATGTTGTTGTGCTAATGCCATATTTGTTGTTAACGCTAAAGTGATTGCAGTAAATGTAGTTATTAGTGTAGTTTTCATACTTGCTCCTTTTAAGCTCTACCTTTAACCCAATTAACTATAAATTGCTACATTTACGCTACAAAAACCCTTTTAATAAGCTATCATTTTTTATCTCCTTGGGTATTTACTAGTGTTAAAAGCCATTTTTTGGTATAACTTATTCATTAGTAATACATGTCAGACCACTTTTTAAGAGAACACACTATGCCTTACGCACACATCACTGGTTGGGGTAAATGCATTCCACCAGCAAGCATTAGTAACGACGAAATTAGCAAAATAGTGGATACCACAGACGAGTGGATAACATCACGAACAGGTATTAAATCTCGCAGAGTTAGCCATGTAAGTACTGCAGAGCTTGCTACTGTTGCGGCTAAGCATGCGATTGCTTGTGCCGGTATTGACGCTAAAGATATTGATTTAGTTATTTTAGCCACCTGTACGCCATCAACTATGGTGGCAAATACTGCGTCGTTAGTGCAAAAGAATATTGGCGCTGTGGGCGCTGCCGCTATGGACACTAACGCAGCTTGTTCAGGGTTTTTATATGCTCTACAAGCAGCAACAGCGCAAATACAAGCCGGTATGATTAAAAAGGCTGTGGTTATTGCTGCTGAGCGCATGACTTGGTATGTAAACTGGTCGCGCCGTGACAGTGCGGTATTATTTGGCGATGGCGCGGGTGCCGTAGTACTCGAAGCTGCCGACACACCTGCAGGTTTACTTGCGACTAAAACCGGTTGTGACAGTACAGATCGTGATATTTTACATATCGAAAACTTTGGTAGTGACTTAAATAAATATGAGCCGATTGGCCCATCTAATTTACTATTTGAAGGCCGTGAAATATTTAAGCGCGCTGTAAAAGGCATGAGTGAAGCATGCGACGACGTACTAGCCCAAGCAAACTTAAGCCTAGACGATATAAACGTATTAGTGCCGCATCAAGCTAACTTACGTATTATTCAGGCCATTCAGCACCGTTTAAAAGTGCCCGATGAAAAAGTAATGGTTAATATTGGCCAGTACGGTAATACATCGGCAGCGACAATTGCCATTGCACTTTGCGAGGCGGTGGAGCAAGGTTTAATTAAACCACACTCAAATATTATGTCGGCAGCCTTTGGCGCTGGCCTTACGTGGGCTGCTAGTTATATTAAATGGGGCGAGCGTGTAACACCTATTAGTGTAAGTGATGCACAACTTCCTCCTTGCGATAAAACCGGCTTAGAGTTAGTTGCTCCAGCGGTAAAAGCATGTAAAGAAGTAGAGCCAACCTAAATAGGCAGCTACTTATTGAAACGCACTTAATTGTGCGTTTTTTGTTTTTAGTGTTTGTATTTAATTACACAATTTAGAGAGCGCGTTATGAAACTACTTGGCATTCATCATGCCGCTATTATTTGCAGCGACTACCCTCGCGCTAAGCATTTTTATAGCAAAATATTAAAGCTTAAAATTATTAATGAGCACTTTAGGGAAGCACGAAATTCTTATAAGTTAGATTTAGCTTTACCTGATGGCAGTCAAATTGAGTTATTTTCGTTTGCTGGCGCACCAGAGCGCCCAAGTTACCCTGAAGCACAAGGGTTAAGGCATTTGGCATTTAAAGTAAGTGATGTGCACGTGGCTAAAGTGTATTTAGAGTCGCAAGGGGTTAGTGTAGAGGACATAAGAGAAGATGAAATAACCGGCAAAAAGTTTACTTTTTTTGCCGATCCAGATAATTTACCGCTTGAGTTGTATGAGGTTTAACACCTCATACTAAATACTCGATTATTAGTTAAAACGGTTTTGCAGGTAATTAAATACAGCACGAATACCTAACGCTTCTCCGCCTACTGGGCGACCTGGTAGAGCACGTAAGTTCCATGCCATTACATCAAAATGTACCCAAGGCGTAGTTGGCTCAATAAATTCTTTTAAATACAGTGCAGCGGTAATTGCACCGCCAAATGGGGTGCTTGCACAGTTTGCCATATCGGCAACATCACTGTTTAAAAATGACTTATATTGATCAAATAACGGCAGTTGCCATACCGGATCGCTTACACTCAACCCTGCGTCCATAATACTATTAGCAATAGTACGCTCAGTACAGAAAAACCCTGGTAGTTCAGTGCCCAAAGCAACTCGACACGCACCTGTTAAGGTAGCAAAGTCAATTATAAGCTCAGGCTCGTCGTTTTGGGCTTCGCTAAGCGCGTCACATAATACTAAACGTCCTTCGGCATCGGTATTGTCAATTTCAACCATAATGCCTTTACGGGTTTTTACTACATCGCCAGGGCGAAATGCGTTACGCGAAACCGCGTTTTCAACCGCAGGTACTAACACGCGTAATCTAATTGGTAAATTAGCAGCCATTATAAGCTGAGCAAGCGCAATAACATGCGCTGCGCCGCCCATGTCTTTTTTCATGTTACGCATACCGGCACTCGGTTTTAGGTCAAGCCCGCCTGAGTCAAAACATACACCTTTACCAACCAAAGTAATTAATGGTGCGTCTTTTGCGCCCCATTTTAAGTCGAGTAAACGCGGCTTATTTTCACTCGCACGACCAACCATATGAATTGTTGGGTAGTTTTGCTCTAACAGCTCATCTCCAATCCACTGAGTAAAGTCTCCATCAAAGGTGTCGGCTAAATCACTCATGACTTGTGCTAAATGTTGCGGCATCATATCGGCAGCCGGGGTATTAACTAAATCGCGGGCTAAACCAATTGCGTCGGCTTGTTGTTTTATTTGCTCGTAAAGTGTTTTGTCAGCAATACCTAACTGCGCTTTTGCGGTGACTTTTTCTTTGTACTCACTAAATTCATAACCACCCAATACAAAGCCTAAAGCAAGCTGCTCTATTAGGTGTTTTTCACCTTGAATTTGATAACAACCTGCCGGTAACTTGGTGGCTAAGTCGCCTGCAGCCCAAAAGTCATCACTGCTGCGCATTATGCAATAAACATGGTTAAGCTCACCCGTTTCAGGGTTTGGTACTAATGCTAGCCCTTGCTTTTCAAAACCACTATTTGCTAACCAGTTTTGTACAAATGTAGGTTGCTGCGTAAGCCAATCTGTTAATTCGTTTTTAAGGATAAAAGATAAAGGAATTCCAGAAGAAGTATGACGAAGTAATGCACTCATTAAATGACTCACAAAATATAAATGGTCACTAAGCATAACAATAAGG
The DNA here is from genome assembly GCF_040308705.1 of Pseudoalteromonas sp. 19-MNA-CIBAN-0066. Taxonomy (NCBI): domain Bacteria; kingdom Pseudomonadati; phylum Pseudomonadota; class Gammaproteobacteria; order Alteromonadales; family Pseudoalteromonadaceae; genus Pseudoalteromonas; species Pseudoalteromonas sp. 19-MNA-CIBAN-0066. The sequence goes on from NZ_JBEONZ010000041.1 coordinate 20,826, forward strand.
AGACGCAAAAGGTATCGCTAATTTTGCCAATTATAGATTACTTTTTTAATGAGTTTTGTGGGTCTTGTTTTTGATTTTCTTGAGCTATTTCACGATCAAGCTCTTTAACTGAACGATTCATATTGAAGGAGCTAGGCAAAACATCAACGCCAACTAAGCGGCCCAGTTTAACCACTAAGGGAATAGTTAAAGGCGCAAACGGTAATATGGCAAATACCCCTAAACCCAAACCCTTTAAAATATCTACAAATTGCTCGTTTGCACGCTTTAATTCGGCTTTATTTGTTTGCCCTTGTGTGTAGCGTTTATAAATTGAAAGCATTTCTTTTGTTTCTTGTCTTTCTTGCGCAAGCGCAATTTTAAGCGCAACCATAGCACGACGAAAACGCAATTGCTGGCGCTTAGAACTAATTTTAACAACCCGCCATGGTGCGCGGTGTATGACTTTATATAATCGCATTGGCGTATTCTCACACAGGGATTCAAGTTCACAAAGAATAATTTACATGCCAAGGTCAATACTTTATTATTTACAGCCTTTTTAGTATTTAAAAAATCTTAATATGCAATTAAATATACTACCTGCAGTCGCAAAACCAGAAAAACCTAAGCCGGACGAGTGCTGTGGTGGTGGAAGTTGTTGCCCATGCGTATGGGATGAATATAAAAAGCAGCTCGCTATTTGGAAGCGTGAAAATGAGCAACACGCAATAACAATAAAGTAACAAAAACACTTAAACCCTCATTCAAACTCCCCTTAATTTAACCGTTTCCTTAATCAAACTGCGCATTACAAGCAGCACACACTGTATTATTGCAATTTCATACAAAACACCCTCATTGTTAAATAATAGTTAATTATTAATTTCTCTACTTGTTTTTTCTCTATAGTCTATAAGCTGGACTCACAGGAAGTGGGCTTAATTTATCGAATCCTTCCGAGAAAACCCATTGATCGACGCGAAGCGGCGTCGATGGGATGAATCGGAATAGTTAGCCCTGCTCTTGAATGT
>NZ_JBEONZ010000042.1:0-21268 GCF_040308705.1 Pseudoalteromonas sp. 19-MNA-CIBAN-0066
ATTTTGTAGTAAATATAAAGGTAATGTTTATTAACTGAAAAGAAAAGTACACATAAATATCACTATATACAATAGACAGTATCGGACTTTATGGTTAATCTATAAGTCTATTATTTTATTGAATATTTTATTACTATGCTAGTTGCTTTGGTTGATACGTTAAAACAATTGAGATATCAAATTGCTCATCTTGAAGATAATACTTTAAATTCAGAATATCCAGAACTGGCTACCTTTATACAGCAAGTTGGCTTGACTGTAACTGAATCAAAACAAGATCTTACCTTCTTATACCAGTTTTTATATGTTTATGGTCGCAAATCGGAAGCAACCTATAGTCGGTTTAGAAGTGAGCTTGAACGTTTTTATTTATGGGCATGGTTAGTGGCTGAAAAATCAGTATTTGATTTAAAGCGCGAAGATATTGAAGGTTATGTAGATTTTGTTGTTGAACCAGATAAAGCTTGGGCTACAACATCAGTACAATGGCGTTATAAAGACGAGCAAGGTATTCGTCGTTTAAATACAAATTGGCGCCCTTTCATCCAAAAAGAATCAATTGCTAGCCAACAAACATTATCGGCAATGTTTACTGCACTTAACGTATTTTATAAATTTGCTATTTTAGAAGAAAAAACCTTTGCCAATTTTGTGCCTGTAGTAAAAAAGAATAGTCCCTATTTAGTGGTTCAATCGCAAATACAGATCCCCGATACGCTAAGCGATATACAATGGGAATATGTGTTTGGGGTAACGCGCGACTTATGTGAGCAACAACCTGATCTAGAAAGAAATTTATTTACTCTGGCATGTTTAAAAGGATTATATTTACGGATCTCCGAATTGTCAGAGCGGCCACAATGGTCGCCCGTTATGTCGCATTTTTGGCAAGACAACGATGGCTTTTGGTTTTTACGTATTATGGGTAAAGGTAATAAATTACGAGATGTAACTCTAAGCGATGATTTTGTTGAATATTTAAAACGCTACCGACTTTATCGTGGTTTACCTGCCCTACCACGCGTTGATGAATCTGAACCTTTGGTGCATAAAATTCGTGGCCAAGGTGGCATGACAGTTAGGCAAATACGACGTTTGGTACAACAAAGTTTTGATTTAGCTCAGCAATCTTTACTTGATGATGGTTTTAAAGATGACTCTGAACAACTTGAAGCTGCAACCGCACATTGGCTTAGACATACAGGTGCAACACACGATGCACAAACACGACCACTCAAACATTTATCTGAAGATTTAGGACACGCAAAAATAGCAACTACAGATCAAATTTATATTCAAACAAATATAAAAGAACGTGCAAAATCTGGTTTAAAAAGGAAAATATAATGGAATATTTAGTCATTACTTTTATTGGCAGTTTGTTTTTGATTTATTCATTAACAATCCGGCAATTAGAAAGAACCGAAATCACTGGCCCAATGTTTTTTGTGATTGGAGGAATAGCACTGGCTTGGTTTATACCTGAGGAAGTTGAACAATTAAAAAATGGTGGAGCTTATATATTACCTTTAATTGAATTAACTTTAAGTTTGTTTTTATTTACCGACGCTACAAAAACAAAACTAAGCGTTTTAAAACACAGTTATCAGTATCCAAGTTTATTATTATTTGTTGCCCTACCCCTTACCTTGTTGTTAGGTATTGGCACTGCATTATTTTTATTTGCAGAGTTAACACTTATTCAAGCTGCATTATTAGCAATTATTTTAACACCAACCGATGCAGCACTAAGTAAAGGACTATTAGAAAGTACACAAGTGCCCGAAAATATCCGTGAAGGAATAAATACTGAAAGTGGTTTAAATGATGGTTTATGTGTACCTGTATTTTTAATTTTTTTGTTATTAGCTAATAACCCAGAGCTTGGGATCACCGCTTCACAAACTATGATTATTTTTACTCGGGAACTTGGTATAGCGCTATTGATTGCAATTGCGAGTGTTGCGATATTTATTCCCACTTTAAACTTTGCTATGCAACGCCATTATTTTGCACAAAAAACCAGTCCTTTTTTGCTGGTAGGTTTTGCAATGGCGATATTTTCTATTACACAGTATTTTCATAGTAGTGGTTTTATTGCAGTGTTTGTAGCAGGTTTATTGTTTGACCGATATTCTCCAGAGTCGATACGTTGTGAAATTGTTGAAGACTCAGAGCACATAGCCGATTTTGCAGCATTATTAATTTGGTGTTTATTTGGTTTTGTAAGTGCCTATTTGGTTTTACCAAAACTCAGTTTTGAAATAATAATTTATGCTTTACTCAGTGCAACTTTGATCAGAATAATTCCGGTTATGTTGTCACTGCAATTTACTGCACTGAATATAAAAGAGCGATTTACTTTTGCTTGGTTTGGACCAAGAGGACTCGCATCGATAGTATTTACGTTAATGGTAATTGATACTCAAATAGAAAATAAATATCAGATTGCAACTATTGCTATGACCACTATTTTATTTAGTGTATTTATTCATGGTATAACTACTAAGCCAATTGCAGATAGTTTTGCTAAAAAGTAAAAAGTAAAAATGCGTAATTTTATTTATAAAGTTACGCATTTTTTAATCAGCCTAATAAAGTTTAATTGCTAAGTAGGTGTGCAAGTAACTCAATTGGATGTTTAGGTTTAAATTTTTCATATCGTTTAACTTGGCTACGACAAGAAAATCCTGTTGATAACAGTTGCTCGGGTTTATTTTTATCTACAATAGGTTTCCAACTCATTTCGTATAGTGCGCGCGAGTTGTTTTGGTTTTGTGCTTCATGACCATAAGTACCCGCCATGCCGCAACAACCAGTACTGGTTGTTTTTAATGTTAAGCCAATATCGCTAAAAATATTTTGCCAAACACTCGCAGCTTTTGGTAAGGCGGTAGTTTCGGTACAGTGGCTTAATAAAGTAAATTCAGTATTAGTATTAGTATTTTGTTTTGCTTTTAATTGCGTAAACGATTGAGTTTGTAACCACTCGTGAGCAAGTTGCACATGGAAATCACCACGATTATTTTCTAAAATTGTATTGTACTCATCGCGGTAACACATAACTAATGAAGCATCTAAACCAACCAGTGGCGCATTAATATCGTTAAGTTTATTTAAAAACTCCGCGGCGTTTTTTGCTGTTACTTTAAACTCATGTAAAAACCCTTTTACATGTTGTGGTTTTCCATTGGGTTTAAAAGGTAATAACATTGGCTTTTTGCCGAGCTGGGTAATAAGCGTAATAAAACTCTCTACTAATTCTGCTTCATAAAAACTAGTGAATGGGTCTTGTACTATTAATACATATTCGTTTTGTTGCTCAGCACTTAATTTATTTAGTAATTCAAAATTAAAAGTATGAGCTTTGTTTACTCGATTAGTTAGTGCGGGAATACTTAATTGTGGTGTATTTACATAACCCACGGTTTTTTTAATTATGTTACTAACTAGGTCTGTACTTACTATAGGATTAATAATACGTGCAAATTTAGCCATTAATGGCGCACTAACTTCTATATTACCCACTAGGTAATCTTTGAGTGGACGTGCGTAGTAACTATGATAATAATTTAAAAAACGCGAACGAAAAGTAGGTACATCTACTTTAATTGGGCAAGCAGTAGTACATGCTTTGCAGGCTAAGCACTCGTCCATCGAAGCTTTAACTTCGTGAGAAAAGTCGTAAATGCCTTTGTTTTTTTCACGGCTGTGAACAAAACGTTCCCACCAGGTAATTACTTCGCCTTTATTAAGTTGCTTTTCGACCTCAAGTAAATCTACATTTTTTGCTTCTTGCAGGCGCAACCATTCGCGCATTAAACTTGCGCGGCCTTTAGGTGAATGTCGGCGATCGCCGGTTACTTTATACGACGGACACATTGGTGAGTTTTCATCGTAGTTAAAGCATATTCCGTTACCGTTACAAGTCATGGCATTATTAAAACTTGTTTTTACATCAATAGATATTTGTTTATCGAACCATGAACGTTTTTGTCCATCAACACTTACTAGTGAGTCTTCACTATCGATAGGTGTACATATTTTACCCGGGTTTATTCGGTTATTTGGATCAAATGCAGTTTTTATTTTACGTAACTGAGTAAATAAATGGTCGCCAAAAAACGCTGGGCCATATTCGCTACGATACCCTTTACCGTGTTCGCCCCACATTAAACCACCGTATTTAGCGGTGAGTTTTACCACTTCATCTGAAATAACACGCAATAGTTTTTCTTGTTCTGGGTCGCACATATCGAGCGCAGGCCTAACATGTAAAACGCCAGCGTCAACATGGCCAAACATTCCATATTGTAAATTATGGCTGTCGAGTAATGCTCTAAACTCTACTATATAATCAGCTAAGTTTTCTGGTGGTACCGCAGTGTCTTCTGCAAAGGCGAGTGGTTTCTGACTGCCTTTTACATTACCTAAAAGCCCGACTGACTTTTTACGCATGGCGTAAATTGTTAAAATATCACTTTTATTACTGGTTAGCTGGTAACCAATAACACCATTAGTTTGTTGTGCCACGCACTGATCTAATAGTTTGCACAAAGTGTCTACTTTGTCTTTTATATCCTCTGGTGATACAGCATTAAACTCAACCATGTTGAGCCCTTGCATATCTTTATTAGGAATGTCGGTTATTAAGTCCGATACTGAATGCCAAATAATATCTTGGCGGGCTAAGTTTAAAACTTTGCTATCGACAGTTTCAACTGAGGTTGCTCTCGCAGCTACCAAAAATGGTGAATGACGTAGTGCCGAATCAAAACTATCATACTTAATATTAATTAAAGTTTTAAATTCAGCAATGGGGGTTAGCTTTAATTTAGCCTCGGTAACTATACCTAATGATCCTTCAGAGCCGGTAATTAAGCGGCTCATATCAAAAGTTTGTAAGTCATCACTTAGCACATGCTCTAGGTCGTATCCGGTTAAAAAGCGGTTTAATCTAGGGAATTTAGCTAATACAGCTTCGCGCTCATTTAGTGCGATAGCTAAAACGGTTTTGTATAAATGACCAACTAATGTGTCTTGTTCTGCGATTACCTTTGCTTTCTCTGTATCAATAGCTGCAGTACACATAGGTGTGCCATCGACCAAATAAGTTGTTAGCCCTAAAACATGGTCACTCGTTTTACCGTAAACTAGCGAGCCTTGACCCGAAGCATCAGTGCTGATCATACCGCCAATGGTTGCTCTATTACTGGTAGATAAGTCGGGTGAAAAGAAAAACCCATAAGGTTTTAAAAAGTCATTAAGCTGATCTTTTATTACCCCAGTTTGTACACGCACCCAGCCTTCTTGTGTGTTTATTTCGAGTATTTCACGCATGTATCGTGATAAATCGACAATAATGCCAGGGGTTAATGATTGCCCGTTAGTCCCAGTGCCGCCGCCGCGCGGACCAAATGTTAACGATAAAAAGGGGTCGCGAGATGCTGTTTGCAACGCAAGTTGAATATCTTTTTCGGTTTTAGGAAAGATAACACCTTGCGGTAGCTCTTGGTAAATACTGTTATCGGTTGAAGCTGTTATGCGGGTTGCATAACTTGCGTCAGTGTCTCCAGTAAACCCTTGATTTTTAATGGTACTTAAGTAATTTGCGACAACTTCTGTCGCGGCATCTTGCTGTGTAATAGTTGCTATCATGACGGCGATATTTTAAGGCATTTGATTAATTATATCATGCTGCGGGGTAATAGAAATTGAAGATTTTACAGTTTGTAACACACTTTTAATCGATTTTATTCGCACTGCAATTATACTCAAGTTAACAGTTACTAGAGGGCTTTAACTATGAAAAAAATACTATTACTTTTAGCCGGTGTATTGTGCATGTTACTGGGTTTATTTTTTGCGATTGTACCTGGACCATCGTTAATATTTTTTATGGCAGGGTTATTGTGTTTTTCTTTTGACTACCCAAAAGCAAGGCATTATTTGGGGCTTTGTCAAAAAGCGTTAACTAAATCGTGCCGATATTTAGATAAAAAATTAGCACGTTAAAACTTTGTTTTAAATTACACAAACAAAAATGCCAGCTTTTGCTGGCATTTTTATTAAACAAAGTAATTATTTAGCTAGTTTTTCAGCTAAGTATAACCATGTTTCTAGTACTGTATCTGGATTTAATGAAACAGAGTCGATACCCTGCTCTACTAACCATGCTGCAAAGTCTTCATGATCAGAAGGACCTTGACCACAAATACCTACATACTTGCCTTTTTCTTTAGCTGTTTTAATTGCCATAGAAAGTAGCTTTTTGATTGCAGGGTCGCGTTCATCAAATAGATGTGCGATTAAACCTGAGTCACGATCTAATCCAAGCGTTAGCTGAGTTAAGTCGTTTGAACCGATAGAAAAACCATCAAAATGCTCTAAAAACTCTTCAGCTAATAGTGCGTTTGAAGGCAGTTCACACATCATAATTACTTTTAGACCATTATCGCCACGTTTAAGGCCATGCTCTTCAAGTAGTTCAATAACACGTTTACCTTCTTCAACGGTACGTACGAATGGGATCATGATTTCGATATTGGTCATGTCCATGCCGTTTCTTACGCGTTTAATTGCTTCACACTCTAGAGCAAAACAGTCGCGGAAAGCTTCTGACACATAACGAGCGGCGCCTCGAAAACCTATCATAGGGTTTTCTTCTTCCGGTTCGTATTGTTGGCCGCCAACTAAGTTTGCGTACTCGTTTGATTTAAAATCAGACATGCGAACAATTACACGCTCTGGTGCAAATGCACACGCCAGAGTAGAAATACCTTCAACCAATTTAGAGATATAAAACTCTACTGGAGATTCATAACCGGCCATCATGTCGGTTATCTCTGCTTTTAATGCATCAGTTTGTGCATCAAAATTAAGTAGTGCTTTAGGGTGAACGCCAATCATACGGTTGATAATAAATTCAACACGGGCTAGGCCAACACCTGAATGTGGTAAACGAGCAAAATCGAATGCACGATCTGGATTACCTACGTTCATCATTACTTTAATTGGTAGCTCAGGCATTTCGTCAACACGTGAAGTAAGTACTTCAAAGTCTAAAATACCTTCGTAGATGAAACCTGTATCGCCTTCGGCACATGATACGGTAACTTCTTGACCAGCTGTTATTAAATCAGTTGCGTTACCACAACCAACAACGGCTGGAATACCAAGTTCACGTGCAATAATTGCAGCATGACAAGTACGGCCACCACGATTTGTAACAATCGCTGCTGCACGTTTCATGATTGGTTCCCAATCTGGGTCGGTCATGTCGGTAACTAAAATGTCGCCTACTTGAACCTGATCCATCTCTTTGATTGAGTTAAGAACACGAACAACACCGCTACCAATTTTATGACCAATTGCACGGCCTTCAACAACAACCTTGCTGGTGCCATTTAATTGAAAACGTTCCATTACGTTGGCATCTTCGTTTGAGCGAACCGTTTCTGGACGAGCTTGAACTATATATAGTTTGCCGTCGTTACCGTCTTTTGCCCATTCGATGTCCATTGGACGACCGTAATGTTTTTCGATGATTACAGCTTGCTTGGCAAGTTCTTGCACTTCTTCATCTGTAATCGAAAATTTATTTGAAAGCTCAGGGGCAACATCAACGATGTCTACTTGCTTACCATGTGCTTTGTCTTCTGAGTAAATCATTTGAATGGCTTTAGAGCCAATGTTACGACGTACTACTGAAGGTTTGTTTTTAAGTAATGTTGGTTTATGAACATAAAATTCATCAGGGTTTACTGCGCCCTGTACAACCATTTCTCCTAGCCCGTAGCTTGATGTGATAAATACAACATCTTCAAAACCAGACTCGGTATCAATACTAAACATAACGCCAGATGCTGACTTATCTGAACGAACCATACGTTGTATACCAGCAGACAGTGCAACACCACGGTGATCGTACCCTTGATGAACACGGTAAGAGATAGCGCGGTCGTTAAATAATGAAGCAAATACGTGTTTAATAGCGACCATTACTGAGTCGATACCAACAACGTTTAGGAAAGTTTCTTGCTGGCCTGCGAATGATGCGTCTGGCATGTCTTCAGCAGTAGCTGATGAACGTACTGCAAATGAAACATCGGCTGCTGTGTCGCCGTGGAGTTGGCTGTATGCTTCGCGAATGGCTTTATCTAGATTAGGTTGGAATGGTGTATCGATTATCCATTGGCGGATATCGGCACCGACTTTAGCGAGTGTATTCACATCTTCAACATCAAGTGTATCTAGAATATCGTGAATTTTTGCGGTGAGTCCTGATTGATCTAAAAACTCATTAAAAGCATCAGCGGTAGTTGCAAAACCACCCGGCACTTGTACACCTGCGTTTGCTAGGTTTGAAATCATTTCGCCAAGTGAAGCGTTTTTACCGCCAACACGAGGAACATCTTGCATACCAAGCTCTTGATACCAGAGAACGTATTCTTGCACGGATCTTTCTCCAAAAAAACAAATTGTAGTACTAAATACCAACTAATTAACATTTAATCATTTTAGCGAGTTAGACATTGTATTAACAAGTTAAAAATTTTCATGTAGAACAACTACCTGTTAATTTTTATGTTGCTAATAAAGCGCTTCCTATCGCTATAATTGACTATTTACTTAATACAATCGATATAACTGTGAGAGTTAAGAAAGAAAACCTTTTATAAAGGTCACACCCATTCTACACTGGCAACAGTCCTCACGTAAACCGTGAGAAACTTAATTTTAAAATTAAAAGTAATAAAAAAGAGGATTTATGAGAACTGCTTTTTATATTTCAGATGGCACAGCAATTACTTCTGAGGTTTTTGGCCATGCTACTTTGTCACTGTTCCCTGTTGAATTTAATCATAAAACCATTCCCTTTGTAGAAACAGAAGAGAAAGCGCATCAAATTAAAGAGTTAATTAATGCAACGGCTAAAAGAGACGGTGAAAAGCCTTTAATATTTTTTACCTTTGTAAATTACAACTTAACTGAAATTATTAGCTCTGCTAATGCAGTGTGTTATGACTTTTTGACAACCTATAGCGAAAAAATAGAAAAAGAACTAAATGTGGCGCCAGTACCAAAAATTCATCGAACTCACTCTATTCATGAAAAAAGCTATGATTTTAGAATTGATGCGGTTAACTACGCGCTGATGAATGATGATGGCGGTAATATTAAAAACTATGGAGAGGCCGATATTATTTTAATCGGTGTGAGCCGCAGTGGTAAAACCCCAACGAGTTTATATTTAGCACTACAATATGGTATTAAAGCCGCTAACTACCCGATTACCGAAGACGACCTTGAAACTGAAGGCTTGCCTAAATGCTTAATACCTTTTAAACATAAACTCTTTGGCTTAACTATTGATCCTGAGCGCCTTGCTGCCATTAGAGACAGGCGTATGGCTAATTCTAAATACGCTTCTATTCGTCAATGTCGTATAGAAGTGCGCGAAGTAGAAATGCTGTATAAGCGTAATAGAATTCCATTTTTAAACTCTACTCATCACTCAGTTGAAGAAATATCGGCGAAGATTATATCTGATACTGATTTAGAGCGCCGTAAGTACTAACTTACAGTGTGGTTAGCTTAACTAGAAAGTATAAAAAAACGCCGCTTAATTAGCGGCGTTTGTATTTAGGGGATTCATTTTACTTATTTGCGTGCGTCTTTTAATAAATCGGCAACTAAAAAGCCTAGTTCTAATACTTGATCGGCATTTAAACGTGGGTCGCACTGGGTTTTATAGCGCTGTGCTAAATCGTCGTCAGACAGTCCGTACGCACCGCCAGTACACTCAGTAACGTGTTGACCTGTCATTTCTAAATGCACGCCGCCTGCATAGCTGCCCTCGGCTTTATGCACTGCAAAAAACTGGCTGATCTCACGCATGATGTTATCAAAGCTACGTGTTTTGTATCCTGAACTCGCCTTTTCGGTGTTACCGTGCATTGGATCAGAACTCCAAATTACTTTACGGCCTTCTTGTTGTACTTTGCGTACCAGTGCCGGTAGTTTTTCAGGGAGTATATCTGCGCCCATACGGGTAATTAATGTTAATCGACCTGGAATGTTATCTGGGTTTAATGCATCAATTAAGCGTATTAAATCATCTGGGTCCATGCCTGGGCCAACTTTAACCCCGATTGGATTTTTAATTCCTTTAAAAAATTCAATATGCGCGTGGTCTAGCTGACGCGTACGCTCGCCAATCCACACAAAGTGCGCAGAACAATCGTACCAATCGCCAGATAAATGGTCACGGCGAGTTAGTGCTTCTTCGTAGCCTAGTAATAGCGCCTCATGAGAGGTGTATAAATCGGTTTCTTTTAAGCTTGGTGCAATAGTAGAATTAATACCACACACTTCCATAAACTCAAGCGCATCTTGAATTTTATCAGCTAGCTGTTGATACTTTTCTTTTTGTGGATTAGCCGCAACAAAGCCCATATTCCAACGGTTTACTTGGTGTAAGTCAGCAAGGCCACCTTGTGCAAATGCACGCAGTAAGTTTAACGTAGCGGCACTGTGATGATACGCTGTCATTAGGCGTTGTGGATCTGGAATACGCGCTTGTTCGGTAAACTCAAAATTGTTAACAATGTCGCCACGGTATGACGGTAGTGATACGCCATCAATCGTTTCTAAATCTGCTGAACGTGGTTTTGCATACTGCCCTGCCATACGCGCTATTTTAACTACTGGGCATTTACCGCCGTAAGTTAATACCACGGCCATTTGTAAAATTGTTTTAAAAGTATCGCGAATGTTAGCGGCATTAAAGTCACTAAACGACTCAGCACAATCACCACCTTGTAATAAAAAAGCGCGCCCTTCGCATACATCTTCTAGCTGCTTAAATAAACTTCTGGTCTCTTCAGCGAATACTAAAGGCGGAGCACTCTTTAATTGCGCTTCTACTGATTTAAGTGATTCTTGATCTGGGTAGTTTGGCTGCTGCAATATTGGCAGTTCTCTCCAGCTATTTGGGTTCCACGTTTGCATATTCATTCCTCATTCCTATTTACCTGATACAACGAAATTAACGTATGCAGGGCTGTTTGTTCAAGGACTAAATTCACTATTTACTAATTATTTAGTTATGGGTTAGGTAATTAATATATTTAGCCGTATATGTTGGGCCCTTAGCGCAAATACAAAATGACAAATAGAAAACATATAACCTATTTAAAACATATAGTTAAGCTTCTATATGGTTACTTTTGAGTTGTTGACTTACATTCAATCCGAGTTAATTATTATAACAGGTCAAACTAGGAACACATCATACTTAAATTGCATCATGTGTATTCTTAGCTTTACAGTTACTTTAATAAAAGTTGAGCAATAACTATGCGCTTTTAAAAATACATGCTATGACGCATTTTATTTGCCACTGCAACACATACTAGAGATCTATAAACAGTAGGTTTATTAGGCTAAGGTTAAAGTACAAAGACTTCTTTTGGTTCTGTACTAAGTTTTTATAAAAATGTGGATAGTGGTAGTTACTACTTAGGTTAAAAATTGTAATATGTATAATCTTTACGCTTTGCAGATCTTATGCGGCAGTATAAATAGACATGACAACGTATTGCATTTCCCCCCATACATAATACAAGTCGTAAAGCTTATATCAGCAATGTATTAAATTGCTCTTTGTATGAATGTTGAGAGCGGCGCTAATTAACACCACTTGCTTCTTAATTAGTTAAGCTACAGGCAACTCAAACCCTAATAAATGTATATTCAGTTCTCACAAGCTAAACATTTTAAGTATCCCAAAGTATGAGCCGGTTAATTATATCAACCTCATTTTAAAGCCTCACCACAAATCATGGCTAAAGTTAAATTGCACTCAGAAGCTAGTAGGCCGTTATTAGCTGTAACCTATAACGGTATACAAATGTGAGTATTGGGGAATTATTATTAAGAGTTAAGCTACTCAAATGCATAAGCACGAGATTTTAAAATTAACCAAAGCTGTAAAGAACACATCATACTTTAATTAAATATTAAATTAACTTAGCCCCGAGTAAACTAAAATTATTTGCTAAACAAAGATAAGGTTATGTGCGATAATTAGTTAGGTAAGATGTGTTCTTTGGAGGTTGCATGGTAACTAAAGTACAAATAAGAAGTCAGTTTGATTTAATGAGCGAACTAACATTAAGGCTAATAGAAGAGCTTAATCTATGTGAATATACAAAAGCCGAATATTATCAACTTCCTGATATAAGCACTGTTGATGAAGATAAAGTGGCCGAATCGATTAAAGTTACTAAAATATCAGGCGATCTAGCACATAAAGCTATATTAAATTCCTTTACTGACATTTATAAAAAACAAGGGCTAAGTAGCCGAGTTTTAAAGCGTCATCCTGGCCTATTAGTTATAAAAAATGCTGACAAACAAGCACTAATTAATCGAATTGCTCAAGTAAATAAGGCAAAAGCAGCGTTTAAAGAGTGTATTTTAGCTATTGATAACAACGATGCTCGTTTTGAAGCGGTGCATAATGCAGTACCCAACTTAATTACTTTGGCTGCTTATCGAAAAATTCATAGTGAACATGAATCGCCTTTTTCAGTACGATTTACCTGGATGCACAAACATGCAACTAAAACACTGACCAAAAAAATGGCCCTCGAAATGTTACAAAAGTCAGCTAGTTATAGAAACCCCAGAATGATCGACCAGCAAAAATGGCAGGCGCTAGTAGCACAAGAGCAATTACGGGTAGCAAGTTTAGGTGAAAAAGAAAAACTTAGAATTAGGCGCCCTACTCGAGTTAGCCCTCAGGTAAATGTGCGTTATACCGCGCAAAACCGTTATCACGTCAGTGCGGCGCTACCTTTTATTTTAATAAACCCAGAACCAGACGTAAAGCTTGGGATATTACCAAATTACGAAAAACCATTAAGTCATCCACGAAAACGTGACTATGATTTTTTAGTAGATCGACTTTATTTAGAACAAGTAGAAAAGTGATTATGTTAAAAAGGTCACGCTAGGTGACCTTTGTTATTATTGGACTCTGTAATAAAAATTACTTATCTACTATTTCAACAAGTTTGTCTTCATCAATAAGCACAGCATTTTCAACAATACGCTTACCGCCTTGTATTTCAATACGTTTATTGTGTTTATTCAGAGTAAGTATCTCATCACAAAATTGGTCTGATGGATGCATTTCGTAAGTGTAGTCAATAATATTACCGGTTTTATCGTCTTTAACATTGGTAATACTGTACTCAGAGATAGCTCCTTTCTCGATCAAATCTTTCATTGTTGTGGTCATATCACGACGCAGCGCTTTTAATTTATTTTCGGTAATATTATCCGTTGAATAAATTGAGCCGTACTTTTCCATAATAGACAGTAATCTAAAATGGTATGTTTTACCCGGCGCTGCATAACGCCAAAGATGATATAAGCGCAGCATCATCCAACGCGACAATCCGCGTTTTAATTCTTGGGCGCTGTTAAAGTAATATCCTTTGTATTCAAGGTTATCAATCATGTTATGCACAAATGCATTTAAACACGCAACACATTTAACATTTCCACCTTGACCTTTTTTTCCACTAAAATGCAGTGACGATAAAAAGTTCATGTTCGACTCGTAAAATGAATCATCAATATTTGTATTTTTGGTGTCTGTTGCTGAATATTTAAACGAAAGTTTCGAGCCTTGTAATGCTTCAAGTGATTCTTTAATTTGTGGATATGGCATAGATTGGCCAACGGTTTTCAGCTCTTGTGCTAATTCGTTCATTGAAAAAACAACAGCATATTGAATACCGGACTTAAAATTTATTTTTACTATTTTACCTTTAGAAGCTAAACGGATCAGCGCACGTTCTACTTTTTCTTCTCGATCTGATGGCCAAACCAAATATTCTACGTCTTCACCATCTTTGCGTGTGCTAACAACCGCCGGCGTTATTTTTAATTCACCGTCGTACAAAATACCATCTATTTTTTCAGATATTTTGCGTGTAATTATTGTTTTTTTAGGTGCTTCTTCTAATGGTAATTTTTTATGCCCCGAACGGACAAAGCGTCCCCATAAATCATAATGGTTAAAAGTATTCGAATAAGCACGTAATCCATGAGCTGCATTTTCTATCGAAATCCGCACATCTTTATTATCTGTAAACAGTGCTAAGCTTTCATTATCAATTGCACTTTCCACCCCGTGAATTTGGCCCCTTAGTGTATCGGGCAAGTTATCTACCGAGATGTTGACCTTTCGGCTCATTGTTGTTATTTCCATTTTTATTGCGACAGCTAATAACAACACATAAAGACAAAAAAGTTAAATGTTTAAGTTAGTATAAAAGTGATCTGAGCTAAAATAAAACCTTCGGATCACTATTATACTAAGCGGATGCTAATTAACTCAATTTCAGATCATTATTTTACTAACTAGGCAGTTACAAATCTCATTTTTACTAACTCAGTGAGATTTTTGTCCATTACAAAGCTAAATTTTTAATATTTAACACGACAAATTAACTAAAAAACTAAAAGCCCTGTGGATAAGCACATATTGAGTTAGCATAGATCTGATCTGTACCTACTACAGATCAGATCTATACTAATTAAAAGCCTTCTTTTACTACAGAGTCGGTGTATAACTTTATAATTTACTTAGTATAAAACTGATCTACCAGACCTTTTTTGTGCACAACTTAATGATTAACCTGTGCGTAACTATTGTTTTAATTTTCAGCTTAGTAAAAAGCTGATCTGCTAGTAGATAAAGATCTGATCTTAACCAAGTATAAAGCTGATCTGCTTATTTTATTATTATTCATATAAATCATGTATTTATGACCTTTATTTAAGCCTCTATCCTTTAATACCTTATATACTTAACCATACTTAACCTCTCTATTTATACTAAGAGATATTAAGCATGTAAAAATATTATTAGATGTCTTGTTTATAAAACACATGTCACTATAAATAGTTGTTTACAGCAAATTGAATGGACATTATACTAACAGCCTAACTTTGAGGAATTAAGTATGTCTATCAATAATAATGCGCTAAGTACCTACCGGCTTTTGAAAGCAACAGCTGAAGTTGCCGAAAAGTCACTAGAAGGACGTATACAACATTATCGCGCTCATCTTAAATCTGAAGAAAAAGAATTAAGAACTTATACGCAAAAAGCAGCTGCCGATCTGCTAGGTTGTAACAATCGTACCTTAAAAAGACGCCACGACAATGGTGATTTTGATAATTTAAATATCAAACGTGGTGCAAATGGTCATTACGCTTACACTTTAGTAAATATTTTTGCTATGGCCGATATTATGGATATTCAGCCAGATCACCGTACTGGTGATGACAAACTGCAAGTTATTGTAATTAACTCCTTAAAAGGCGGTTGTGGTAAAACAACTAGTATGGTTAATATTGCAGCAGCACTGGCAACTACAAATATTAAACGCTATCGTATCGGTATTATTGATTTAGATCCTCAAGGTTCATCATCTAGCTTTTTTCCATCGGCAGAGCCCGATCCAATTACCGTTGGCGATTTAATGCGTGATTGTATTGATTTAGACGAAGGGGAAACCTGGCCTGAATTTGTATCAAACTCATTTTTACCTACGCATATTCCAAATATTCGTGTTTTACCATCTGGTATGGATGATTTTTATTTTGAACATGAAACAGCTACTTTACTCAAAGACACCTCAAATTATGAACAAACCCGTCATTATCATAAGTTACTTGAAAAAGTAATTGACCCAGTAAAAGATGAGTTTGATGTGTTATTAATCGACACAGCTCCAACACTTAACTTTATGTTTTATAATGCGTTAATGGCATCTACAGCAATGCTAATACCGGTTCATCCAGAAGCAGTAGACTTTGATGCAAATAATAAATATTTAAAACGTTTAGGTGAGATTTATCATACAGTTGCAGCCCTAGGCCATGAAGGATGGGACTTTATGCAGTTTTTAGTAACTAACTATGTAAAAGGTAACCACTCGCAACGCGATATCGTTAAAGATGTTCGTAGTGCCTTTGGTCGCCAAGTAATGAGTTACCCAATTAATCATAGCTCAGCAATTACAGCGAGTTCGTCTTCGTTTAACACTATTTTTGATCAAAAAGCATCAGATAGTTTAGCGAGTCGCGAATCGTTAATGCGTGCGCAAGAAAATATAAAAGATGTAGTTGATGAGCTCGAAATGCTGATCCGCTCTAATTGGCAATCTACACAATCAAAACTAAATACCCCTAAGTAAGGATGTTAAACAAAAATGGCTAAAAAACGTAAAAATGACACCCGCTTAGACCCTTTTGCAACAGCGGTTGGTAGTAGTAGTCTTGATGCTTTATTAGAGCAAGCAAATGCGGGCGATGTAATTCGTATGCCAGCGCCAAGCGATCCTAGCAGAGAAATTACCCTAGTTTGTAAAGTGATTTCCCATAGTGACATTGAGTCAACAACCCAGGTATATGGCAAAAACCGCCGTGTACAGTCGCTGTTAAATGAAAAGTCGGTATCCGATATTCTACCGGCAATAAAAGAAGATGGCCGTAATCAACACCCGGCACTTCTTTGGGATCAAGGCGATACAAGCTTAGTACTTGCGGGATCACGCCGCCGTAAAGCCTGCATTTTGGGTAATGCCGATTATTTAGTGTTGAGCTCTAGCGACTTTACTGATCAAGATGCAAAAATTTTAGCTGTTTCGTCTGATCAATACATAGCACCTAGCTTGTGGGAACTTGGACAAGCTTATCAAAACACTAAAAATGAATTAATTGAGCAAGGTAAAAAAGGCTCTTACCGTGAAATTGCAGTTATTGAAGGCGTATCGCATACCGCGGTTGCCGATGCAATAAAAGCATTCGAGCAAATCCCTGCAGATGTTGTTGCACTTTACCCTACAGCTAATCATGTTGGCCGTGAAGTGGCTAAAAAGCTGATTAGCGCAAAGGAGCGCGACCAAGCAGCCTTTAACTTGCTAGTTGCTGACATTGCTAACCATGAAGACATAAACGCAGCAGCAAGCGATGACAAGCGTGCAATGGCCATTACTAAGTATTTAACTACCGAGCCACAAATAGCCGTTAAACGTGAAGTTGTGCTTGAGAGTAACTTTGTTTCAGTACAGCGCAGTTTAAAAAATGGTGATGTTTCAGTAAAAATAAACAATAAAGTTATGACAGACAAACGCTTAGAACAACTTACTAAGCTATTAGCTGCATTTAACTAGTTAGTAAAATAATGATCTATAAGGGTGTTAGCTTAGTTAAATATTGATCTGTACACCCTTTAAGTTAGTAAAAAACTGATCCCATATAGCAAAATTTAAGCATAAAAGAGTTACTTGCCTATTTTAGATCAGCTTTTTACTAACTAAATTACCTTTTTATCTTAGATCCTACCTGTTTTGCGCTTTGTTAGTATAAAGCTGATCTGTAAACCCCCTCCTTGTGTTAGTAAGTTGTTTTTAACTTGTGAGTTAGCTGTGTGTTTTATTTTAAATAAATAATAATTAGCGCATTATTTAGCTATAAAGCAATTTTTTACTAAGCGCTCAGCTCCAACCAGTTTATTTAACGTTAATATTGCTTTAGCTCAGAGCATATAAGGCATATACTAAAAAAATTGTTTTTAAAATTTAATACTTTGAGTGACATGTCTGCTAACTTATCTAAAACTGATCTAATGGCTATTTTTGAAGAAATTAAAAATGAGCAGGCTACCCAGTTTCCTCTTTCTGAACGCTTCATTAAAAAATTGTTTAAGCCCGCCGTATTGGCTAAAGGTAAAGCGTATTATAAAAACGGCCAAATTAGCTGGTTAGAGCATAATAGCGATTTTTCAGTTGTGGATTCAACAGTACGTGGCGACAAAGGTATTTCGTTTAATCAACGTATTGAGATCAGTAAAGTACCTACTGGTTATTCGGTAGATACTCACTGTACCTGTAACGTTAAAACAAAATGCCGCCACTTAGCTGCTATTTTGCTCAAACTTAAAATAGAACACTCGGGTGAGTACGGCGAAGACTACTTTATTAATGATTGGTTTACTGAACTCGGAGCACTTAAAAACAGTACCGAACAACCGCCTTCACAAGTGCTTTTATTTGTATTAGATGTAGAAAACAATAAAGTGTTTTTAACGCCCAAAATAGCTAATTACGATGAAAATCAAAGCTATGCCTTAGGCCGTAACCTTACCGAGCAACAGCTAAACAGCTTTGTAACTCCTAGCGATTTATTAGAAAGCGACTTTAGATTATTTAGCTGGATACGTTCACAAAATGCAGTAGGTAATATTGAGCTTAAAGGGCAATGGGGTTTTAACGCACTGCAACAGCTTATAGCAACTGAAAGATTGTTTTTACAACGATCACGCGTATCAATTAAAGCGCAAACAGGTCAAGCGTTAAGCTTTAGTTGGCAGCAAGTAAAAGATCTAACCCAATTAAAAGTTAATTTAGAAAACAGCAAAAATTGGACACTAATTAAAACAACGCCACCTACTTATTTAGATCTCGATACTTATAAAGTAGGACGCATTCGCACCCCCTTAAGTGCAGATGAAATTGCTCATTTACAAACAATTCCAGCATTACACGACACTAATTTTGACCGTATTTATAAACAACTCGCCGATAACTTTGGCTCGGGTGTTATTCCGCATCCCACTAATGAAAAAAACAATACCTCAAAACTCTCTAGTAATGCGGTTTTAAAAGTAACAATGTCGGCGGAAGGATTAACGCTTTCGTTATTGTTTAAATATAAAAATAAAAATTATTTGGCAGGCACAGCGCCAGAAACCCTAGTAAATAGTGCTTTTGAAAACACCGTAAAAAACGAGCTAATAAACTTAGGTTTCGATTTTTGTAAAGGGGGTTTACAAAGTGAGTTTATTTTTAATAAACAATCGCCCATTCACTTACACTGGTTAGTTTATGAGGTGTTTCCTAGCTTTGTTCAACGAGGCTGGAAAGTATCGGTTAGTAAAGTAAATGCTGTTAACCCACAAAGCCAAGTAGCTTTGCATGTACACCGTACTGCGGGGCATCAAATGCAGTGCAAAATTATATTAAACGATGCTAAAGCTACATTATTATT
The DNA here is from genome assembly GCF_040308705.1 of Pseudoalteromonas sp. 19-MNA-CIBAN-0066. Classification (NCBI taxonomy): domain Bacteria; kingdom Pseudomonadati; phylum Pseudomonadota; class Gammaproteobacteria; order Alteromonadales; family Pseudoalteromonadaceae; genus Pseudoalteromonas; species Pseudoalteromonas sp. 19-MNA-CIBAN-0066. The sequence continues at coordinate 19,138 of NZ_JBEONZ010000042.1, forward strand.
TAATCAAACAGATGCTCATTATGAATCGTTAAATCGTCAAAGTGAGTTGTTTTATTACTACCCAATAGGTCGTGAGTTTGGCGCTATAAATAAAGCAGCGTTGCATTTGTTAAATGAGTTTAAACAACGATTTGAATTTATAAAAACCAGAGATGAATTTAATATTCCGCTTTCATACTTGCCTGAACTGGTAAGTCATACTGCTATAAATGTTGAACTACACGACGAGTCATTGTCACGTTATTTAGAAGAGCTAAATAGTAATGACCAGTCGCGCCCCACTACGCTTATACAAGGGTTAAATGACTCAGTTGTATTGCGCGAGTATCAGCAGCAAGGCGTTGCGTGGTTAAACTTTTTAAAACGCCATCAGCTTGGCGGAATTTTAGCAGACGACATGGGATTAGGTAAAACTCTGCAAGTTATTGCCTATCTAACAAGTAGTTATAATAATGCGCAAGCAGGCCCTACACTCATTGTGTGCCCTACAAGCCTAGTAAGCAATTGGGAAAAAGAAATAACCAAGTTTGCTAAAAACTTAAAAGTAACCACTATTTTTGGTGCCCAGCGTAATGAGTTATTACAAAATGTAGCGCAAGCACAATGTATATTAACTACTTATCCGCTACTTAAACGCGATATTGCGTATTATTCACCACTTTATTTTGAAAATATTATACTCGACGAAGCGCAATATATTAAAAACGATACCGCGCAGGTATCGCGTTTAGTGAAGCGCCTTAATGCCGACTTTAAGCTTTGCTTAAGTGGTACGCCAATAGAGAACAACTTATTCGAGCTTAAATCATTACTTGATTTTGCTATGCCGTCATTACTTGGCTCGCAAACGCATTTTAAAACTCACTTCCAAACGCCAATTGAGCGTGAGAGCAATGCAGAGCGAGCACAGCAACTTAAAGACTTAATTATGCCGTTTATATTACGCCGTACTAAAGCGCAAGTTGCACAAGAGTTACCGCTAAAAACAGAGTTAATTAAAGAGTTTGAATTTGAGCCAAAACAAAAAGAAATGTACCACAGTATTACTCAAGCATTAGAAGAAAAACTAACTGATCTGTTTTCTGAACAAGGCATGCAAAAAAGTAAACTCGCCTTTTTAGAAGCGCTGTTAAAATTAAGGCAAATTTGTTGTCACCCTAAATTAATAGAGCCAACAACTCAGGCTGGCAGTGCAAAACTAGAATGGCTAAGTAATCGCTTACCGCTAATGCTAAGCCTAGGTAGAAAAGTAATTATATTTAGTCAGTTTACTTCTGCGCTCGATCTTATTGCTGAACGCCTAAAAGAAATAAATATAAACTTTAGTTTACTTACCGGACAAACGCGCCAGCGCGATAAAGTGATTGATGAGTTTACCAGTGGTGCAACATCGGTGTTTTTAATTAGTTTAAAAGCCGGTGGTACGGGGCTTAATTTAACGCAAGCCGACACAGTAATTCATTACGATCCTTGGTGGAACCCAGCAGTAGAAAAACAAGCGACAGATCGTGCTTATCGTATTGGCCAAACTAATCCTGTGTTTGTGTATAAACTTATTATGGCAAATTCAATTGAAGAAAAAGTATTTAAAATGCAACAAGATAAACAAGCTCTTGTAGATGCTTTATTTACCGAAAAATCAATGAGTTTTACCCAGTTTGACGAGCAACAAATGCTCTCTTTAATTAAAGATTAAAAATGTTTGTAAATATTCAGATCTTTTTTGAACTTAATTAAATATGCAGCGTCTACTATTATGCTAGCGGTTAAATTGCAGTTTAACCAAGCATTATATTGATTTCCCATTTAGTTACTTAAATAAGTAATGATTTAGCCAGCCCACTTTAGGGCTGGCTTTTTTTATGCCTTTTTTACACCGCTGCTTTACACAAAACTTAAGTTTAATTTTTTTATACTTTTTTTGAACTTAATTAAATATGCAGCGTCTACTATTTTGCTAGCGGTTGAATTGCAGTTCAACCAAGTTTCATGTTGATCCCCCTATTTAGTTACTAAATTTAGTAATGATTAAGCCAACTCGTTTGAGTTGGCTTTTTTTTTGTTTGCCCAGCGAAGCTGGCAAACCCGATAGGCTGAAAGATGCCTTATCACCCTGACTAAGGGGAAGATA
>NZ_JBEONZ010000043.1:0-20154 GCF_040308705.1 Pseudoalteromonas sp. 19-MNA-CIBAN-0066
ATAAGAGCAAATAAAATTCGGTGTCAACCGGCCAAGATAATTGACGCGGAACCGGCCAAGTTAATTGACGCTAGATAGCTGCTAGTAAATTTATAGAATAAGTTAAGCAAGGATATGCATATAGAGATTTATAAGTAACGTGTAGGTATGAAATAGTAGCTGAATATTACCTAAGTTAAATTGGTAATTTATGCATAGCTAAAAGAAAGAAATGCTTTAAGGGGCCTGATTCATTAAGCTAGATAAGATAATAATTGCAACATAAGTGTTTATATACAAAGAGTATAAGAAGCCACATAAATAGTAAGCAGCAAAATTCCGTTCTTTGAATTGAAAATATAGCAAAGGCATAACAATATACTTGCAGACTGGTTAGTTATAGATAGGTGCGCTTTATAAACAAGGAGAACTTTAACCGCTAAATTATCAGCGGGCTTGTTTTATACAAATACATGTTTAAATAACAAACTTGCTTTATAGGGCTCATGTAAGTAAAGCATCCATATTTAAAGTTATGTATTCGTAGTAGTAGGAAAGCAGCTGTATTGAATTTGCTTAAAAACGTAAAATACACTTAATAATCTCGTAACGAGAAGGCTTACAACACACATAGTTATACTGAATAGCTTATTGCAAACCCTATTTAACATAATATAAATTATAGGTTGTTATATATGTATTAATAAGGAGTGCCACATACTCTCTTTATTAGCTCTGTAATGTCCAATACTAGACATTATATATAGTGATTACTGTGTACTAATTATTTTTTTGAATTGTAACAATGAGTTATACTTTAAATTGAGATACACATTGTGTATCTCAATTTTCCTAATCTATGTACTTATTTTACAACAACTATAATGAACGATAACCAAATGGATTCTAATTTTTTAATAATCGTTAATACGTAATAATAGGGATATACGAAAAATCTATAAAATAATAGAATTTGCGAAAAATATTAAGTTAAAAGCAGAATGCTCTCCCCTATTTGAAATGTATCTGCTGTCCCATTCCGGTTAAGTTATACAATATTGAATGAAATTTTCTGAAGCACCTAGTGCACGGTATATAACTACCTGCCGATGGTTGTATCCTAAGTAGGTTTCCAGTTCCGTACATTGTTCATTAATTTTATCCTCTATATTAACTTCAAGTCCTTTATACCCCTTAATAATAGCTTTTAAGTTATTAATAATTTCACCGCCTTTACCTCTAAATCTTTCCAATAGATCTAGATGCTCATAATGATTTTTAATTAGATTAAACACATCATCAGTCACATCGTCAGGCTGCTCTAAATAGAACCTTGGCATCCAATTGGCTTCAAATCTTACTTTAAGATAATGTGATTTGGGTAAGTCATCTATAAACAAGTTTAAAAATAAATGTGAGCCATTATCATCAACAAATTTGTCTGATTTTTTTCTATTACAATCAGTGCAACATGGAAATAAGTTTTTAGGGTGGACAGAATACTCTGGAAATTCTGTCTGACCTAGTACATGATCCATTGAGTCAACATCATTTATAGTGCAATTTTGACAAGTATTAAAAATATGTTCCCTATGATGAGGGTGTTTAGTAAGCGTATTTTTTAAGGCCTTAATTTTTTTATTTCTATAATTATATAAAGATTTTAAATTAGCTTTATCATTCTCACTGTATGGCATGCTCTGCATTAAAGCTAGCGAGTCCATATCAAATGCATCATCGTAATCTTCAAAGTAATGTGATTGAGTATCAGAAATTACAGCAAGCTCTTCTTTAAAATCTGGATTTGCCTCTGTATTCCTTTTAGACTTAACAATATCTTTGTAGAAAGAAAAAGAGTCTTCTTCATAAGCTCTAATTTTTAGCATTATCTTCAACCAAAACATGAAGGTACAATCGTACGTTTAAACTTAGCGGTAAACGGTGTTTGTCAAACTAGTTGTCGCGATCACTACGTTATGCACTCTCAGCCTTGACACTATTTTGTTCAGGGTTTAAGTACACTTCTTTTGGTAAATCCCAATTACGGATATTACCGCTCCAGCGCTCAGGGTGAGCATCTTTAGCACCTTGATAAACTTCTTTTCTATTAGCCAATATGTCACCCGCTAATCCTGAATGCCTTTGATGTGGGCTGACGTATTTGATGCCACTATGTTTGTGGTTAAAATTATACCAGTGGCTAAATTTCAACACCCAACTACGCGCCTCATCAATTGTTGAAAACCCTTTATACGGATAGTCAGGGCGATATTTACACGTTTTAAATATCGACTCAGCATAAGCATTATCATTGCTCACCCTAGGACGATTAAAAGACGACACGACACCTAAACTATAAAGTGTTTCAAGCATTGATGAGCCTTTCATTGGGCTTCCATTATCCGAATGCAGTACCAGAGGATTATCTTTAACTCCTTCTTTTAAATGAACTTTCTTAATTAATATTGATGCATTTCCTGCTGATTCGTCATCATGAATTTCCCATCCAACAATCTTTCGACTAAATATATCGAGTATCAAATATAAATAAAAATGCAGCCCTTTAGCGGGGCCTGGTAACCAAGTAATTAACATCTTGTATTAAACTCTGGCAATGGTTTCGCAACATGGAATGACGCAGCAAAAGCCGTTTTAGAAAGCCAATGTGTTGTTTAATCCGTTTACAGTTTTCGTCAGTTAAACATCTGCCTAGCTGCTCTTCCAACTGTGACAAATCAAGCACGGTATCAAGCATCTGAACCTCCCGATTGCTCAGCATTAAATGCATCCTCTTGTAGTGGGGTAACAAACTCACCAAACAATTTATCTACCCAACTCGCCATTTGCTTATCAAATGTCAGTGACCGAGCGAAATTGATGTACTTTTGAGTCGTTGAAAAATCCGCATGGCCCATCAACTGCATTAGCTTGTATTGCACAAAGCCAATGGGCAGATTCTTATGGATTAGGAAACCAGCAAGGTTTGTTGCAAAAGTTGAACGTAAATCATGAAAATCACGTTTTAATGTTTTCCCTAGTGGCGCTAATTCCTTACGCACTTTTGAGATCACATTGCCGATAGATTTACGAGACATAAAATCACCAGAGCGATTAAGAAAAAGTGGTGAATCATCACAATTACCATGTTCAAGCTGCCACTTAGCTAACCTATTTTGGTGTTCTTTGCCGTTACGATATTGCCAAAGTGATGTCATCAAGCCTTTTGACACCATTACCGTGCGCTCTTTGTCGTACTTGCCGACTATGGTTACGTTATAAATCGCTTTATTATCCAAGGCAGGATCAACAACATGACTGGCAGTAAAAGTCGCAATCTCTTCTGCACGCAAGCCGCATTGCACAGCCAAATCCACTCGCAATTTTGCACCTTGCTTTGTCAGTTCCTTGCTGGCATAGAGTAGCTTTAGTTCATCTTGGCTGTAAGGTGATAAACCCGCATCGCCTGATTTCTTTTGCTTATACTTTTTAGGGATCAGCAAGTCAGTTGTGGTAATGGTAAAGCCTTTTTCCTCGCTACCGTAGTCGGTAAATAGCAAGTCTAAGCCACCATCTTTGCGCTTTTTTTTAATGACCTTGGTTTTATATTTGAATGGCACTTTATCAATTCTGCGTTGCTTTCTTGCCCACTCGTAAAACTGCCTAACATGGTTGATATATAGATTTGCCGTATCTCGGTCGATATCCTTTGCAATCACTTGTTCTATAAGGTGCTTGCGATAGCGGTACACAGGAAGCCAATATTTCGCTTTATCACTGTCACTTACGGCATAAACCTCATGCCAGTCCACGTTATTCTTCTCAACCCATTGCAAAAACAAACTCATCGAATTTGCTAACGACTGCACAGTAATAAGAGATACACCACCAAGAGGGTTCTTTTTACCGCCACGTTTAGGTGGCATAAAAAGCCCTTTATATCTGTGCTCTAGGAATAAATTGATTTCCAGAGCGTCCTGAATTCGAACCAGTGACAACACTCTAGGGAAACACTCGATAATGTGATCTTCATGAAAAGCGATAGTGCGTTGACCTTCCTCATCAACGTTCGATACGTAAGGCAGGCTGCCTATATTTACAGTTTGTTTAACGACTTTAGGATAATTGCCAATCAAATTTAATGCTCCATTTCAATACTGCAAATATAGGTCTGGTTATTTTATATGTCAACAACAAGTTGCAGTATTTTATAACTGCAAAAATAATTGACCTTACACATAATGTCAGCCACAATAATTTTCATTAAATTAATTCCGATTTTGTAACGCCAGTTGGTTATACCCCATTGGCGTTTATTTGTTTTTGGAGAAATCGGATAGCTGAACACAACCAAGGCTTAACGTTCATGAATGCGAAAATGCACCACGCTGCTAAAGAGGTACGTTTGAGTGATATTGCCGATATCCGCTTAGGCCACCCTTTTCGTGGCACCGTAAAGCAATACGACAAGGGTGACGTACATGTTGTTCAAGTAAGGAACACCGAGCCAACAGGTGAAATAAACAAAACCACATTGGTTCAAACCCAATTAAGCACTAAAAAACAACCCGACTGGTTGAAAAATGGCGATGTGTTATTTGTCGCAAAAGGTGCAAAACACTACAGCGCTTTGGTACAAAAGGTTTTAGAGCGTACAGTCTGCTCACCACACTTTTTTGTGGTGCGTATAAAGGCTGAGTTAAAAGATGTGATTTTGCCCGACTTTTTATGTTGGCAACTTAACCAACAACCTGCACAGCGTTATTTTAAAGCCACTGCTGAAGGCTCAATGTATTTAAGTATTCGCAGGCAGGTATTGGAGAATGTGCCAATCAAGGTGCTTACACTTGAAAAACAAAAGCAACTCACAGCAATGCACCGCTGCGGGGTAAAAGAGCAAAAAGTATTACAAAAGCTGATTGAAAATAGGCAACAACAATTAGAAGCCATTGCCATGCATGCACTTAGTAGCGTTGGCTAACACAAAACAGATTAAACAATTTAATAACAAGGACTTAAAAATATGACCACAACCAACCAAATCAATCAGGACGATATTAATAAAGCGGTGTGGAACGCCTGCGACACCTTTCGCGGTGTTATTAGTGCCGATACCTATAAAGACTTCATCCTCACCATGCTGTTTTTAAAATACATCTCTGATGTATACAAAGATGAATACAACAAGCTAATTACTCAGTATGGCGATAACCCCGACTTAATCCACGCTATGATGTCGAAGCAGCGCTTTGTATTGCCAGAAGGTGCGAGCTTTTGGGATTTATACGAAAAACGCTATGAAGCAGGTAATGGTGAGCGTATTGATAAAGCCTTACACGCACTAGAAGAAGCTAACGGCAGCAAGCTTAAAAACGTATTCCAAGATATCAGCTTTAACACAGACCGCTTAGGCCAAGAAAAACAAAAAAACGATTTACTGCGCCACTTACTAGAAGACTTTGGTAAAGACATTTTAAACCTAAGTACAGAGCGTGTAGGCAGCTTAGATATTATCGGTAATGCCTATGAATATCTTATTAAACACTTTGCCGCTGGCAGTGGCGCGACCGCTGGTGAATACTACACTCCGCCTGAGGTCTCAACCCTTTTAGCAACGGTTTTAGAGCCTGTTGAAGGTGACCAAATATGTGACCCATGTACTGGGAGTGGCTCATTGCTTTTAAAGTGTGGCGCTATGGTACGTAAAAACTCTGGCTCAAAAAAATACGCTTTATTTGGCCAAGAAGCTATCGGCTCTACTTGGGCACTGGCAAAAATGAATATGTTCCTACACGGTGAAGACAACCACCGTATTGAATGGGGCGACACCATTCGCAACCCACTGCTACTTGATAAAGACGGCAACGGCTTATTGCACTTTGATGTAGTTACCGCCAACCCGCCATTTAGCTTGGATAAATGGGGGCATGACGATGCAAGTAGCGACCCTTACGGGCGTTTCCGCCGTGGTGTGCCGCCTAAAACCAAAGGCGATTATGCGTTTATTAGCCACATGATTGAAACACTAAAGCCAGACACTGGCCGCATGGCGGTAGTTGTGCCACATGGCGTGCTATTTCGCGCATCAAGCGAAGGCAAAATTCGTAAGCAACTGATTGAAGAAAACTTGCTTGATACCGTTATTGGCCTGCCAGAAAAGCTATTTTTTGGTACAGGTATTCCAGCCGCTATTTTAATATTCAAAAAGCAAAAAACTGACAATAACGTGCTGTTTATTGATGCCAGCCGCGAATTTAAATCAGGCAAAAACCAAAACCAGTTAACACCTGACAACATCCAAAAAGTTATCGACACCTACAAAGCGCGTGAAACCACCGATAAATACTCATACCTAGCAAGCTTTGATGAAATTGCCGAAAACGACTTTAACCTAAACATTCCGCGTTACGTTGATACCTTTGAAGAAGAAGCTGAAATTGATTTAGTGGCGGTACGCACTGAGCGTGTGCAACTAAAAAATGAGCTGCAAGCCCTTGAAGCAGAAATGGAAGGCTATTTAAAGGAGTTAGGTTATGAAATCTAAGCGAGAGCGTTACACACCTCATGATGTAGGTCCATCACCGTTGGACTGGGATGCCCCTTATTTACAGGAGGTATCCAGCCTCATAACGAATGGCTTTGTTGGCACAGCAACGCCTTACTACACAAACGAACTGGGAATCCCCTACCTTTACGGAACAAACGTTAGGGCAAATAAGATTGATCCAAAAGGAATTAGATATATCAATCAAGAGTTTCATGCAAAACAAGAAAAAACGAAACTTAAAAAAGGTGACTTATTGATGGTCCAGTCAGGTCACATAGGTGAAACTGCTGTAGTGCCAGATGAATTTAATGGTGCAAATTGTCATGCGTTAATTGTTACTAGAACAAAAAGCGAATATGTATTTCCTCAATTTCTGAGCTTCTACATTAATTCAGAAATGGGCAGAGCTAGACTAAAAGGGCTTGAGGTCGGTTCTACCATCCTTCATATCAATACTAAAGACTTAAAAAAGTTTCGAGTTCTATTACCCCCACTCTCAGAACAACGTAAAATCGCCAATATCCTATCCTCTTGGGATAAAGCGATTAGCACCACCGAACGCCTAATCGACAACAGCAAACAGCAGAAAAAAGCCCTGATGCAACAACTGCTCACTGGCAAAAAACGCTTTGCTGGATTTACTAAAGACTGGAAGCAGATCCATCTAGGTGACATAGGTAAATGCATTACAGGTTTAACTTATAAGCCAACAGATACCGTTGATGATGGAGTGCTTGTACTTCGTTCATCAAACATTCAAAACAGCAAGCTTGCTTTCGAAGATAACGTTTTTGTAAGTGCAGACTTAAAAGTTAAATCAAAAACTCAAGAAAACGATATTTTAGTTTGTGTTCGAAACGGCAGTAAAAATCTCATTGGTAAGAGCACTCTAATTAAAGGTCGAGCTGTAGGGCAAGCTCATGGTGCATTTATGACACTCTTTAGAGGTAAGCACCCTTTATACGTCAGCCAACTTTTTCAATCGAGTGAGTTTTTTAGACAAGTAAATATGAATTTAGGCGCAACCATAAATTCAATCAACACTAGTGATCTGCACAAATTTAAGTTCACTATTCCAACAGACGAAGACGAGATAAATGCTATCGCATTGTGTCTTACAAATGCAGAAATTGAAATTGAAATTCTTCAACAACAACTTGCTGACCTAAAACAAGAGAAAAAAGCGCTTATGCAGCAATTGTTAACAGGCAAGCGCAGAGTGAAAGTAGACAATATAGAGGCAGCATAACGATATGGATATCACCGCACTAACATTTGATGATAGAGATGAATTTAAGCGTAAGGGCATCGCTGAAAAAGCGATTTCACTATTGCAGGCGGACATCAATATTTCCCCTATGGTGATCGATGGTAGTTGGGGAACTGGGAAGACAGAGTTTTGTTATAAGCTTATCAACCTCATGCACGGTAATGATTCGCATCATTTAATTTATATTGATGCATTCAAGGCAGATCATGCTGATGACCCATTAATGACTGTACTTGCCGAGGTCATCAAAGTTTTGCCAGATGATGAGAGTAAGCAAAGCTTTATGAAAAAAGCTTTACCTGCTGTGCGTTATGGCTTTAAAGCATCTGCAAAAGCTGTTGTGGCACATGCTTTAAAACAAGATTTTGCAGATGTTGCAGATGATTTTGATAAAGAGATTCAAAAAGCCGCAGACAAAGCTATTGATGCGACTGTTGAATCAGTATTAAAAGATCACGTGAAAGCAGAAAAAAACTTAAAAGCTTTACAAAATGCATTAGCAGAAATTGCGGCTATCAAACCTATTGTATTGTTTGTCGATGAACTTGATCGATGTAGACCTAACTTTGCTGTCGATATGCTTGAAATTATAAAGCACACATTTGATGTAGAGGGCGTTGGCTTTGTTTTGATCACCAATACGAAGCAACTTAAAGCGTCAATAAATCATTGTTATGGTCATGCAGTTGATGCTCAAAGATATTTAGATAAATTTGTTAAATTCACTATCGCTCTTCCTGAAACAGTCGATACCAATGCTCACCGTGAAAGTATTGCTGCAATTGAACACTATAAAAACTTAGTTAGATCAAGCCATGTATTGGAAGATATGAAGCTATATGAATGTGGCTCAATTAGAACAATAAAACAAATTATTATTGCCAATAGATTATCCCTAAGAGAAGTAGAGACTATTGTTCGACATATAGAAATTTATGTAACTCTAGCCCAATCAAATAACCTTCAAAGCAATACAAATTTTGGATATAAAGTGCTTACCATACTGGCTATTGCAATTTATAGCATTCAGCCCGAAGTAGCTTTTTCGATACTACAAAAAAGAATTGATGCGAAGGATATTGGTAACTGTCTTGGTATATCAAGTTTGTCAAATGACATTCAAGGTCGCCCTGATGAGCACGAACTAATCTGTTATATGCTTGGGTGTACTGCTTTGCATAATAAAGAGCATTTTACTCCAACAGACAATGTCGATGTATGGAAGGAAGAAAGTGCTCGATACTTTCAAGGTGGATATTGGCGAACAGATGACTTTGCATCTATTTGCGCTGAAGCGATTCAAACGCTGACAATGTGCTAAAGGATTAGAAATGACTACGACAGTTAACTTTCAGGAAGAATTCAGTGCAAAAATACCAGCACTGACTCTCTTATCCAACCTAGGTTACATCTTCATTCCACCAAGTGAATGCGAGGCGTTACGTGGTAATACCTTAGCAAGCGAAAAGAAGAGCACTCATCAGGTTGTTTTACTCCCTGTAATGCGTGCTTTCTTAGCAAAGCAAACGTTCTCGTTTGCAGGTAAGCAACATACATTATCTGAGGCGGCCATTGATAAAGTGATGCATGAGCTAAACCCAGCCATGAACCTTGGTTTAAAAGCGGCTAATGAGAAAATTTATGATGCGCTAATGTATGGCGTGAGTGTGACTGAATTTATTGATGGTAAAAAAGCCTCGCCCACTATTAAGCTGATTGATTGGCATAATATTGATAACAATGCCTTTCATTGTACCGAAGAATTAGTAATACAAAATGCCGAGGGTACGGGCAACCGCAGACCGGACATTGTGTGTTTTGTAAATGGGTTGCCATTAGTTGTGATTGAGGCGAAACGCCCCGATTCAAACAAAGAAGGTAAATCGACCAACTTTGAAGCAATCTCTCAGCATATTCGTAACCAAAAACAGGATGAAATACCGCATTTATATGCGTACAGCCAGTTATTGTTAGCCATAAACGGGCATGAGGGCTTGTATGCAACATGCGGCACCCCTGAGAAGTTTTGGGCAAAGTGGAAAGAAGAGCATATACCGGAAGCAGAATTTGTCAGGCTCAAAAACCATACGCTGCGTGGTGAGCAATTAAATGCACTCTTTAATCATCGCCCTGCAAAAGATAAAGATGATTACCAGTCGCTTATTGCCGCAGGTGAGCTGACGGTAACCGACCAAGATAGACTGATTGTAAGTTTATTACGCCCTGAGCGCCTACTGGATATGACCCGCCTGTTTACTTTGTTTGATAAAAAAGCAGGCAAGATTGTAGCTCGATACCAGCAGGTGTTTGGTATAAAAGCACTTATTGAGCGAATTAATACATTTGATGACACGGGTGCGCGTGAAGGCGGCGTTATTTGGCATACTACGGGCAGTGGTAAGTCGTTTACTATGGTGTTTTTATCTAAGGCGCTTATATGGCTTGAAGAGCTAGCACAGTGCCGCGTAATTATTGTGACTGACCGAGTGGATTTAGAAGACCAGCTAAGCCGTACGTTTGCTTCTGGTGGTGTACTGACCGACCGCGATAAAAAAGATGCTATGGCGACCACAGGTAAGCGTTTGGCCGAGCAAATTGGTCAAGGTAACGAACGGGTTATTTTCTCGATCATTAATAAGTTTGGCTCTGCAATAAAACACAAAGACTGTTACAACGATAGCCCTAATATTATTGTATTAGTGGATGAAGGTCACCGCAGCCAAAACGGTGAAAATAATATCCGTATGCAGCAAACCCTGCCTAAAGCTGCTTTTATCGCCTTTACAGGTACGCCGCTATTAAAAGACGATAAGACCGAAAACAAGTTCGGTAAAATTATTCACTCTTATACGATGCAACAAGCGGTTGAAGATAAAACCGTTACCCCACTGCTGTATGAAGAGCGTATACCAGAGCTAAACGTTAACGACAAAGCCATTGATGCATGGTTTGATCGTAGTACCAGTAAGCTGAGCGACAAACAAAAAACTGATTTAAAAAGAAAGTTTTCGCAAAAAGGTCAGATTTATCAAACTGCCGATCGCATTATGTTAATTGCCTATGATATTGCCGACCACTTTCAAAATTTTAAGCACCAAGGTTTAAAAGGCCAGCTAGCTTGTGACTCTAAAGCATCTGCAATACGCTACAAAGAGGCATTAGATAAAATTGGCACCGTGACAACAGTTGTTGCAATGTCGGCTCCTGACACGCGTGAGGGGCATGATGTAGTTGATCAAGAAAGTAAAGACATTGTACAAAATTGGTGGAAAGCCAATGTTGATAAAATGGATGAAAAAGCCTACACCAAAGCAATTATTGAAGACTTTGGCAGAGATGACGGCCCCGACATCATGATAGTGGTTGATAAACTGCTAACGGGCTTTGATGAGCCAAAGAACACCGTACTGTATATTGATAAACCCCTTAAAGAGCACAACCTGATTCAAGCCATTGCCCGCGTAAACCGTTTGCATAGCAAAAAGCAGTTTGGCTACTTGATTGACTACCGAGGCATATTAAAAGAGCTTGATACCACCATAGAAAAGTACCAAGACCTTGCTGAGCGCACTCAAGGCGGTTTTGATATAGATGACCTAAAAGGTTTATATAACCGAATGGATACGGAATACAAAAAGCTTCCGGGGTTACACAGCGATTTATGGGCGATATTCGATGGGGTTAAAAACAAACAAGATGGCCCCGCTTTACGCCAAGCATTAGCACCAAAAGTACATGAGGTTGGTGGTAAGCTTACCGACACCAACCTTAAAAAGCGTGATGATTTTTACTCAATACTCACGGCATTTTCAAACTGTATGAAAGTAGCGCTGCAATCAGCCACCTACTTTGAAGATAAGTCGTTTGATAACAAGCGCGACCTATACAAACGAGACTTAAAAGCCTTTGTCGATTTACGTAAGCAAGTACGTGAAGATGCCGACGAAACCATTAACTATGATGAATACGCTGAAGATATTCGAAGCTTGCTTGATAAACACATAGCGGGTATTGAAGTAAAAGAACCTGATGGTGCATATTTAGTTGGTAACTTGGGCAAAGACGTTAAGCCACAGGATATGAGCGATGACGAGGCTCGTAACCAAACAGATAAAATCACTGGCCGTATTACCAAGATGATTGAGCAAGACTTAGCAGATGATCCTTATGCGCAGGAATATTTTTCTAAGATGCTTAAAAAGGCCATTGAAGATGCCAAAGCCATGTTTGATGCCCCAGTTAAGCAGTACATATTGTTCGCTGACTTTGAGCAAGAAGTAAAAGACCGCAAAATCGTTGATGTTCCCAATGACTTTATGGATGACGCAGGCAAGTTAAACAAACATGCCCAAGCCTATTTTGGCCTGTTCAAACATTTATTTGATAGTGAGCTTTTAACTGAAAAGGCATTGGATAATGAGAAATTGGTAGCGCTTGCTTTTGATATTGATGCCGTCGTAAATGACGCGGTTGCTGAGTATTCCATTAACCCTGCGGAAATTGAAAACGCTATTCACATGAAGTTATTACCCATACTGTTTGCTGAGCTTGGCCTTGATAACGCACAAAAACTGATTGAAGAAGTGTTAAAGATAACCCGATTAGGCATAGCTAGAGGCTAATGTAAGTGACACAAAAAACGGTAGCTGCTGCTATTCATTCTGATGAAAGCAGCGCAACAACCAACGAACACGGTGTTTTTACTTATGGTAACGACACCATTTGCTATGACGTTATCCGTAAAACACAGCCTAGTGATACCGCTAAAAAAGTAGCTCGCAAGGTCATTATTAAGGTTCACCCTGATCAGCGTGTTGTTGCGACTGTGCCTCATGATGCGAGCGAAGATGCTATTAGCGATGCCATGCACAAGCGTGCAAGGTGGATATGGCAGAGTATTAATAACTTTGCAAAACAAAAAGACACGGTATTGCACAAGCGTTACGTGAGTGGTGAAACCCAATTTTATTTAGGTAAGCGCTATGTACTCAAGGTAATTGTTGATGCTGAACAAGTGCCGAGTGTGAAGCTCAGTCGAGGTAAATTAAACGTCACGATAAAGCATGAAATAAGCAAACATACTGCCCCTGATAGTCAAGAAAGTCGGGAGGTGGAAGTTAAACCACTTATTGATAAATGGTATCAGCATAAAGCAAAAGCCATTTTTCATGAGCGACTAGCCGAACTACTTCCTAAGACCACATGGGTAACAGGCATTCCCTCTTTTCGAGTTATGGCAATGAAAAAGCAATGGGGAAGCTGCTCTACCAAAGGTAACTTAATGCTTAACCCACACCTAGTTAAAGCCCCCAAAGAATGCATTGATTACGTGGTACTACATGAGCTTTGCCATATTGCTGAACACAATCACAGCGAACGATTCTGGCGTTTATTAACCCAAGTAATGCCAAACTGGAAAGAAATAAAAGCCAAATTAGATGACATGGCGGAGATGTATTTGAATGAGTAAAGACGAGTTAAATAAATTGATTAATCCAAGTTGGATGGATGAAATTAATAAGATGCAAAAGCAACACGAAGCACTCAATAATTTTGCTCATCAAAGTTCTGCTATTGCAAATATGCAACAGCAAATGGAAGCACTTAGCCAGTCCATGACAATTCAAGAACCTAAGTGGTTAGCGGCAGCAAATGCAATAGCTGAGCATAGCAACCGTATTTTAAAGAGCTTAGAAGAACCTGCATGGATGAAAAACCTGAAAAGATTCGAAGATATTAGCTTCCAAACAAGTTTGGCTATTGAAAATTCGAGTATACATAGCAATCTAATTAAAAATGCAGAGCTACTGAATAATTCATTTAATGAACCAAAATGGACAAAAATTTTTGACCACAATAAGCAGCTATTACGTGCTGTTGAACAATCTAGTTGGATGAAATCTTTTCAGAGATTTGATGAACTAAGCAAGCAATCCATTAAAGCATTTGAGCACAGTAAATCTTTTAGCAAACTAATTGATAGTGCTAAAGCAACGTCTCAGCTTTGCAACCTTGAAGCTTTTGAAGCCATTGCTAAGCTTCATAATTCACCTTTGAATCACTTTGGTAAACTTGCAGAAACAGCGTTTAAAAAACAAGAATATAGAAAAGATATTCACGAACTAGATGACGATATATATTCAGATATAGCCCAAGAAAACGATTTCGAAAAGCTGCCTACCAATGTCCAAAATAAAATAATTTATTATCTAAAGTTCATATTTTTAACGATCTTTCTCAACTTGTTATCAAATTACATTTATGACCAGAGGGAACTGCTTGCACAAACATTGAGGTTGATAGAAAAACCATCTGAGGTTAAAAAGTTTGCTCGAAGTGGTTCGAGTCGATTTGAACGAGAAGTGCTCAGTGGTTTAAGGGTTGTATCGGGTAATGATGTGAATTTGAGAGCATCTCCTTCAATGAAGTCAGATATCATTTTGCAATTAGATACTGGTACTTTGATAGAAGTAGTAGATAAATCCAATCGAGTTTGGCTTCTGGTTGAAATATCAGATGGTGAAGATGTTATTCAAGGATGGATAGCTAGGCGATACACTGTTTATTTTAAATAACTTGGGTAACAGTTTAAGCCGCTTTTTGAAGGTGGCATTCGTTACTAAAAAATGAAGATGACATTATGTAGAACTCGCCCCCGCCTTTGCCTTCAGAGGCGGCAAATTTACCTAAAAAGTATTCGTACACGCGGCCAACTAAGTCTTCTTCTGTTTTTTCGTTTTGGTTGGCAATGGTGTCGATATTATTAATGGTATCGATAAGCGCTGAGAGCTTACTGGCATCAAGCCCTAAACGTGAAAAGTAATTATCGGGCAATGCGCCGGCGAGTGATTTATTGTTTTTTTCAACCGCGTGCAGTGCGGTATCTATTTTAACGGCTATATCGCCTTGCTTAGCGTTGATTTGAATGTACGACCAGCGTGCGTCTTCTGGTAGATAAAACACGTTATCCATCGCGTAAAAGTCGACCATGTCGATGTATTCGTCGCCGTACTCGGCAATAATGGCTTTTTTACGCGCTTCAAACTTATCACTAATAAATTTAAGAAAGATTAAGCTTAAAACAATGTGCTTATATTCGGCTGATTCAACACTGCCGCGAAGTTTATTCGCGGAATCCCAAAGGGATTCTTCAAACCCGACTTGTGTTTTTTTTGCGGCTTTTTTAGTTGCAGGCTTTTTTGATGCAGCGTCCATGTGGTCTCTCTTTGCAAGAATATCAATATAAATTATTAGCTTATCATACCGCAAAGGTCGTGATTTTTTGAGTGTTAATTAATAATAAATTGGTATTTAAGTATTTAGATATGCGTCAATTTAAAATACTAGGTATCGCTGCATGCTTAGTAAATAAATCATACTTAATTAGTTGTTGAGCATGATTTATTTTAAGCGGTTGTACGTAATTGATTATTAACTGTTATTGGCTGTTAAATTACTTACTATTTTATCAAGTAACTTAACAGAGTTTGATACATATATTTCATCAGCTTCGTCAACTTTTTCTAAATAGCTCTCAGTGAGTCTAAGCCAGTTCCTGAACGATTTTATTTCATTGGTATTAAGCAACTCTATTAATGCCTCGTGATGCATATCATTCATTGCCATATAACTAGGATTAGAATTAAAACCAGATTCTTTCTCAAGCTTCATCGCTAATGACGTTTGATTAACTTTATAAAGCGCGGCTGCAATCTTCTGCTTACCAAAATTAGTGATATGTTTACGTTCTGGTAGTACAAAATAGAGTAAATCATATATCTTCGAGTTTAATTTTTTATTATTTTTATCTTCTTTTTTGGCTAAAGCTGCTAAGTAATAAATTTTGCCAATTAATTCATTAGCTTCGTGGTAGCTTATGTTTTTATTTTTGCTTTTAATTAACTCATAGGCCGCACTTTGATTCAATTTTTTCAAATCAAAAATGTCTAAGATTATTGGGTGTTTATATGCTAGCTCATTAATGTGCTCTAGATTAGAATGAACTCTGCCGGCTGCGTGTTCGGTTTTATGGTAAAGAGAAAGCTCGTTTTTTATATTATCTATAATTGTTAAATAAGCTTTTTGAAATTTATCATTTGCGTCAAAGTGTGTTAGATAACAATCTAGTGCTTCATCATAATGATAAGGCTTATCGTTAGTTGTTGTTGCATCTTCTTTTTCTTCTATTATGGCATCTAACGTTGCTGAACATAAATCAGCTTTAAATGCTGGGTTATATTTAGCAAATAATTTAGTAAATTTTTTTGTTCCGTATTTTCCGTAAAATTTATTTTCAAAAAGTTGCCTCAACTCATTTGGAATGGTTAGCTCATTAACAAGGTAACCCTCTGCTATTGCTAGTGATAATTTTTCATTATACGTTTTGTAGTCGCTGTTTTCTTTTAGTAAGCGCACAGCGTCTTGGTCTTTAAAATTGCTCAGCTGTAGGTGTAAGATATATTCTTTTGCCTTATTAACACCAATAACTTTGCTTGCAATACGATTAAAACTTTTTCGATCATTTCTTTCTGCATACGCGTTTAAAAGTCCCCCAAGTGTTTTTAGATGTAACTTTGGCTCGGCTTGATTAATGTCGTTAAGCTTTGCTTCTAAAAGAAGGTATGGATTAACTTTAACAGATTCGACAAATTCTAATTCTTTTAGTCTCGCTCTAAATTGCTTTAAGTTGTGCTGGCCTATGAAACCAGAATTAAGCATTTCAAATACAATATTTGTCTCAACATAATCGTTATTTAATGTATCAATATTAGACTTTATTTTATCGCCAAGTATTGTTTGGTTTTTTGAGTCCAGAGTGCCGTCGTTAAACTGATTGAGCATCAAAATTGTTTTTGAATAGACTGTCTTGGCTCTTTCTTCTGGTGAATCTGTGCATGCAGTTAACACAAGCAGAAAAAATAGTGAGGTAAGAATTTTTTTCATTATTTTATAGTCCTTTATTTTGGTAACTAAATCACTTTAGTTTTGGTAGGTACCTAATAATTTATTAGTTTAATAAATTAGCAATTTTTTTCTTCCAACAACTCAATGAGCTTACGCTTACCTTCGTCATCAAGCTTTTCGATTAAACATGCCAGAGTTGCGCTTTCTTCTGATTCACAAAAAAAGTAATTTACGGGAACGTTTAGCTCGGACGCTAGCTTTTTTAAAGTAGTTAAGTCGGGCATATGGCGACCTGTTTCGTAATGGTTCATTCTGCCACTGGCAGAGCTTGGGTCCATCCCCATTTTAATACCTAACTCTTTTTGGCTTATTTTCATTCGCTTTCGAGCCTCTTTAAGACGCTCTGTAAAAAAGGATTTAACCTGCACCGTTGCTTCATCTTGGTAACTCTTACATTTAAATGATTGTCTAGTTTTTACATGAGCATGTATACTTAGGAATCCTAAGTTTATGGTGAGTGGTAAAGTTTAGCAATGAGTAAAAAAGCGAATATGAATGTATTTTTACATTTTCTTTTGGTAATCAAACAGATGGATAACTTCACTGTAACGCAAGCGAAAGACGCTTTATTACATGAACAATCAGCGTTTACTGATGCGGTGGAAACCCGAAAGTTTATATACCGTCAATTAACTCGTAATGTTGAAAAAGGACTATTAAAGCGAACCAATAAATTAAACAATGGAGTTAAAGAAGTTATTTACTCAAAAACGGAGTTATTTTTAAATTTAGCAATTGTGCCTAATTCTAGAGGAAGTAGAGCAAAAAAAATTTATATTCCTAACAATAACTCTACCAACGCCACAGCTGAAAATCTTGAAATTACTGAGTACCAAGAAGAGCTTAAAAAAGACTTACTAACATATGAAATTGATTTAAATACCGTGCTTGAAGAAGCTAAAGAGTACAAACGCCTTACTACGCGTTACCCTAAACTACATGAACAATTGCAACTGCATCACACTCAGGCTAAGGAAAGATCGATTAAATTACTTGGCAAAATAAATGCTTTGCAGACTTTACTGGGTAATAAAATAACAGAAAAACAGCCATGTTAAGGGCTTGGCAAACTGCCTGCTTATCGGTAGTTAAAAAACATTACTCTCAAAACCATAAACACTTTTTTTGTTTAGCTACACCAGGGGCTGGTAAAAGCGTATTGGCGGCAGAAGTTGCTGCTTATTTATTTGATACAAAGCAAATAGACTTTGTGATTTGTTTTTCACCCTCTAGTGAGGTTGCAAATGGCATTAGAAAGACGTTTGCTAAACGTTTAAATTGTAATTTTGACGGTATTATTGGCTCAGTTGGTTGCTCGTATACTTATCAAAACATGCGCTTTTTTAATGACGACTACTGGAAACTATTAAAGAACAACCGCGTGTTAGTGGTGTTTGATGAAATACACCATTGCGCTGGTTCAAGCATTGAGGATGCCAATGTATGGGGGCAAGATATTGTTAAAAATATTCAACAGCAGGCTGCTTTCACGTTAGCTTTAACAGGCACACCTTGGCGCTCTGACCTTCTCCCTATCGCGCTGGCAACTTATAGCGACCCTGATAATAAAATTCAGTGCAATTACACTTACTCGCTGCAACAGGCCGTAAATGATGGCGTTTGTCGCAATCCTAAAATTGTTTTAATTGATAATGAAGAAATTTCGGTAACAACAGCAAAACAGGAAACTAAAACCTATAATTCATTAAAGTCTTTGCTAAAAGATCCATCGATTTCCTACCAAGATCTAATTAAGCACGAAGCTGTAATCAATTACATTGTTGCTCAAGGGGTAAGTAAACTTGCCACTATTAGGCAGCAGAATAGCAATGCCGCAGGGTTAATTGTTGCCTCTTCTGTTGAGCATGCAGAGCAAATAGTGACTGTACTAACCGACCTTTTTCATCAATCAGCAACCATAGTTACTTACAAAGAAAGCGATGCCGCCGATAGAATCAGTCATTTTCGCTTTAGCAACACGCAATGGATTGTAAGCGTTGGCATGGTGTCGGAAGGTACTGACATACCAAGGCTACAGGTATGCTGCCATTTGAGTAGAGTTAAAACCGAGCTTTATTTTAGGCAGGTGCTTGGCCGTATATTAAGAGTAAATAGCTCGCCCAACCAAGAAGCTTGGTTATTCACCCTAGCCGAAGAAACACTAAGCACTTTTGCAAATAGAATTGACCAAGAGCTACCCGACACTTGTGTACTAATAAGAAATAACGCCATAGCGAATGAATATTTTAGAACAGAGACTCATAAAAAAGCAAACTACCCTCAGCCAGATAATCAGGTTAATACTGAGGTTGATGATTTATTATTTTCATGGGGCAAAAATGGAGCAAATCAGCTGCAAACAGATCCTCAGGAGGCAAGCTTTTTACAGGCCTTTGGCGGGTTTAGAGAGCGGGTGATAGAGACGTTTTTAGTAAGTTAATTTGAAGTAATTCACATCAGTTCAGAGAGTTTTAATTATTAGGCTTAGGTTTCATCTGGCAGGCCGCTATGAGCGATAAGCGGTCATTGAGGTTGGCTTAATACAACAGTTAATTGATTTGCTAACTGTGTTGTTCGCGCATATATTCAAGCAAACGAGCGTCACGCGCATTTTGTTTCATTTAACTTTACTTAAAGTTATAGAAAACTCAGCTATAGTAATACCTTAGGTTATTTGTTAAAACTATATAAGGTAGATAAATGAGTGTGGCGTCGGCAGCGATGAGCGCACCATTAAATTGTTATATATTTAGGAGAGTGTGTGCTTGTATTTATCTTAGGGGCCATTTCAGGAGCTTTTGTTTTATTAGTAGGATTTCTAATTTTTAAGTTTGAATTCGACTTAGCTCTTATGACTAATGTTGTAATTGCCGCTGCAACAGTTGTTGCAACGATAATCCATCTTGATTCAACAAGAAAGCAAAGAAAAGATCGAATTTGGGATATTAATAAAGATGCTCTGTTAAATTTGGCTCATTCTCTTTCTTTGGTAATTCATGCTTCGGAATATTATTCTGAGCTTGAGTTTTATCGTAATCAAGACATTAATGAGTCACCTAGCATTCGTAAACCCAAAGATGGTGTTTATGAAAATTTTAATAATAACCAAGAGCAAGTATTAAATGTATATCGTACATTAATGGATAAAGAATTAATTGATAGCCTTGAGTCTTGCAAAGCACAAAATAAAAAAATATCTGAGGCAGTAGATCATGACGCAATAGATAATTATGAAGCTTATGATGCTTCATTAGATTCATATAAAGAACTGCAAAATAAATTAAATATTTTCATTGCAGAAATGTCAGGCATCAAAAATATATAATCGGGTAGCCGGAGGTCTCTAACCTCCAGCCCCCACACCACCCATCATGCGGGTCCGCAATGGGCGGTTCAT
>NZ_JBEONZ010000044.1:0-19915 GCF_040308705.1 Pseudoalteromonas sp. 19-MNA-CIBAN-0066
CTATGTGAAAGTAGGACATTGCCAGGCTCCAAATTGTAGAAAGCCCGACTAGAAATAGTCGGGCTTTTTTACGTCTGCAGGAAAGTGAAATGTGGGTGGCTGAACTTTGAACGCTGACGTTTTCAATATAAATGGTATCTATATTTTTTGCTTATTCTGATATAATAATGTTTGAATTTAGCGCAGATACGCCTGATTTTATATTCTAAAACACCCCTTTTGATTGTTCCCTACGGTGTAGTTATTTATTAATAATAGATCTAAATGTGTGTAAATAAGCAAAAAAGAGATATTTAAATTGAACGAAATGTACTTAAACTTATATAGCACGGTGTACCAATGAAACCACTCGATAGACGCTTTTCTGTAGCACCCATGTTGGATTGGACTGATCGCCATTGTCGTACTTTTCATCGTAAAATGACTAAGCATACAGTGTTGTACACGGAAATGATCACCACGGGTGCTATTTTGTTTGGCCGAGGCGACTACCTACACTTTAATCAACACGAAGGGCCCGTTGCATTGCAGCTGGGTGGCTCTGATCCACAGGCTCTTGCACAATGTGCAAAGCTTGCGGGTGAGCGTGGTTATGACGAAATTAACTTAAACGTAGGTTGCCCGTCAGATCGCGTGCAGAATGGTCGTTTCGGTGCTTGTTTAATGGGTGAGCCGCAATTAGTTGCTGACTGTGTGGCGGCAATGAAAGCAGAAGTAAATATACCTGTTACGGTTAAAACGCGCATTGGTATTGATGAGCAAGACTCGTATGAGTTTTTGTGTGCACTTATAGAAGCGTCGCATAATGTTGGTTGTGATGATTTTATTATTCATGCTCGTAAAGCTTGGTTAAAGGGGTTAAGCCCTAAAGAAAACCGTGAGGTACCGCCGCTTGATTATCCACGTGTTTATAAGTTGAAAAAAGATTATCCACAACTCGATTTAAGTCTTAATGGTGGCGTTAAAACAATTGAACAAAGTTTAGAGCATTTACAGCATATTGATGGTGTGATGATTGGTAGAGAAGCGTATAGCAACCCATTTATACTCAATGAAGTGGACGAAAAGATTTATGGTGATATCGCTAACACGCAATCTCGTCATGAAGTCGTGCGCTCTATGTATAGTTATATTGAAGACGAAATGCGCTTAGGAGCTAACTTTTGGCATGTTGCTCGTCATATGCTGGGGATTTTTCAGGGGCAGCCTGGTGCCCGTGGATTTAGGCGTCATCTGTCTGAAAATGGCCATGGAAAACAAGCCGACTTATCGGTAATGGATAAAGCTTTGAGTTTTGTACCTAAATAATCAGCTAAGTGAATAATTTAATAAATGAATAAATACAGCCATCTTCGGATGGCTTTTTTGATCCTAAAAAATAGTCAAAAGTTTAGTTTATTGGCTAATTACACTTAATCATATTCAGTTAAAAGTAACTTTAATTTATAAATTATAAGTTTAAGTTGCTGAATTTAATGTGTTTTACTGTTTATATTATTACTTGGCATAACTCTTGGAATCTAATTTGTGTAATCACTTAAAAAGTTAACAGGAGAATCTCATGGGAATATTTAATCGCGTAACCGATATTGTTCAAGCAAATATCGTGTCGATATTAGACAAGGCAGAAGATCCAGAAAAATTACTTAATTTAATGATCAGCGAGATGCAAGATGCACTTACTGAGTGTCGCATTACGACAGCGGCTTTGTTGTGCGAAGAAAAAACACTTAAACGTCAAATTGAAAATAAAAATAACAATTTAGTATATTGGCAGGATAAAGCTGAACTAGCAATAGAGAGAGGTCGAGATGATTTAGCAAAATCAGCTTTACTTGAAAAACAAGCCATTAGTAACACAGTTGTAGCAAAGCAGCTGCAACTAGAAACGCTGCAGCAATCAATAACTAAAATGACAGCGGATTGTCAGCGTTTGCAACAAAAAATAGCCGAGGCTAAAGCCAAGCAAACACAGTTAGTACAGCGGCACAATATAGTGGCTGCAAGGGGGCAAATAA
Source organism: Pseudoalteromonas sp. 19-MNA-CIBAN-0066 (assembly GCF_040308705.1). Classification (NCBI taxonomy): domain Bacteria; kingdom Pseudomonadati; phylum Pseudomonadota; class Gammaproteobacteria; order Alteromonadales; family Pseudoalteromonadaceae; genus Pseudoalteromonas; species Pseudoalteromonas sp. 19-MNA-CIBAN-0066. Next base: position 2,019 of record NZ_JBEONZ010000044.1, read on the forward strand.
ATAGCCAATTACAAAGTGAAAAAGTTGCACATGCACTCTCTCGATTTGAGAAAGTAGAGCAGCGCGTAGAAGGTATTGAAGCACAGGTAGAAGCGTACGAGCTTACTGATTCAGAAAATACTATAGCTGCACAAATAGACGCTTTGGCGAAAAACGAACAAGTAGATGCAGAATTAGCTCGCTTAAAAGCTGATTTAAAAACTAACTTAAAACAGAGTGCTTAAGGAGATAATTATGAATAGTTTTAACAGCAAACGTGGTTGGTACAAAGATCCACTTGATAAAAAAATATCTGGTGTGTGCAGTGGTTTAGCGCAGCGATTAGATTTACCTGTGTGGTCAACACGACTTGTCACTATTTTATTATTTTTGAGTTTTCCGTTTGCAATTGCACTAGGTTATTTTATTGCGCATTGCTGCCTAGAAGAAAAAGCAATTTAAGCTAATTTACATTTAGATTGAATTAAGGAGAGCTAAATGAAAGCGTTAGCCGTATGTATAATTGTTTATTTACTATTTTTTACTGATGTTGTCTCTGCGATGCACTTTGATACTTGGCAATTACCGCTTTGGATTGCAGATACAAGTTGGATTGGGCTTGAGCTAATAGGAGCTTTAGCGGCTATTATTATTTTTGTAGCTGTTGCATACTAATAACGATAGGATTAGTTGGCGCAGCAGCAGTTGCATTAGTCGGAACTGTATTGGCATTTTTATTTGGATCGCTGATGATTGCTTGGCCGTTACTATTTATTGCGGTACTTTGCTGGTTAGTAGCTGATAACAAAAAAGTAGCATCTTAACTCCAAATTAACTGACTATTGCAACTGAACTATGTTAAATTTGATACTTAGCATTATGTTTTAACAAGGATTAGAGTGGTGATTAAACAGTGTATTTCAATTGTTTTGGTGTCGGTTTTAAGTCTTTTTTCATCATCATCGATGGCACATTCAGGGCATGATCACGATGCGGATGTTGCTATTATTAAGGTTAGTAATGCACAAGTAAGGGAGTTTTTACCTGCCACAACTTCAAGTGTAGGTTATTTAAGTATTATAAATCATAGTGATACTGTGGCTACGTTGACTAAAGCAACTATTGATGGCTTAGGTCGCGTTGAAATTCATGAGCACTCGCACGTAGATGGCATGATGAAAATGCAAAAAGTTGAATCGTTAACAATTAACGCCCATCAACAAATCGATTTTAAGCCTGGTGGCTATCATTTAATGATTTTTGAACCACAAGAACCGTTAAAAGTAGGCCAACAACGCAAACTCACACTATATTTTAGTGATGGCAACCGTGTATTTACCAATGCTCAGGTGGTATCGCTTGCATCACAAGCAGAACAATCACAAGCATCAAAACAACATACTCATCATTAGGAGGATCAATGTCACAACATAAAGGGAAAATAGTTGCTGCATTAGCTATATTACTAATTATTTTTTACGCAATAGCTGTTTATTGGAATACGGAGCCTGCTCGTTTTAATGTGGTAGAAAAAGCAAAGCAGCAAGCGCAGCAACGTAATGAGCAATTTGTTATTGGTTATACAACAACATCAACATTAATAACGGTAGCAAGTACGTTACTCGAAAAGCCAGGCGGTTATTTATCAAATGATGTTTTGCCGCCAAGTATAATAATGGACGATATGCCTGCGTGGGAATATGGCGCACTCGAAATGGTGCGTGATTTAGCCCTTTCTATGCGTAAAGATTTTAGCCGTTCGCAATCGCAATCAACTGAACACGAAGCTCTAAAAAAAGCACAGCCGCAGTTTAATATTAGCTCTGAAGCGTGGGCGTGGCCAAGCGCTGAAGGTGAGTACCAAAAAGGCATTGATTACTTATTGGTATATCGTACTCAAATAGCGAATGACCATGAGCGTGACAGTCAATTCTATGCTCGCGCCGATAACTTGCGCAGTTGGCTAAAAGAAGCTGAAAAGCGTTTAGGTAGCTTGAGTCAGCGTTTAAGCGCTAGTGTAGGCCAAGATAAAGTAAACACTGATTTAGCGGGTAATACATCAAATACACAAGCCACTTTTTCTCCATTACAACAGCAAGCTAAAACGCCATGGTTAGACATTGATGATGTATTTTATGAATCGCGCGGTGCTACTTGGGCTTTATTGCATTTCTTACAAGCGGTAGAATATGACTTTGCCGATGTGCTTGAGAAAAAGAATGCACGCGTAAGTGTGCAGCAAATTATACGAGAGCTTGAGGCAACTCAAGAAACAGTATGGAGCCCAATGATATTAAATGGGAATGGTTTTGGTTATGTAGCAAATCATTCACTGGTTATGGCAAATTATATATCTAGAGCCAACGCGGCTCTTATTGAACTTAGCGAATTATTGACCCAAGGATAGAAAATGAAAAAGTATTGTTTAGCAGCAGCCCTTTCAATGGCATGTTTAGCACCTGCAGCGCAAGCTGATACCTTACTAGGCTTGTATGTAGGTGTTGATGGTTGGAAAGCGGATAACGAAGGAAGCTTTTCTTATAAAGGAAATGCACTACAAGATTTTAATTTTGACGATGAAACCTTCGTAAGCTACTACGCTGCACTTGAGCATCCAGTGCCATTAGTACCTAATATTAAATTAAGATACACAGAGCTTGAGCTGGCCGGTGCTACAGAGCTTAATAGTCAGTTTATCTTTGGTGATCAGAGTTTTGAAAAGGGTCGGAATATTAATACAGTGAGTGATTTAACTCACATAGATTACACTTTTTATTACGAAATCTTTGATAACGACTTAATCTCTATCGATTTAGGTATAAATGCTAAACAGTTTGATGGCGAAATAAGTGTAGAATATATCCCTCAAAATAATGCAAGTGATAGTAAGCAATCTGAAACTGTCGAATTTTCAGGCTTTGTACCATTAGTTTACGGCCGTGCTGAAGCAGGTTTACCTTTTACCGGGTTAAGCGTGTTTTTTGAAGGCAGCTTTTTAGCAATAGACGATAGCAAAGTTCAAGATTACCAAATGGGTATTGCATGGGAATTTATTGATAACCTAGCAATAGATGTTGCTGTTAAAGCAGGTTACCGCTCAATGACATTAGAGCTAGACGATGTTGATGATATTAACACTAATATTGATGCATCGGGTCCATTTGCGGGCATTCAAGTACACTTTTAATTACACTGCTAATTAATAGTATATAGCGTGGTTTTGCTACTTAGTAGTATGCCACGCTAGTTCAAATTCACTCTCAAGTGCACTATTAAGTAACTGCTTATACACTTTATTTACCGGGTAGTTAATGAGTTTAGATAGCTCATCACCTGTTTGCGTAAACTTATAATAACTCAATACTAAATCGCTATTTTTTGCTTTTAACGTTACTTTTTGTGATAAAAACGATAACGTAAGTTCTTGCCCAGTTTTTAGTACCGCAGATTCAATCTCTTTTCGATATAGTAAATTTAAATCCATTAAAGTTAATATATCAGGAAAGCTAATCCCTGTTTTTCCTAGATTTAAAGATACTTTATTGCCCTTACGTAACAAATCAAATAGTGATGGTTTTTTATAAAACCCTAGTAAAATAAAGTGGCTATCGTCTTTTTCATTATAACCAGAGAGGGGTACACACTTTTGTAGAGAGTCAGCTTCGCGCTGGGTCATATGCTTAAGTGTTTGCAAACTTTTTATTGAGAAAGTCCCCGGGTTAAGCGTTTCACCGGTGAGTATTTTTGCCCAAAGTGACTGCATAGATTGATTTGAGGTATCACCACATAGTGCTACAAAGTGTTCTACCCAATCGGCATCGGGTTGTTTACTACTGGCTACGTCAGGACAAAAATCCATTGCCATAGCTAAAATTGTTTCTATATTTTGCTGTTGTTTAATGAGCAGTAAGTCTTGTCTTTTTTGTGCTCTAGCTAAAACTGTATTGTCGCTATTAATGCGATATAGCGGTTTAACCTTGCCTTGGGGGCCATAACTTTGCTCATTATTGCCTACTTTAATAATAGGATAGCCCAGTAACGACTCTATGGTATTAGCGAGATTAATTCTTGCTTGTGCGGTTTTGACTGCCATGATTTTCCATTATTGTTTGTGCATCACTTAGCTGCGCTACTGTTTTTAAATTATTGAGCCCCAGTGATACTGCGTTACTTAAAATGTGCTCACTAAGCACAGCCACATACCCAGAAACTAAAGGCAGCGTGGCTTGCCCCGTAATTTGAAAAGTAACCGTGACCGTTTTTGCATTTTGCGTAAATATTACTTTAGCGGCAATAATGTGTTCTTGAGCAAATAAAATATTCAACACCATTTTGTTTGCACTTAACGCTGTGGTGGTCATTTCACCTGCGCCCCATTTACTTTGCCATGATTGATGAGCACCAACCCCTGTGCTTGGCTCACCTAAGGAAAGTTCCACTGAGGGATCTAGCTTCTTCCAAGGCGACCATTTATGCCACTGCGAAAAATCAGTGATTAAGGGTTTTACTATGTGCGTATTAGCATTAATGTTAATACTCTTTGTTACGTTATAGCTCTGTGGTAGTAATAGGCCAATAACGATAAAAAGTAAGAGTAAAATTAATAAAAATTGCACTAACGTTTTTAATATTTTAATAAAAAACCTCAGATAAATTAGGTTACAAACTCGTAACTTATTATTAATCTAGCATATTAACTCGGGTGTGCTTAACTTTCGAGGTTAATTTTATAGCAGCTATTTTTTAATTGAACTAGATACTTAGCCACAACCTATGAAAAGTAATAGTTAATAGAGGTGTATGAGTGCTAAAAAATAACGAAACTTCAATTTAAAACCACGCGGCACAGCAAAGTAGTGCTCTATCAAGGTAGGTTGGTATAGGGTATAATTTGCGCCTTTTGTTATTAAACGGTCAACTTTATGAGCACACTTAAAGCTAAGCGCGGCTTATTCTCATACCCAAAGTATTGGGCAGAGTGTTATGGCACAGCACCATTTTTACCTACTACACGCGAAGAAATGGATGCACTTGGCTGGGATAGCTGCGATATAATTATTATTAGTGGCGATGCTTATGTAGATCATCCTAGTTTTGGGATGGCAGTAATTGGCCGAGTACTTGAGGCGCAAGGTTTTAGAGTGGGTATTATTGCCCAGCCAGAATGGGACTCTAAAGAAGCGTTTATGGCGCTGGGTAAACCCAATTTATTTTTTGGTGTAACCGCTGGCAACATGGACTCGATGATTAACCGTTATACTGCTGAAAAACGCATGCGCCATGATGATGCCTACACGCCAGACAACATTGGTGGTAAACGCCCTGATCGTGCGGTAATCATTTACTCACAACGTTGCCGCGAAGCGTATAAAGATGTACCACTTATTTTAGGTGGTATTGAAGCAAGTTTACGCCGTGTTGCTCATTACGATTATTGGCAAGAAAAAGTGCGTCGTAGTGTTTTGTTTGACGCTAAAGCCGATATTTTAATATATGGTAATGCGGAGCGCCCACTGGTTGAGGTTGCTCATCGTATTGCAGCGGGCGAAAGTACCGATACCATTCAAGATGTACGAGGGACTGCGGTTATTCGTAAAGAGCCGTTACCAGGCTGGCGTGGCAGTGACTCTACCGCTATTGATAAAATAGGTAAAATTGATCCAATTCCAAACCCGTATGGCGCAGATGATGTTGGCTGTAGCAAATCAGAATTTAAACAAGCAGGTATAGACTTAAAAGCCGAAGCCGCCAAGGTTATTACTATTCAGCCAGCGCGCCCTAAGCCATGGGAAAAAACCTACGTTAAATTACCTGCGTTTGAGCAAGTAAGTGTGAATAAGCCATTGTATGCACATGCTTCTCGTATTGTGCACCAAGAAACTAACCCAGGTTGTGCTCGTGCTATTTTTCAGCGCCACGGCGATCGTTCTATTTGGGTTAATCCGCCAGCATATCCACTAGAAACACATGAAATGGACGCTGTATTTGGTTTGCCGTATCAACGTATTCCTCATCCTAGCTACGGGGATGCAAAAATACCTGCCTACGACATGATTAAAACGTCAGTTAATATTATGCGAGGCTGTTTTGGTGGTTGCAGTTTCTGTTCGATTACCGAACATGAAGGGCGGATTATTCAAAGCCGTTCGCAAGAATCAATAATTGAAGAAATTGAGCAAATTAGAGATAAAGTACCCGGGTTTACCGGGGTTATTTCTGACTTAGGTGGCCCAACAGCCAACATGTATAAATTGGGTTGTACTAGCAAAAAAGCAGAAAGTACCTGTAGACGTTTATCGTGTGTATACCCTGAAATATGTAAGCATATGGATACCGATCATACGCCAACAATTGAGCTGTATAAAAAAGCCCGTGAAGTTAAAGGCATTAAAAAAATATTAATCGCCTCGGGTGTACGCTACGATTTAGCCGTGCAAGATCCACGTTACGTTAAAGAATTAGTTACTCACCATGTAGGTGGATATTTAAAAATAGCGCCAGAGCATACCGAAGATGGACCATTATCAAAAATGATGAAGCCAGGTATGGGAGCTTACGATCAGTTTAAAGCGTTATTTGATAAGTACTCAAAAGAAGCGGGTAAAAAACAGTATTTAATCCCATACTTTATTTCGGCGCACCCAGGTACTAAAGACGAAGACATGGTAAACATGGCTTTGTGGCTTAAGTCGAACGACTTTAAACTTGATCAGGTACAAAATTTTTACCCATCTCCAATGGCAAATGCGACCACTATTTATCATACCGAGATGAACTCACTGCGTAATATTAAAAATAATACCGAAGTAGTACCTGTGCCGAAAGGTGCGCGCCAGCGTCGTTTACATAAAGCAATTTTACGCTATCACGATCCTGCGGGCTGGCCAATGATCCGCGAAGCACTGCGCAAAATGGGTAAAGCTAACCTAATAGGTAAAGCGCCAAATTGCTTAGTGCCAGAAGAAGGGCGCGACGAAAGAGCTGCAAAAGGAAGTAGTCGAGGTGGGCGCCCAGCATTAACGCGCCATACTGGTTTTAGCCAATTTCATAAGGCCAATACAAAACCAAAGGTAGCGAGTAATCGCCAAAGAGCTAAATAGAGCTCATAGCTTAAAAAGTAGTTAGCCTGTTTGGCTTATTACTAAGCTTGGGCTTGATTACTGAATATATGAGCACTGAAAAAAATGCCGCTTATTTTGCAATAAGCGGCATTTTTTATGTAAGTTATTTAAGTAAAACTTAAATAATATCAATTTTGTTACGAATGATTTTTACGCCATCCATATTTTCTAAAAACTTTTGTGCCAACGCACGCTCAAAACCTGTTTGCGCTTTACCGTATAAATCTACTTCGCCATTTTTAACTTGTACGCGAATATCGCTTAGCGCTAAATTGGGGTTGGTACGCAAAGTGTGGGTAATCGATTGCTGTAAGTTAGGTTGGGTTGCTAGGCTGCTAACGACAACCATATTTGTTGTAGCACTCACTTTTGTAGCGCATGCTAATAAAAACAAACAACAAAATGATACTAAAGCGATAGTTAATTTTAAACGGCTCATAATCATATCCTTACATTGCAATTAATCGGGTAGCCAAATTAGGCAGAGTTACCATGATAGTTACAATTATCGTTCCATATTTAATATACTGAAAATAAAGGCTATTTTATTAAGTGGGAATTCAGGTGGGCAATTGTTACATAAAACTAAGTAGAGATTACATAGCCCTAAACCATGCAGTTATGGAGGAGCAGGCATTAAAAAGCCGACATTTTTGTCGGCTAATATAATACTACTTATAGTATGCGCTTAAGTTACTTTTTCTTTTTAACCTTAGCTTTTTTCTTCGCTTTCATTTTAACCGGATCTTTACGCTTTTTAGCCGGCGGCTTAGCTTCTTTATGCTTTGGCTCTAATCCTTTAATAACACGACGTTTAAGTTTTTGCTCAATATAGCGCTCTATTTTATAAAGAATGCCAATATCGTGCGCTTCAACCAGTGAAATAGCGATGCCTTTTTTACCAGCGCGGCCCGTACGGCCAATACGGTGTACGTATATATCGGCTGTGCGTGGTAGGTCAAAGTTTATTACATGGCTAATATCAGCCACGTCGATACCGCGCGCCGCTACATCGGTAGCAACTAATATACGGGTTTTGCCGCTATGGAAGTTTTCCATCGCTTTCATGCGTTTGTCTTGCGGCATTTCGCCGCGTAACCAGGCTGCTTTAACGTCGTTAGTTGTTAGTTCACCAATTAGCGTTTCAAGACGCTCACGGGTTTTAACAAACACTATGGCTTTAGTTACGTCTGGGCCATTAAGGGTATTAACTAACAGCTCAAGTTTATGATGATAGTCGTCGGCTAAATGTACCCACTGGTGAATTTTAGCCTTTTCTTTGCGTGACGATTCAGCTTCAAGCAATGCTGGATCGTTTAGCGTTGTTTCAGCAAATCTTTCAACACTGTCGCCTTCAAGGGTTGCTGAAAATAAAAAGCACTGACGACGATTTTTAGCTTCATCACAAATACGGCTCATTTCTTTTTTAAAGCCCATGTCTAGCATGCGGTCGGCTTCATCAATAATAAGCATTTCTACGTGTTCAGCATGAAAGTTTTCGGTTTCTAAATATTCCATTAAACGCCCTGGGGTGGCGATTAAAATGTCATTATTTTTTTCAAAAATCTCTTTATGCGTACCATAGTTAATACCGCCTGTTACTACCCCAATTTTAAGGTTAGTACGTTTAGCAAGTAGTTCGCATTGTTCATGAATTTGATAAGCTAGCTCACGAGTTGGCGTCATTACTAATACGCGCGCAAAACCAGGATCACGACGCGGAAAATCCAATAAATATTGAATAGCCGGAATTAAAAAGGCGGCTGTTTTACCTGTACCTGTAGGCGCAGATGCTAAAATGTCACGCCCCTGAAGTGCTTCAGGAATAGCTTGTTGTTGAATGCTGGTTGGCGTTTCGTAACCCATTTTATTAATGGCGTCGAGTAGCTTGTTATCAAGATCAAATTCAGAAAATTGCATAGAGTGTCAAAAATAAAGGACAATGGCACTAATTATACTCGGTTACGCCTGCTTGGTGAATGAAAAGGTGAAAAAATGTCTGGTTTTGCATTTAAACAATTTAAAGTTGCGCACGAACAGTGTGCAATGAAGGTATCAACCGATGGTATTTTGCTTGGAGCATGGGCTAATTTAAGTAATGCCAACAGCTTGCTCGATATAGGTACAGGCACGGGATTGCTGGCGCTTATGTGCAAACAGCGCAGCCCCCAGTTAACTATAACGGCGGTAGAAGTTGATAAAAATGCTTACCAACAAGCGTTGCAAAATATTGCCGCTAGCCCGTGGCCAAATATAGAGGTGCACCAGCAAAGCATTCAAACTTTTAACAGCGCGCAGCCGTTTGATGTAGTGATAGCCAATCCGCCGTATTTTAATCACAGTTTAAAAGGTAATAATGAGGCGCGTAATATTGCGCGCCATACAGATGGTTTAAGTTTTGCTGAGCTAATTAGTGCTTTTAAAAAGCTCAGTCATGCAGGCTCAACCTTTAGCTTAATTTTACCCACTACAGAGGCTGCGGTGTTTATTGAACTTGCTACTCAAAACGGGCTTTTTTTAAATACTCATTGCCAAGTAAAGGCGACGCCAAATAAAGCGATTAGCCGAAACCTAATGACCTTTAGCTATATAAACCAGAGCATTGTGGAATCAGCTTTGTGTATAAAAGATAATGAAAACAACTATAGCGAAGATTATATTACGCTATGCAAAGCATTTTATTTGAAGATGTAATGTGGTAAACAGTGCTGGTATGATGAGTTTATATGTATACAGGTAACTTATAATGAAAAAACGAACTAAATCAGTATTATTAAGCGCCTTAGCCGCTACATTTTTTACAACGCAGAGCGTACTTGCCAGTATGACGCCTGTTGGGCTTTGGAAAACCATTGATGAAGACACTAATGAAGCTAAGTCGTATGTCCGTATTGTTGAAAATAACGGGGTTTTAAGCGGCACCATTGAAACATTATTAAATAAAGATAAGCAAAATGCAGTGTGCTCGCAGTGCTCGGGCGATAAAAAAGATCAGCCCATATTAGGCATGACCATTATTGATAATGTGATAGATAGCGGTGATGGTAGTTGGGAAGACGGTCAAATACTCGACCCAAATAACGGTAAAAGCTATACAGTACGCTTAACGACTCAAGATGCTGGTGAAAAATTAGAAGTGCGTGGTTATATTGGCTTTTTTTATCGTAACCAATATTGGCTAAGAGTAGAGTAGTTAGCCAATAAAATTAAAGCGCAGTGTGGCTGCGCTTTACAAGTACAACAATAATAAACAGTATTACAGGGTTTCGCTGTACTCGGTCATTACCTGTTCAACCCAAGTGGCAATACGCTCGTCGCTTAGCTCGTACTGGCTGTCTTCATCAAGGGCTAAACCAACAAAGTGTGTACCGTCTTCGGTGAGTGCTTTAGATGCTTCAAACTCGTAACTATTGTCGTTTGGCCAAAAACCTAACTGGGTAAATGTTTGCGGACTTATTTCGTCGTGTAGCATGCCAAGCGCATCTTGAAACCACTGGCCGTAACCTTGTTGATCACCCATGCCAAATAACGCGATGGTTTTACCATTTAAGTTTACGTCTGCTATGTCGTCCCACTTTGACTCCCAGTCTTCTTGTATTTCACCAAAATCCCAGGTTGAAATGCCAAAAATAATGAAATCGTATTGCTCTGCATTTTTTAGTGGTTCGTCTTTAATATTATGCAAGGTAACGATATCGGCACCAATAATGTCACGAATTTTTTCTGCTGCCATTTCGGTGTAGCAGGTAGTAGAGCCAAAAAATAAACCAATTTGCATCGTATTTATCACTGTGTAATTGCCTGATATGATAAGCTCAAGTTTACCGTAAGGTGTTTTTAATTGATACCTTAGGCAATGGCTATAACAAAAATGAGAGCACAAAAGTGACAACGCTAGCTGACGACTTTTCAGAACCAAGCACGGCACCAAAAAGCAATAACGATTACCTAGAAACCTTTTTAGATTGTTTGTATTTAGAGCAAGGGGTGAGTGAAAATACACTATCGGCGTATCGCAGCGATTTAGATAAGTTTTGCCAGTTTTTAAAAGGCAAAAATTTAATGACTGTAACCGGCCTAGACGTTGAAAGCTATTTAGCCCATAGAGTTGATCTAGGCTTAAAGCCGCGTAGTACTGCGCGTAGTATTAGTGCGCTTAAGCGTTTTTATCAGTACTTTGTGCGCGAAAAGTTAATTAGCGACTCGCCAATGCTCAATATTGCGCAACCTAAAGCAGGACAGTCTTTGCCTAAAACGCTTTCGGAGGCTGAAGTAGAGGCGCTACTGAGCGCTCCCAATACCGATGAGCCAATGGGGCTGCGCGATAAAGCCATGCTTGAGTTACTATATGCAACAGGTTTGCGGGTTAGTGAGCTTGTAGGGCTGCGGATTGAACAAATTAATTTGCGCCAAGCTGTAGTGTTTGTAAAAGGTAAGGGGAATAAAGAACGTTTAGTGCCACTGGGCGAAGAGGCCATGTATTGGCTTGAGCAGTTTTTAAAGGTGGGACGGGCGCAAATGATTAAACACGCCACCGACTTTGTGTTTCCCTCAAAGCGAGGGGTTGGCATGACCCGACAAACTTTTTGGCATAGAGTGAAGCACTATGCTATTTTGGCATCAATTGAGTCGTCATTGTCACCGCATACATTGCGCCATGCATTTGCAACCCACTTATTAAATCATGGGGCAGACTTACGTGTGGTTCAAATGATGTTAGGACACAGTGATTTATCAACCACCCAAATATATACGCATGTTGCAAATGAGCGATTAAAATCGGTACATGCGCAGCATCATCCACGTGCTTAATATGAAATTTATTATCACTAAGCCGGTCAATTGATATGTATTTATAAAAATAGAGAAGAATTATGAAAAAATTAATGTTAGCAGGTGCCATGTTATGCACTAGTTTAAGTGCCGTAGCGAATGATGTGGCTGTAGCCCCTAACGCTAATGATCCTATTGTTATTAAATTTGCCGCGCTTGGCGTTACCGTTAAGCAAATAAACCCAACCCCAGTAGCGGGTTTAAAAGAACTGATCACTAATCAAGGTGTGCTTTATGCAAGCCCAGACGGACAGTTTTTAATGCAAGGGACACTTATAGACTTAAATAATCGTAGTAATTTAACCGAAAAAGCACTAAACGGCGTACGCCAAGCTGGGTTAAAAGAATACGAAGATTCGATGATAGTGTACAAAGCACCTAACGAAAAACATAGCATTACCGTATTTACCGACATTAGCTGTGGTTATTGTCGTAAATTACACCGTGAGCTAGATGATTTACTTGAAGCGGGTATTACCGTTAAGTATTTAGCGTTTCCGCGCGGTGGCCTACAAGGTTCAGGTTATAATGACTTAATGAACGTATGGTGTGCTAAAGATCAACAAGAAGCACTAACCGAAGCTAAAAGTGGCTCAAATACTACAGCAGTTAAAGGTTGTAGTGCGCCAGTTGCTGAGCATTATCAGCTAGGTCAAAGCTTTGGTGTTACCGGTACACCTGCTATTATTTTAGAAGATGGCACCATGATCCCAGGTTATCAGCCAGCTGCCGCATTAAGCGCTGCGCTTAACGCTAGTAAAGCCCCATAGTAATTAAATTTACGGTGCGCATAAAAAAAGGCCGAAAGGCCTTTTTTTGTATATTTATGATAAACCAAATAAGTTAAAAATCTGCATGAAAAAAACGATCCAAACGCGCGAAAACGTCGATGATTCACATTTACCGAGTCATTTACACCCTGTAATTAAGCAAATTTATGCCACGCGAAATGTTTCCCATGCCGATGAGCTAAATAACAGCGCCGCCACATTACACGACTTTAAGTTATTTAAAGATATGGACAAAGCCTGCGACTTGTTAATTGAGGCGCTACATGCCCAAAGCCATATTTTAATTGTTGGCGATTTTGATGCTGATGGTGCAACCAGTACCGCTACATTAATGCAAGGCTTGGCCATGTTTGGCTTTGCTCATTTAGATTACTTAGTACCTGATCGGTTTAGCTTAGGTTATGGTTTAAGCCCGGCGTTAGCTGCGCAAATAGTACAGCTTAAACCCGATTTAGTAATTACAGTCGATAACGGTATTTCCTGTATTGCAGGTATTGATATTGTAAAAGCCGCCAATATTAAAGTACTGGTTACCGACCATCACCTACAGGGCGAAACACTCCCTAATGCCGATGCCATAGTAAACCCGAACAGGCACGACTGCAGCTTTCCGTCTAAATCGATTGCAGGTGTTGGTGTGGCTTTTTACTTACTTATTGCCCTTAGAAGCACACTGCGTGAGCAAAATCATTTTGCGCAGCAGCCTATGCCTAACTTAGCCGACCTGCTCGACATAGTTGCGCTTGGTACTGTAGCCGATGTAGTGGCGCTTGATGCCAATAACCGGACATTGGTGCACCAAGGACTAGCGCGTATTCGCAGTGGTAAAACTCGCCCAGGCATTACTGCCCTCATTGAGGTTGCTAATCGTAATGCCTCAAGATTGAGTGCCAGCGACTTTGGTTTTTCGCTTGCTCCGCGCTTAAATGCCGCAGGGCGTTTAGATGACATGAGTTTAGGCATAGCCTGCTTACTCAGTACCGATATAAATCAAGCTAGGCGTATTGCCAGTGAGCTAGATAGCTTAAACTTTGCACGCCGCGAAATAGAGCAAGGCATGCAGCATGAAGCGCAAGCTGTGCTTGATAAGTTAGCGTTTAATGATGACAATATTCCCGACGCTATTTGTTTATACCAAGAGGATTGGCACCAAGGTGTTATCGGTATTTTAGCCGGGCGTTTAAAAGAAAAATACCACCGCCCAACAGTTATATTTGCGGGTGGCGAAAACGGTGAGATAAAAGGGTCATGTCGCTCAATTGAAGGGCTGCACATACGCGATTTACTCGAAGGGCTAAGTACGGCCGATCCGCACTTAATTAGTAAGTTTGGTGGCCATGCCATGGCGGCCGGTTTAAGTATTAACGAGCAGCAATTTAGCGAATTTAAACACGCCTTTGATACTGCCGTTAGCGCCCAGCTTAGTGAAGAAAGTAAACGCTGCATTGTATTTACCGATGGCGAGTTGCCAAATGAGTGTTTTACCATGGATTTTGCCCAGCAATTAAAACAAGCGGGCCCTTGGGGGCAGCAATTTCCTGAACCGGTATTTGAGCACACATTTGAGTTAATTCAGCAGCGTATAGTGGGCGAAAAGCATTTAAAACTGGTATTAAAACATCAATCAGGCCGCTTAGTTGATGCCATAGCTTTTGGCATTGATTTAAAAGAATGGCCAGATAACAACGCACAATTTGTTAAAGCAGCGTATCAGCTCGATATAAATGAGTTTAGAGGCAAGTTCACCCTGCAATTAATTATCCGAGAGCTAGAAAAAGCCAGCTAAAAAATATCTAGAATAGATCGCATAAAGTGCTAATAAAGCGCACGGTTTTTTGTTAAAATCGGGCGTTTTTATCATTTGACGATAATATATTGCGTTAATTCCTTTTTAAGGAGCGTAATAACCTAGCCATTTTGGAGTAATGACCATGTTTGAAGTGAATCCTGTGATTAACCAAATCAAGGAAATTCGCGAACGTACTGAGTTGCTTCGGGGGTACCTTTGACTATGCTCTTAAACAAGAACGCTTAGAAGAAGTTAACGCCGAACTTGAAGACTCAGCCGTATGGAATGAACCTGAACGCGCACAAGCTCTCGGCCGTGAAAAGTCGGCATTAGAAGCTGTTGTTGAAACTATCGATACTTTAGTGACGGGTACTGACGACGTTGAAGGCTTACTTGAGCTTGCTGTAGAAGCCGAAGATCAAGAAACCTTTGATGAAGCACAAAGCGAACTAGCAGACTTGAACGAGCAACTAGAAGCGTTAGAGTTTCGTCGTATGTTTAGCGGTCCTCATGACTCAAACGACGCTTACCTTGATTTACAATCTGGTTCTGGCGGCACTGAAGCACAAGACTGGTGTAATATTTTGCTGCGCATGTATTTACGCTGGGGCGAAGCTAAAGGCTTTAAAGTTGAATTAGTGGAAGCTACTGGCGGCGATGTTGCAGGAATTAAAGGCGCAACAGTTCGCTTTGTTGGCGAATACGCGTATGGTTGGTTACGTACCGAAACTGGCGTGCATCGTTTAGTGCGAAAAAGCCCGTTTGACTCAAGTGGTCGTCGTCATACTTCGTTTGCCTCTGCATTTGTTTACCCAGAAGTTGACGACAATATTGAAATTGATATGAACCCGTCTGACTTACGTATTGACGTTTACCGTGCCTCGGGCGCAGGTGGTCAGCACGTTAACACCACTGAATCAGCGGTTCGTATTACGCACGTACCAACAAATACCGTAGTGCAGTGCCAAAATGAGCGCTCACAACATAAAAATAAAGCCCAAGCAATGAAACAGTTAAAAGCAAAACTGTTTGAGCTAGAGTTACAACAACAAAATGCTGAAAAACAAACCCAAGAAGACTCAAAGTCGGACATTGGTTGGGGCAGTCAAATTCGTTCATACGTACTCGATGACGCTCGCATTAAAGATTTACGTACAGGCGTTGAAAGCCGTAATACCCAATCGGTACTTGACGGCAACTTAGACAAATTTATAGAAGCCAGCTTAAAATCTGGTTTATAACCACCAAGCTAATAAAGAGCTAAAAAAATGACTGATCAAATCCAAGACGAAAACAAGTTAATCGCTGAGCGTCGTGGCAAATTAGATGCTATACGCCAAAATTGCCCAGCCAACGGTCATCCAAACCAATTCCGTCGTGAGCATTACACGGCAGATTTGCAAGCCCAGTTTGGTGATAAGAGCAAAGAAGAATTAGTAGAGTTACAACAAGTAGTGTCTATTGCTGGACGTATTTTAGCAAAGCGCGGACCTTTTTTTGTAATTCAAGACATGAAAGGCCGCGTACAATCATATGCGTCTAAAGATGTGCAAAAAGATTTAAAAGAAAAATATGGCCAACTAGATACTGGCGATATTATTGGTGTTAAAGGCGCGCTTAATAAATCGGGTAAAGGCGATTTATACGTAGAGATGACAGAGTACCAACTCTTAACTAAGTCACTTCGTCCGTTGCCTGAAAAATTCCATGGCTTATCAGATCAAGAAACTAAGTACCGCCAACGTTACGTTGATTTAATTACTAACGAAGCAACGCGTGAAACATTCCGCATTCGCTCACAAGTAGTTGAAGGCATTCGTCGCTTTTTAGCAGACCGTGACTTTATGGAAGTAGAAACACCCATGCTACAGGTTATTCCTGGCGGTGCATCGGCGCGTCCGTTTGTAACGCACCATAATGCACTTGATATAGACATGTACCTACGTATAGCGCCAGAGTTGTACTTAAAGCGTTTAGTGGTAGGTGGTTTTGATCGCGTATTCGAAATTAACCGTAACTTTCGTAACGAAGGATTATCTACGCGTCATAATCCAGAATTCACTATGATTGAATTTTACCAAGCATACGCTGATTACATCGATCTGATGAACATTACCGAAGACATGCTACGTACAGTTGCAGAAAACGTACTTGGTAGTGCAGTTGTGGTTAACACAACTAAAGACGAAAACGGCGAAGTAATTGACTCAGTTGAGTACGACTTTGGCCAACCGTTTACGCGCTTAAGCATGAGCGACGCTATTTTAAAATATAACCCTGAGTTTGATGCGGCAGTATTTAACGACCCAGAAAACCATTTTGAACAATTAAAAGCGTACGCTAAGCAAGTACACGTTAAAATTCCTGAAAACTGTGTTTGGGGCCCAGGTAAATTTTTGTGTGAAATATTTGAAGAAACAGCAGAGCACATGCTTATTCAACCTACGTTTATTACCGGCTACCCATGGGAAGTATCACCACTTGCACGTCGTAACGACGAAAACTCATTTGTTACAGACCGCTTTGAGTTTTTTGTTGGCGGACGTGAGCTGGCTAATGGTTTCTCGGAGCTTAACGATGCACAAGACCAAGCAGAGCGCTTTACTCGTCAAGTTGAAGAGAAAGACGCAGGTGATGATGAAGCAATGCATTACGATGAAGACTACATACGCGCACTAGAGTATGGCTTACCGCCAACTGCAGGTGAAGGTATTGGTATTGACCGTTTAGTAATGTTGTTTACTGATTCGCCAACCATTAAAGACGTTATTTTGTTCCCGCATATGCGCCCGCAAGCCGACTAAGCTTAATAATGTAAAGTAATAAAGCGCCGCTTAAATGCGGCGTTTTTGTGTCTGGGTTATAACTTTTTAATCTGAGTGTTTTTTAAACGCACTGTTGCATTTGTGTAAAGTTATTCGCTACACTACGACGGAAATTTAGAGAATTGATTTAAGGCTCTAAATAAAAAGATTAAATGGATTTATAAATTATAATATGAAAAATAAACATATTGAAAACCCAATCAATAACTGCGAAACCGAAGATGCAAGACAAGCCTATTACCGAGCCTGTATTGCAGAGTTTCAAAAGTTAGGTTATCAAGAGCAGTATCTTGCAGAGTTAAATGATGATTTAGTGCCTGTGTTAGGCGTTAACCCACCAGAAAAAAGTTAAAAGTTGTTTGAATTTTAAACTAACTACACATTAAAACTAACTAGATGCACAATCTATAACCATATAGGCACATTTGGTAGAAAAGTGTTTGACATATTTTCTGAACTCTTTATTATACGCCCCACAAGACGGAGAGGTGTCCGAGTGGCCGAAGGAGCTCCCCTGCTAAGGGAGTATAGAGTTTGTAGCTCTATCGAGGGTTCGAAT
>NZ_JBEONZ010000045.1:0-19698 GCF_040308705.1 Pseudoalteromonas sp. 19-MNA-CIBAN-0066
GTGGCCCTACAAAGCGATTTACATCGGAATCAGTCCTGATAATGATGTTCATGCACATCATGCTGTCCAAATTTGCAATCAAGTCCTAATTGCTCAGCCCAGCTCCTGATGATAGACCTGTAATATGAATAGCTTATTGGTTGATTGGAGCGGCGTATACTCCGAAACAAATAATCACTGGGTTGCAATTTAACTTCTTGAATCCAATGGATAATACTTTGTTGTGTTCTCGGAGTTATCTCAAATTGAACTTCGATCCCAGTTTTCTTCTGCGTTAATTGAACCCTTTCAAATACTTGATCGAGAGTAGTGACGTCTCGAACTTTTAAAGAGAGTAAGTCACATGATCTTAGCTTGCTATCTATAGCCAAATTAAGTAAAGCTAATTGCATCAAGTTATTTTGAATTTCAATTCGAGTGCGAATACGCCAAATCTCTTCAAGCTTGAAAGGACGTTTCACACTAGTAGCATTGTGATTTAGTTCTGGTTTCATAGTGACCTCCTATTTAAAAGTCACTATGAGGATAGTGGATGTATTACTGATTAGGATTTGGGCAAAAGTGGCTTAGGATAAGTTGTGAAAAAAAGCTCACATGTGTCTACTGAGTCGATGGCGATTCAAGAAATGATTCAGCCATACTTTCCTAAAAAAATATTTATAGGATACAATGCTCTACTTCAAAGGTACTTCGATAGGCATCATCACTGCACCATTATCTGGCTTATTTTTCTCTTCTACATGAATTGCTAGTGAAAGGTACATAATCGAATTTCGAGCGAGCTTTATCAGCGTCATGAGCCTTGATTCAAATTCGCTCTCTTTTATCAGCACAGAATGACTTGAAAGCTTTTGGTGCTCATAAATTTTTGACTGTGCTTGACGCAAACCTTCATCAAGTAATTTTTTTTTGGTCTCTAGTTCGGCTTTAAGAGTTATATTATGAGCCTTTTTCGCCGAAGCAATTTCACCATACAGCTCTTGAAGTTGTTCTTCAAAGTCACCTATATCACCATTAAGCTTTTCAAGCTGTGATTGCTTAAAAGCTTTACCTGATTGAGTTAGGGTATAACCAAAATCATCAACAATCTTTAAAGAACGATGCTCTATAGCATTTCTAATTTCAGAAAACGCCTTTGCATCAGGATCAAGCCACCGACTGACAGAAGTCGAATCTTTCACATCTCGAATGTCTTTCAGGATGTAGAATAAGGCATGGATAAAGCAATTCTGACTGTCTTTAAGCTTACTGTGTGGTTTCCAGCTCTTACTTCCTTTCAGCTCACTAAAAATACTGTCAAAGCTGATTTTATGATCATACTTGATATCATTCAGATCAAAAAAGCGATTGATAAAGTAAGCAATTTTATCAAATAGCGAGTAAAGCGTTCTGAACGCGCTTTTATAATGACTAGCTTTTAGGTTGGTAATGGAGTGTGACATATCATCAACGTGAGGATATGTTTTGTTGAAGAAATGTGTATGGTCACTAGGTATGTTTCTAGCCGAAAAAATTAGATAACGCGCATAGCAAAAATCGTTCTTTAATTCATCGAAGTTTCCATGATACATAAGCTCTTCATGCATCGATAAAACGAAGTTTATTTGTTGAGAAAAAGAGGGGAGAGTCATAATGTCTTGATAGACAATTTCAGATACGCAAACGTCATTTAAATCATTTATAAAAAGCCTGTTATCTCCACACCACTTTAAATATTCCCCCTGCTTTCTTGTCTCAACTTCCTCTTCAAATGACTCAAAATAGTCAAAATCTTCTGGTTTAAAAGTATCTTCAAACCATGCTTTAAAATTCATAAAATTGCTGTTTTCTGAATAAGCAATTATTTGCTCAGGATGGAGCTGCTCAAGGCTTTCAAGACCTAAATTTATGAGTAGGTATGCAGTAAAGTAGTGGTAGTGCTTATGACTAGGATCGTAAACATTACTCGCAAGAAAAAGCTCGTTGTTTGCTTTAGATATTATAGAGACAGGATTTTGTATGCAATTAAAGGCATTATCCCATAATGGAATACAGCAGAAAGCACGACCTTGAGAACTTAGATTATTGCCTAAATTGGTTTCAATGCAGCTTTGCAGAAAAAGTTCTTCATCAGTTGGAAAGTTGATTTGTCGTATGACGTATAGAGCTTTTCTGAAAAATATAACGGATTTACTTAGTTCATCAGAAAACCAATCTAGTTTATGGTAACTAAAAATCGCTGCTGAACAATTACCCAATATATAGTAAAAACGAGCTTCATCAACGAGATTTTCAAACTTATAATCAACGCCTAACAACGGTTCTAAGAACGTTTTAATCTTTTCATGATCATTACCTATCAAAAACTCATCAGCCTTCATTGACAGCACTTCAAGAGCAGTTGAATTCAAGACATTTTCTGACATACATATAGCGCGCCGTTAAATTAATTTCACATCATAGTAACGCATTGAGAATTTATATTCATTTTATAACCATAAGTCAAATATGCTAATGGTCTTAACTAACTCAAACTGTGATGCTCACTATGTCAGTAGCTTGGGGGTTGCGCAATATTATGCTATTCCAACCCTGTTCAATCCTTACTGACATTACGAAAAGTAAGTCAAGTGACGATTTGGCTAAGCTAGTTCTCAATCGCTCGCAACTCACTTTGGGGCAGAAACGAGTTAATCATGAATGACTGCTCATGGCACTTAGCCAAACTTCGGCAAAGAGCGAATAGCGGACATCAACGTTCACTTCAGCATTACCGAATACTGAACGGTTTTGAGCTAAAGTTTTTGCGCGGCACATGGAAAAGAACTGCGTAGAGTTTGGTGCCAGATGCAAGTCCATGCTAGGGATTTACTGCTGACTAAATAACTGATCCTAATTGTGATACACCTGCTTCTAGCCATGCTTGCCACCTGGGAACGGAGCCGCTGTGTCCATAAAGTGGTATACCTGCTCCAGTAAGTCATCCATGTTCTTACACTGATGGTTACGGGTTATCGTTTCATGCAACGCATGCCATAGCTTTTCAATTTTGTTGTGCCACGGGCTGTATACCGGTAAAAACAAGAGCTTGAACTTTGGGTTCTCATTCAGCCATTTCTGCGTTTTTTTGCTCTTATGGATGATGTAATTATCCACAATTAGCGTGATACTTTTCGCTCGCCGGTATTGCCCTTTCAGTTGCTCCAACAGCGCAATAAACAAATCACTGGTCTTGCGCTCACCACCAACATAACTGATTTGTCCTGTCTGGCTGTGCAGTGCCCCCGCCAGATAGTGTTTCTTATTCTGGCCGGGTGTAGCTACCTTACGCTGTTTACCTTTAAAGCCCCAGTCGGCACCAATCTTCGGATTCAGGTGGATATCCACCTCATCCTGATAAAACACCGGATGGTCCACGCTGCAATTTTCAAGTGCCTCCCGCATGGCTGCTAACTTAGCTTCTTTATCTGGGTCTTGGATATACAGCGTCGGTGCCGCACGACGCCAGACGATGCCGACTTGTGGCAACCACCGCCTGAGAGTTGAGCTATGAATAACGATACGGTAAAGCTTATGCAGTAGCAGTGCGAATAATTCACTACTCCAACGCGACCGCTGATAACCCAGTGTCCTCACCAACAGTTTTAAAACACCGCAGATAAAGCCTTTGGGCTGACTTGGTGGTCGCCCAGCACCCTTGGTTTTAAGGCCATCTATACCTGCTGCTTCATACCAGGTTACCCACCGGTTTACTGATGAACGGCCTGCTTGCAAAACACGGGCTACTTGCGACTTGGTTTCACCTTTTAGCACCAATAACACCGCATTTGCCCGGCGGCACAGGTCTTTATCTCGGGTTTTATGTACAATTTTCTTCAAGCGGCGGGTTTCTGCGCCGTATAAAAATGCTATTTTGTTCATACTCAATGCGGTTGTTGATTGGTTATGTTTGGCGACTGATCTGATCGCGCAAACCGCATTGAGTTCCCTTCCTCGGGTGATCTACTATTTGGAACAGCTATTTAGGATGCCAGCCCATACCTTTCTAATTCATATGTAACATTTTTTCTGTCGTACTGGCATCAAGATAACCAGAACTGAGCAAACAATCTCAAAGGTTGTACAAAATAACACTAAAGTTTTTTCATTAAGTTTTATTGTTATGCTCTTGTGGTGGCTTTCGCCACCACTTTATTAGTTTTCAAGTTCCACCATATCTTTCGCTGCAATGTCACCAGACACTAGCTTTACAGTTGCGAAATGATCATTCACAATTTTAGTAATTTGTACCGTTCCTACCTTTTCGATAGTGTAGGGATCTTCACCTTCACTCAATACTATTCTTTCATGGAATCTAATAACACTGTATTTTTGCCCAACCTCTGCGCCATGCTTAGCACCAATACAGATTAGAGTTCGATTATCAGAACTTTCTACTACCTGACCTCTCATCATGTATTTATGATAAAAAGTGGTATTGGAACAACCCACTAAATATAAACCGAATGTAAGCAATAAAAGAGCTTTTATATAGGGTGTTTTCATCACTGTTACCTCATTTGACTAACTAATTATCTATACACTTTTTTATGAATTCATTTGTTTTTCCGGCCAGCCCCCGAAGGTGCTTGATGACAACTCCAAGGCTTATGAACAGAGTTATCTTTGATGTTCCGATCAACAAATTTATAGTAACTTTCTTTAGTATGTGTCCACCAATCATCATGAACATCTGCGCCATACTTACGGATTACCTCCTCAATCCCATCAAGGCTTACGTTTGCGGCATCATAGGCAAGGTGTATTTCACCTTCTTTGATGTTGTAACTAACTTCATCTATACCAAAAAGCTGATCTATTTCTTTTACTAACTCGTCACAGCTTTCTTCTGTGACATTGCTAAGCTTTAGATTTCGAACAACTAAATTTTGCTCTCTAACGCCAACTCTATGATTTAAATCGCTCATAATTTTTCTCCTAATGTTTGTGTGAATGCTGTTGATTGCTATCTTTCATTTCTTCCATTTTGCGGTTCATCTGCGGCATCATGTTCCCCATCATTTCTAAATGATGTTCAGCCATCTTGATTTGTTGATGCATTGGCATTTCTTCCATGTTTTTATGCATGGATTGCATCATCTTCATCATTGAACGGTGATGTTCAACCATCATCTGCTGTTGCTTTTCAGGATCTTTTTCAGTTTTAATGACATGGACTTCCTTTTTCATTTCCATCATCTTTTTGTGCATTTCTCCCATGTTCTCATGTGGTATTGCCATGCCTTGATGCATATCAGCTTTGTTCGCACCTTCATGTTTATGCTCATTGTTTTGGGCAAATGAGCTAGTGGTTATCAGTAGTGAACTAATAAATAAAATTGATTTAGTTAACGTTTTCATGATTTTTACCTTCTACACTTTTATTAAAATTTGGGATCCAACTCGGTGTCGATTCCATATACCTGTGGTACTCCGAACCAAACTCAGCAATCGCTTGTGCTTCTTCGCGTTTCGCTAGCTCGACGTAAACAACGACTAAGATCGGAAACATCGCAAGTGTTGGGATTGTCGGCCACTGCAATAAAAAGCCGAACATGATTAGAATGAAAGCTACATACTGTGGGTGGCGACACCTTGCATACCATCCAGTTGTAGCCAATTGATGATGTTTTTGCGCGTGATGCAATACATTCCATGCTGAAGACAACATAAAGAAACCTGCAACAATAAACACCATACTCACTATATGAAATGGGTCCCAATGGGCATCACCTTGAAATCCAAAGAAAGTATGTAATAAATGCCCATTTTCATGCGCAAAGAAATTTACTTCTGGATAGGTCTCCGTCAGCCACCCCGACAGAAAATAGATAGTTAAAGGAAAGCCATACATTTCAGTAAATAGGGCAACAATAAAGGCAGAGAACGCGCTTAGACTTCTCCAATCAGTTGATGTTTTTGGTTTGACAAAACTAAAGGCAAAAAAGATAAAAATTGCTGAGTTCAGTATCACCATTGACCATAAGCCATAATCATATGTTTCATTCATCACTGCTCTCCTTTTTATGTGATTCCTTACGTGCCTTTTCTAACCCTTGTATGTAGCCATCGTGATAGGCTGCATTTTTATCCGTGAGTTCTTAAGAGCTCTCTTCCTTTTTTTTATCAGGCGCATGTGAATGATCGTGACCATGTTTACCATGACTGCCATGCATAAATACGTGCATCAAGGGGCATAGCAATAAAATCAAGTAGGGAAGAAATTGCAGCATATGTTGACCATGCTCAAGCACTAAGAAGTAGGTCACTGCGGCAATAAGTGCCAGTGCAGCCCAGCCTGTAGGTGTTGACCAAAAATTAGGGTGTTGATTTTTCATATTGCCCTCCTAAACGACTTTTAAGACACCGCGATACATTTGCATCTGACAGTGAAACTCATGCTCTCCCGGTGATAAGTTCAATAGGGTAATTTGAGTAATTTCATTTAATTTAAGCTGTTCGCTTATATCCAATGAAGGAATAAGCATTGTTTCAGCGCAGGGGGATTGATCTTTGCGCATAAACTTCAGAGTGACAGGTTGGCTAGCAGACACCTGAATTGAGGATGGGGAATACACACCATCCCTCACTTCAATGAGTACTTCATTACCTTGAACGATTGTTTTATTGGGTTTATATAGCCAAAACCACCAAACAATCAGCGCGATTAACATTAAGCCTAATAAGTTAATAACCATCATTGTGATTCTCCTTAATGCTCTTTTGCTTTAAAAAAGCGAAGTCGATTTGCATTTGACACTACAGTCAATGACGAAAACGCCATTGCAGCACCTGCAATTACAGGGCTAAGCAGAATGCCAAAGAAGGGATATAGAACCCCCGCAGCAAAAGGAATCCCGGCTACGTTATAGACAAACGCGCCAAACAAGTTTTGTTTGATATTTCGTAAAGTAGCTTTGCTTACCGCTATGGCATCAGCAAGGCCATGAAGTGAACCACGCATTAGGGTAATGTCAGCACTTTCGATAGCTACATCAGTCCCTGTGCCTATGGCGAAGCCAACATCGGCTAACGCTAGCGCAGGAGCATCGTTGATGCCATCTCCTGTCATACCAACAATTTCGCCGCCTTCTTGTAGCTCTTTCACCTTGTTGGCTTTATCTTCTGGCAGCACTTCAGCAAGAAACTCACTAATACCCACTTTTTTAGCTACGGCGGCAGCGGTTTCCTTGTTATCACCCGTTAACATGATGACGCGTATACCATTAGCCTGAAGCCGTTTGATAGCAGAGATTGAGTCTGACTTGATAGGATCTGCAACAGCAATGATTGCTGCAAGTTCACCATCTACAGCAAAGTACATAGGTGTTTTGGCTTCTTTGGCTAAAGACTGTGCTTGTTCAACAAAGCCTGTGAGGTCTATGCCTTTTAACTTCATTAGTTTATCGTTTCCGAAAAGCAGGGCTTTGTTGTTGCAGCTTGCTTCTACACCAAAACCCGTAATGGCGTTAAAGGCTTCAATTTTTAGTAACTCAATATCCTGATCTAACGCACTTTCAACAATCGCTTGCGCTAAAGGATGCTCTGAGCCGCTTTCTAAACTTGCTGCAAGCTGTAGTACGTCTTTTTCGTCAGTAGCTTTTGCTAAAATAATATCGGTTACCTTAGGTGCCCCTTCAGTAATAGTGCCCGTTTTATCTAAAATCATGGCAGTGATTTTAGAGGCGGTTTGCAGTGCCTCACCGTTGCGAATAAGCACTCCGGCTTCTGCTGCTTTTCCTACTCCCACCATGACAGACATGGGTGTTGCCAAGCCTAAAGCACACGGGCAGGCAATAATAAGCACAGTAGTTGCTGAAACGATGGCAAAAGCAATGGCTGGCTCAGGTCCAAAGTTAAGCCATGCTAGCGCACTTAAAACAGAGGTGATCATCACGACAGGTACGAAAAAAGCTGAAATAACATCGGCCAAACGGCCAATCGGCGGTTTCGAATTTTGTGCTCGTTTCACCATATTGATGATCTGTGCAAGCGCCGTGTCTTTACCAACGCGTGTGGCTCTAAATAAAATCATGCCTGATTTGTTCAAAGTACCTGCGACAACCTCATCTTCTTCAGCTTTTTCAGCAGGCATAGGTTCGCCTGTCAGCATGGACTCATCAATAGAGGTGTGTCCTTCCAATACCACGCCATCGACGGGAATTTTTTCACCCGGTTTTACCTTCACAATATCGTTAAATAAAACCTGCTCAATACCTATCTGAACTTCTTTGTTGTCACGAACCACGGTTGCTGTTTTGGCTTGCAAGCCGATAAGACGTTTAATGGCCTCAGAGGTTTTACCTCTGGCTTTGATTTCTAATGCTAAACCTAAATCAATTAAGCCAATGATCATGGCGGTAGCTTCAAAATAAACATGCCGTGCCATCAATGGAACAGCGTCAGGTGCAAACACGACAACCATCGAATACAACCAAGCCGTGCCTGTTCCTAAAGCAATTAGGGTGTCCATATTGGCTGAATGATTTTTGAAGCTCTTCCATGCTCCTACATAGAAATGCTTGCCTGAAAAATACATAACACCAAAAGTTAAAATGCCTACAACCAACCAAGAAATTCGTTCAAGGTTTGTTTCAACCGTCATTTCTCCAACTACAATGCTGTAGATCATCAAAGGAACGCCGAGTGAAAGGGCAATAAACGTATCGCGCATTAGCTTCTTATAATATGCCCAATCAGCCGCCTCTTTCTCATCAAGCGCATCTGTTGCTGAGCTATCATCAATTGGCTTCGCGTTATACCCCACTGACTCAACAGCTTTGATCAATTCTTTTGTTTTAGCTGTCCCATAAACTGTTACTGTCCTATCAGCAAAATTCATTTCCGCACTGACGACTCCAAGAGTTGCCTTCAACGCCCCTTCAATTTTGCCTACACAGCTAGCACACCCAGCACCTTCAATGATAAGCTGTTGGTTATGTGATACTTTCTCCAACGTATTCTCCTTACTTTTACACGAAGAGGATTGAGCTTTTGCCTGACAGCAACAGCCTGATTCAGTTTTTATATTTGTGTTAGTAGCCACCCTTTTTCCTCCTATGCTTTTTTAATTTGCTCAAAGTTTTCGATGAGATGACAAACCATGTTTGCAGTCGGTGCTTTGTCTTCCATTTCTTCCCATCGAGAAAGCGCAGAAGACATTTTTCCTCGAAGTGCCAACATTGCTTGAAACTGCTTTTCTGTTTCTTCAAGCCGCTCTTTGATCAGGCTTCTGACTAATGGGCACGCACTTTTACCATCTTCAGATTCATTAATAATTTCCTTGATATCTGCAACAGAAAAACCAAGGTTTCTGGCACTTAAAATGAATTTAAGTCTCGATACTTCTTTATTCGAGTATGACTTGTAGCCGTTCACTGACTTAGCAGGTTTTAACAATCCCAATCGCGAGTAATAGCGCACCGTATCAGCAGTCGTTCCAAGGCTTTTTGCCAGCTCTGCAACTTTCATGTTCACTCCTTAGTTCTTAACCTAAGTTTGTAATCTCACCTACAGCTTAGGCCTGTGTCTAAGACACAGGTCAAGTGATTATTCGTGATTAATAATGCAAAAGCTAAAAACTAATTTTTGGTAAAAAGAGGAATCTCGGCCAAAATCGACAGTATTAATTACTGTAAATGGCAATAACTTGAGCATTTTCATAATGCCTTTCCAAATATCGTACTAATCGTTCAAAACAATTGATTATTTAAATCAATGAATAAGTCATTCTATTTTTGATGGGAGTGGCGAAAAAAAGACGCACTGATCCTGTGATTAGCCAATAATTGG
The DNA here is from genome assembly GCF_040308705.1 of Pseudoalteromonas sp. 19-MNA-CIBAN-0066. NCBI lineage: Bacteria > Pseudomonadati > Pseudomonadota > Gammaproteobacteria > Alteromonadales > Pseudoalteromonadaceae > Pseudoalteromonas > Pseudoalteromonas sp. 19-MNA-CIBAN-0066. The sequence continues at coordinate 9,811 of NZ_JBEONZ010000045.1, forward strand.
TGGACGATAAAGTAAGAGATGGATACCAGGTTTTGGTAGAGGTGTACGCTGTAGAAGTAGCTCAGAGTAAATATTGCAAATACCTTCCTCTTGCGCTTGCACAAGATAGGCATTTAAATGAAAGCTTGTACAAAAACCGCCTTCACAACAAACACAATCACCAGCTTTACATTTTTCACAGTCTTCATCACCATGACGGTTTTTAGAATCTTGCGAATTTTCAGTGTGATAGTGACTATTGTCAATCATTGATTGATGATGCATATTTTTGCTTGGTTGTATAATATGCGTGTCGGATGAGCCATTATGATGCTCTTCACAATTCATTGGTTTAGCAATAGCAAAGCCATGCTGCGTAAGCAACACAGTTATTATTACTATTTTAAACCACCTGAAAAGTCCAAACATTATCATTCCTTCTTTAGCACCTACAATATTAGCCACTTTATAAAAATAATTTTATGATCTTGATCAACCTTTGAACTAAAACCTAAACTTTTTACTTTTTACTTTTTTAAACAGCTTAAACTTCACAAGTATAAAAGGGGTGTCTAATTTATACTCATGAGATTGAAGCCAAGCATGAGCACCATTAAAAGAAATAAAAACCCTACGCTCATAACTAGGTATTGAGTAATGGGTCATTTTTCCAATTGTTCAGCTTTAAGCGCAGTACTTTGCAACAATCGGTTCTATCCCGGGCACATCCAATTCCCGTTCATCAAAAGTGATAAAATGGCCTATTGTACGTCTTTCAATGGCGATGTTTTTTGCCTTTACTCTTTAACCTTAACCATTCGCCAACTTTACTTCTTAGCTGATATTCCACCTTGATAGGTATACACCAGACTGGCACCGACTGAAAACAAGAAGTAGCTTACTATTACTGCTCTTAGCTCTTTCCAGAAAAAGCCGTTAGGTATGTCTGTTCTAATATAACCAAAATAGTTTAAATCCCAGACAAAATGAAAAGCTACCATCAATATAATTGCGGTAGCTCTCATTAAATCAATGTAGTTATTTCTTCGTATTAAAACCAAAATCTTAAACCGGCAACAAACTCAGTATCGTTGCTGCTCTGCTCGTTTAGCTTGGCGTAATCTGCTGTGCTACCAAATTTATTAGTCCACTCTACACCTACATAAGGTGCAAATTGGCGAGTAAATTCATAACGAACCCTAACGCCAATAGCAGTACTAGATAGCCCACTGCCTAGCTCATTTTGTTCATCGTCTTTACCATAAAATGTTATTTCAGCACGAGGCTGTATAATGAGCCTTTGTGTTAAAAGCAGCTCATATTCAGCTTCTGCTGTAAATGCTGTATTGCCGCTCTCACCTACATACGCTGTCATATCAAGCTCAAACCAATAAGGTGCTAAGCCTTGAATACCAAACGCTAACCATTGACGGTTTTTGCCTTCTTTATAATAATCGTAGCGAATACCGACTTGCGTATCCCAATAAGCCGAAATTGCATGACCCCATAAAATATCAGTTTGATTTTCTTCAAGCTTGCCATAACTAACATCGCCCTCGGTTTTTATCACTAATCGATTAAAGGTGGTGCCGTACCAAGCTTGTAAATCGAAAACAGCAGCATCGGCTTGTTCGTTATACTCAAGGCGATCACCTAAAATAGCGTAAAACTTATACTCATCTGCAAGGGTTAAGCGCTCGCCATCTGCTAAAGCATATGGCCCTTGCGTTAAGGTTGTGCCATTAGCATAAGCGTGTGGATCGCGAGCATTTTTAGGGGCATCGCCGCCTTGCGGCTGCATTTTATCGCCCGCCATATCGCCAGACATGTCGCCCATTTCAGTTTGAGCAAACACATTCAGGCTCAATAACGGTGCGCTAATTAATAGTGCACTAGTAAGTACTGTTGATAAGGTTAAATTTCTCATGATACAACCACCTCTCTAAACATACCTGCATCCATATGAAACAGTAAATGACAATGCCAAGCCCAACGACCAACATCATGTGGCGTAGTTAAAAAGCTAATTCTTTGGGCGGGCTGTACCATTATGGTATGGCGGCGAACTAACACATCGCCTTGATCGTTCTCCAAGTCGCTCCACATACCATGTAAATGCATAGGGTGTGTCATCATGGTATCGTTTTGTAAAATAACTCGTACCCGCTGATTATGCTTCATATGCACAGGGGTACTTTTACCAAACTCTAAGCCATCAAAAGACCAGCTGTAGCGTTCCATGTTGCCGGTTAAATGCAGCTCAATTTCGGCTTCGGGTGCTTGGTGGTCAACTATGCCATCAAGAGAGCGTAAATCTGCAAGTGTTAAAACTCGACGGCCGTTATTGCGCAGCCCAATACCAGGATCGTCTAAGTTTGTGCGTGGCGTATCAACGCGCATATCAATTGAGGCGCCATATTCTGTTTTAGCGTGGCGAACTTTCTGACTTGGAACAGCCAGTGGGTTTTTACCCATATTATGCTTACTATGGTCCATTGCCATTGCACCGTGGTCCATTGTGCTATGATCCATTGCCCCCTGATCCATACTGGTTTTGTCCATGCTAGCGTGGCCCATAGCGCTGTGATCCATTCCAGGCATAGCAGAGTGATCCATATTGCCCATCATATCCCGCATTGCTAACCACTCAACTGGGTCAAGTGCAGGCACTGGCGCATCAATATTAGCAGCGACAGACAAAGTCCCTTTGGCATAACCTGAGCGGTCCATGCTTTGTGCAAAAATTGTGTATGCGTCATTTTTAGGCTCAACAACCACATCGTAGGTTTCACCTGGACCAAAGCGAAACTCATCTACGGTAACGGGTTCAACATTTTGTCCATCTGCTTGTACCACAGTTAATTTTAACTCTGGGATACGTACATCAAAAAAGGTGTTACTTGAGCCATTAATAAATCTTAAACGTACTTTTTCACCCGCTTTAAACAGCCCACGCCAATTAGCCATTGGCGCAGTACCATTCATTAAATAGGTCATTGCCGAAGCCGATAAATCAGCTAAATCGGTTGGACTCATTCGCATCTGGTTCCACATTTCACGTCGTTGAAGTGCATTAGCAACGCCGCTTGTTGCTATGTCATCAAAAAACTCAGGTACAGTGGGCTGATTAAAGTTAAACACATCCCCCTGAATTTTTAATTTACGGAATAACTCCATAGGATCATCATCAGTCCAATCAGAGAGTTGAATAATATGTTCATTATCTGCGCTGATAACATCTTGCTCACGAGGCTCAATAATTAACGCCCCATACATACCGGTCATTTCTTGAAAGCCACTGTGTGAGTGATACCAATAAGTACCGCTTTGTTGTAACTTAAATTTATAAACAAACGTTTCGCCAGGCATAATGCCTTTAAAGCTAATGCCCGGTACACCATCCATTTGATACGGAAGAATGATCCCATGCCAATGAATTGAACTCGGCACTGATAATTTATTAGTTACCCTGATAGTAACGTCATCACCTTCTCTGAGGCGCAAGGTAGGAGCTGGTATTGAGCCATTGATTGTTGTAGCCATTCTTACAACACCTGTGAAGTTTACGGGTGACTCATCTATCACTAAATCTATTACTTCTCCACTTAGTTCGGGCGCAGTACCTGTTGAAGTTCCAGCAATCAAAGATGAAGCTGCATGAAGAACACTTGGAAAAGCAGCTAATACACCGCCAGCAATTACACCTTGTACAAAGCGTCTACGTGGCGTAGAAACTTGATGTAATGGACTTTTAATTCTCATTTTGTACTCCGTTATTTAACCAATAAATTAATGTGACCAATGAATGTGCTTAATCTTCCATTCACCATTTTGTTTTTCCAGCACTATCGTTTCCATGCCTTGATAATCGCGTTCAACACCTTTATGAGTACCTGTAGTTTGACTACGCGACGCAGAGATAGCGGTATTTCCAAGTATCGTCACTTGATGTTCAAGTGTGTCGCTCTTCATCGCTGCTAAATACTTCATATCCGACAACATATGATGATGAGCATATTCATCAGCGCTCCTTTCAACGCGGCCTCCCTCGAAAATGGTGACATCATCCGCTAACTGCGCTCTAGCCTGTTTTTGATTGCCAGTTTCAAGTGCTTGATGAAATGCCAAAACAACTTTTGCGGCAGGGGTATCTATACCTTTAAACAAACCTTTGTCTTTGTTCTTATCACCATGAGCGTTTGCTGCGAAACTAAACGTCATTAATAAAACGAGTAATATATTTATTGTTTTCATTTTCATTCTCTCTTTTAGGTTTTAATTTGCAGGGCCAACAACACTAGTAAGCCCAGCCGTTACAGATAAAATGGCAAAAGCTACTAGCATTTCTATCGAGATAGATTTAGATAAAGCCTCTCTGCCTTGACTATTTTTAAGTTGTGGAACGAGTATTAGTTTATGTTTAGCAGCAAGTGCCAAAATAGACACTACAAGGGCCAATTTAAACAACAGTGTTTGTCCGTAACTTGAGCTTATTAGTGCATCAAGACTTCCGACCAATTGAATCACGAGCCAGAGGCCTGCTACCAACAATAGGCTCACTGTAAAACTTGCTTGTTTGCCAAAGCTTTCCATCAGCAAATGAAGTTCTGCATAACTTAGCTGATGGCAAGCCTGTTTTAGTGGCAATAACGCCCCAAACCACCATGCCATAACGAGCACATGCAAAATAAGCAAGCCTTTTTCAATTGTGCCTAACTCAGAAATATGACCCAGTAACGTGAATGAGTATGCAAGGATTAATAAACTCAACATTAAAGCGCTTTGTTTTAAGTACGAGTTCACAGCGAGTTTGAACCTTAAAGCTAAAGCGATTATTGCGGTAACTAGCCCAAGCGCTCGAAGCAAAGCTCCAGTGCCGACAGAGGAGTCCCACATAATAGCCAATATATCAGCGTCTATCACCCCCTGAATTCCCTCTTCTGCCATTGCACCAGTACTGGCAAAGAACCAAGTAATATTAGCGATCAAAGCCATAACTATATAAGTTCTTGTCCACGTTAAATTCGCTATTACAATATTAGTATGAGATTCATTATTCTCAAATATTTGCCTGAAAAATGTATAACCAGCAATACAGGCAAAGCCGACGTAAAATACAATTTTTGACAGTACAATGACTGTATTCCAGATATACATTTCCATATCAATCACACCGCCTATTTTAGTGAACCATAAAGCCGAAGCTATGTTTCATTTTATGACCATCGTTACCTAAGAAGGTTACATCCACAGTATAGTTTGCAGGAGCTAATTTAGGTAGTTTCCATGTAAATTTGCTAGTAGCGACTTTAGAAGGCTCGAATCCAAATTTAAATTCTTCGCCTTGTTTATTGGCCAATGAAACTTTTACAACACGTACCTCTTTGGTGAACACCAAAGTTAACTCTTCTGGAGGATTCATTAGCATTGCATTATCAGCAGGCACACTTTTTTCAAGATGCACATGCGCAAATACCGCACTACTAAAAACGACACTGATTACGGTTAAAAATTTAATTAGTTTTTTCATATTTACCTCTATTTTAGTTTATTGAAATTGCTATTTATGGTTTCTTAACTTCGCTAAGCATTACTTTTTAGCTCCGCCTTAGAAAGCTCCTTGTTAAAGGCGTTTAATTCTGGCTTTTTAACGATTGAGTAAATTACTGGGAGCACAATAAGAGTGAGTAGCACAGCACTTGTCATTCCGCCTACCATAGGTGCAGCAATACGACTCATAATCTCCGAACCTGTTCCTGTACCATATAAAATGGGCATCAAGCCGATAATGATTGTTGCAACTGTCATCATTACTGGACGAACTCGTAAGCCTGCACCGTGCAATAATGCATCTTGATATGCATCATCAGAGATAGGTTCAGCTCGCTCTTCAGCTTTTTCCTTAAGCTCAGCAAGTGCCTGATTGAGATAGACCAACATTATCACACCAATCTCAACCGCTACCCCAGCTAGAGCAATAAAGCCCACGCCAACAGCCACAGAGAAGTTAAACCCTTCCAGATACATCAACCATAAGCCACCAATCATCGCCATCGGCAAGGTAACGATAATGATAGCCACCTCACTAAACGCTCTGAAGTTTAAGTAAAGTAGAATAACAATAATGGCGAGTGTTAAAGGCAATACATAGGTGAGCTTTTCTTTCGCTCTTTCCATATATTCGTATTGCCCAGCCCAAGTAATTGAATAACCTGCTGGTAGTTTTAGATTATTAGCCAAGTGTATTTTTGCACTTTCAACATAAGTACCTACGTCAACACCGTCTATATCGATAAACGTCCAGCCATTTAAACGAGCATTTTCACTCTTAATCCCCGGCGGACCGTTCTCAACTCGAATATCTGCGACATCACCTAGTGCAATGCGTTGACCACTTGGTGTTACAACAGGTAATCGTGATAGCTGCTCAGGAGAGTCTCGATAGTCTTGCGGATAGCGTAAGTTAACAGGGTAACGCTCTTGACCTTCTACCGTTTGGGTAACGTTCATACCACCAATAGCTGTAGAAACCACTTGTTGAACATCTTCGATGTTTAACCCAAAGCGACTTGCCTTATCGCGTGAAATATCAACCTTGATATATCGTCCACCTGCAACTCGCTCTGAGTAAACTGATGCTGTGCCTGTAACTTCGGGTAAAATTTGCTCTATTTGTTGGCCGATTTCCTGAATCACATCAAGCTCTGGTCCGGCGACTTTAATACCCACAGGCGTTTTTATGCCTGTTGCTAACATGTCGATTCGGGTCTTGATTGGCATAACCCAAGCATTCGTTAAGCCCGGAAACTTAACCAATTTATCAAACTCAGCTTTTAACGATTCAGTAGTCACACCCTCTCGCCACTGCTCTTGTGGCTTCAATTGAATAAAGGTTTCAATCATGGTTAAAGGTGCAGGATCGGTTGCAGTTTCAGCTCTTCCTACTTTACCAAATACAGTTTCAACTTCTGGCACAGTGCGAATAAGCTTGTCTGTTTGCTGCAATAACTCCCTTGCTTTACCAATTGAAATACCGGGATAGGTAGTAGGCATATACATGAGATCGCCTTCATCCAATGGCGGAATGAATTCACTACCAATTTTATCGACAGGCCAAAAGCCAACGATAGTCACTAATATTGCTGCTACTATTGTCGATTTTGGAAACTTCATGACTTGCTTTAAAACAGGCATGTAGATAGCAATCAATAATCGGTTTAACGGGTTTTTCTTTTCAGAAACAACTTTGCCTCGAATAAAGTAGCCCATCAAAACAGGCACCAATGTGATCGCCAAACCTGCTGATGCCGCCATTGCATAGGTTTTTGTATAGGCGAGCGGAGAGAACATTCTTCCTTCTTGCGCTTCCAAGATAAATACAGGTAAGAATGAGACTGTAATGATCAGTAAGCTAAAAAATAGTGCAGGGCCTACTTCACTCGCAGCCTTAGCAACAATTTGCCAGCGATTTTCATCTGTTAGTGGTGTTTTCTCCATATGCTTGTGCATATTTTCAATCATCACTATTGCACCATCAGTCATCGCACCAATCGCAATAGCGATACCGCCTAAAGACATAATGTTGGCATTGATGCCTTGCATATACATGATAATGAACGACACCAAGATACCTAATGGCAGAGTAATAACTGCCACAATAGATGAGCGAAGATGAAATAGGAAAGCCACACAGACAATAGCCACGACTGCAAGCTCCTCTAGCAACTTGCTCCAAAGGTTATCAACAGCACGATCTATTAACTTCGATCTGTCATAGACAGGGACAACCTCCACCCCCTCTGGTAAAGAAGATTTGAGCGACTCAAGCTTTTCTTTTACCCCATTTATGGTTTGTTGAGCATTTTCACCAAAGCGCATAACGACAACACCACCAACAACTTCGCCTTCGCCATTAAGTTCTGCGATACCACGGCGCATTTGAGGACCAAGGTTAACGTTGGCAACATCTCCAATACGCAACGGCGTGCCTTGTTCGTTAATACCAAGTGGAATTTTCTCTATATCACTAACTGATTGAATATACCCCGTTGCGGTAACCATATATTCAGCTTCAGCCATTTCCACAACGGATGCGCCAGTTTCTTTGTTCCCTTTTTGTAAGGCTATTTGTATTAAACTTAGAGGAATATCGTAAGCTCTCAATTTGTCAGGATCTACTTGCACCTGATATTGCTTAACCATACCGCCAACGGCGGAAACCTCAGACACGCCCGGAACAGTTTGTAGTTCATACTTTAAAAACCAGTCTTGAATACTTCTTAATTGGCTTAGATCATGGTTTCCTGACTTATCTGTTAAAGCGTAGATGTATACCCAACCCACTCCTGTCGCATCAGGTCCTAATTGTGGTTTTGCCGAATCAGGCAGGCTTGATGCTACTTGGCTTAAGTATTCAAGTACTCTGCTTCTAGCCCAATACAAATCAGTATCATCATCAAAAATGATATAGACGTAGGAATCACCAAAAAATGAGTAACCACGAACAGTTTGCGCTCCCGGTACTGACAACATGGCTGTAGTAAGGGGAAACGTCACTTGATCTTGCACTACTTGTGGTGCCTGTCCCGGATAGCTCGTCTTAATTATCACCTGCACATCAGAAAGATCGGGGAGTGCATCTACTGGTGTTTTTTGTAATGAATACAAACCACCAAACGCGATAATTAAGGTAATCAACAAAACAAAGAAACGATTGCCGATAGACCATCTAATAATTGATTCAATCATTATTTTTCTCCCACTTAATGATTAGAATGATCAACAGCAGCTTTATTTTCCTTGCCGTGTTGTTCATCTGATTCAAGAGAAATGTCAGTGATAACTAAGTCATCTCTAACCTCAAAAGTGAAAGTGACATTATCACCGACATTGAAATCAACCATTTCTATATTGTCCGCGACGATAAAATCCATCGTCGCAGCAGGTCTATCCCATTTCTCTATTGGGCCTCTGCTAATATTTAGAATCCGTGTATCAATATCAATCGCATTGATCAAACCAGATACTGTTGCTGATGATACTTCAGGCTCACTCATGATATGAATTCCAGTAATTTCATATCCACCGTCTTCGGTTTTGCTCACTTCAAAGTGCAAAGATTGACCTGACTTTAATGAGTCAATATCGACTTTTTCAGCCACAGTAAAATCCATAACCATTTCAGGCCAATCCCAAGCTTCAGTAGGGCCATGTGAAATATTAACCATGCGGTGCCCTGCCATAACACTATTAACATCCCCTTGTAGTGGTACAGTGATTTTGGCCACCCATTAAGAAAGAAGTGTTATGCTAATAAGCATACAAATTTGGGTGAAAAAATGACGAAATTAAAACGTGCAACATATTCTGCGGCAATCAAATTAGAAACAGCTCAGCTTGTAGTTGACCAAGGCTATACACAAGAAGAAGCAGCCAAAGCTATGGGGGTTGGTAAATCAACCGTAAGTAACTGGGTTACTCAATTAAAACAAGAACGTAATGGTCAGTCACCAGCTGCTTCACCAATGACGCCCGAACAAATTGAAATCCGTGAACTTAAAAAGCAAATACAAAGCATTGAATTAGAAAAGGATATATTAAAAAAGGCTACCGCTCTCTTGATGTCCGACTCCCTGAACAATTCTCGTTAATCGAGAAGTTAAATCAACGAGAGCGTTATCCAATTAGTCTGCTGTGTAGCGTATTCAATGTGCATCGTAGCAGCTATAGATATTGGGCTATACGGGATACAACGCCAACACCTGAGCAAGTAAGGTTAGAAGCTGAAGTTAAAGCAATACATACGATGAGCGGTGGTTCAGCAGGGGCGCGAACAATAGCAGCAATAGCAACAAATAACGATTTTGAATTAAGCCGTTATCGTGCCGCTAAGCTGATGGTTAAACTAAA
>NZ_JBEONZ010000046.1:0-19613 GCF_040308705.1 Pseudoalteromonas sp. 19-MNA-CIBAN-0066
GAATAATGACGTCTGATAAATGCTTAGCTATTAACGTATTGATATTTGAACAGCTCTGATCTGGCCTCGAACGACTGCCCATTAGCGTTTTTACTTCCATGATAGACATATCTAGGGGTTTTGCGCCCATCCCCTCGAAATTAACCTTAGCTTGAATTTTCACGCTTAGAGTAACTTTTCGTACCATTGGACTTCACCCCTTGAATAACACAGTTTGTATTATTTAGCCCATCCCCTCGAAATCGGCATTAGTATTCTTAAGTAATAATACACAGTGGTAAACTATCTTATGAAAAGTTTACCACTTTAGTCGCTTAAATCGGCTTTATGGTAATGTTAAGCAGTTGACTGGTAAACATTAACCTCATTGATTAAGGTATGCTGATTAAAAATAACAAGAAAGGCTTACCACTATTTCTTCATCAAACACCAAGCGTATACAAATTCTCAGCGAATCAGAAATCAACGAACTCTATGCCTTACCCAATTTTAACCGTAAAGATCGTGATGATTATTTTTCGTTAGATAGTGAAACTCAAAGGCTCGTCAACGAATTAAGACGTATTGAAACCAGAGTGTATTTTATCTTACTGCTTGGTTACTTTAGGTCACGGCCAATAGTATTTAATTTCTCATTTACTCAAGTCAGTAATGATTTAGATTATGTAAGATCCAAGTATTTCAGCGATAAAGATATGTCTCTTGAGGATTTATCACCAACAACAAAAACTAAGCTGATTAATAAGTTATTAAAATATACAGGGTTTACAGCATACCAAAGCAAGTTAGATAAAGAGCCGCTATTAAAAAGGCTTAACGATGTTGTAAAAATCAACCTTGAACCAAGGTATGTTTTTGATGAATGTATTGCTTATTTTGGTCAAAACAGAATAGCGCTAGCTGGTTATACAACGCTGCAAGACACTATTTCTACGGTATTATCAAATGAGCGTAACCGAATTGAAATGGTGCTGCTTGATAGTTTGTCTTCAGGTACCAGAAAAACATTACTTAAATTACTTGAGTCAAATAATACCTTTACTGACTTAGCCAAGTTAAAGAAAATGGCTAAGGACTTTTCAACGAGCCAAATCACCCAAGAGCTGAAGACGCATAAAATTATACGCTCGCTTTATCCAGAAATTAAGTCACTGATTGCTGAACTGGAGCTATCACCTAAAAATCTTGAATACTATGCTTCACTGGTAAAGCACAAGTCCGTTTATAAGCTTAGAAAACACGCAGATAGCCAAACTATTTTATATCTCGTTTGTTACTTGTTCTTCAGGTACCGAGAGACTAACGACAATCTTGTTGCTGCATTTATTTACTTGGTAAGGAAGTTAACCGAATCAGCTAAAGGCTATGCAAAGCAGCGTATTGTTGAAGATGTAACCATTGTAAGAACCAAATTAAAATCCGCTGGTAGTTTATTAAAGTACTTCATCGATACCGATATGGACGATGATTTAAGCTTTGGTGATGTACGTAAAAAAGCCTTTGAATTGATCCCTGCTGACAGTATTAAACTGTTAAGTGATCACTTAGATAATAACGACTTTGATGGCCGTCAGTACGAATGGCAATTTATTGATAAACAATCCAGTAAAATTAAAAAACTTATCCGCTCATTATTTATGTCTATCGATATTGAGTTCATTCATTTAAAGGATGAACTCCATGAGCAGTATGTTATGGCACATTCTGAACTTAGTGAATTAAAGGCTATCCAAACCATTAACATCGATGTGGTACCTAAACATGACCGAGAGTATTTAGAGGGAGAAAATACCAAATTAATTGCTAATCGATTTGAGTATTTCCTTTATCGTAAAGCCGAACAATTATTTCACAGTAATAGCTTAACGGTGAAAGAAAGCGTTAATAACCGTAGTTTAACGTCAGATCTTATACAACCTAAAGAATGGCAGCAAAAAGAGACAATCATTGAAAACACTGGCCTTGATAAGCTGGCAACACCGATTAACCAAACACTCGCAGATAAGAGCCAACAATTAGAAGTTAAGCTGAAGGAAGCAAGCGAGCATATCTTTAGTGGTGATAATAAGTATGTTGAGTTTATTCCTGGCAAAGCCGAACTCAAGTGGTCAATTCCTAACAGCCGTTGGCAACAAACAATTGAAAACCCGCTCTACAATCAAATTCAACACATGGGTATCGTTGAACTCATGTTGTTTGTTGATCAAAAGACAGGTTACTTAAATTCATTTACACACATATCAGCAACTAAAGAAAAATCACCAGTAAATAAAGAAGATCTGATCGCCTGTATATTGGCAAACGGCACCAATTACGGCCTATATAAAATGGCGAATATCTCTGACCGTTCAATGGGTAAATTACGCAGTGTAGATGATAGTTATGTCAGATATGAAACACTCAAAACGTCTAATGATCAGGTTTCTAATGCTATAGCCACGTTGCCAATATTTGCCTATTACCATGTGGACGATAATCAGTTGTTTTCAAGCATTGATGGTCAAAAATTTGAGTGTCGCATAAATACGTTTAAGGCTCGGTATTCGTCTAAGTACTTCTCCAAAGGTAAAGGTGTTTCAGCATTAACATTGGTTTCTAATCATGTTCCGGTGAGTACGCAAGTCATTGGCGCTAACGAATATGAAGGTCACTTTGCTTTTGACTTACTCTATAACAACTCTTCAGATATACAGCCTAATACCTTATCGACCGATACGCATGGTACCAATAATGTTAACTTCGCTATATTAGATTTCTTTGGTTACACATTCGCCCCTCGATACGCGAAAATGAAAAAGGTGTTTTTTGAGCTATTTGAAGTGACTGAAGAGAACGGAGGCCGTATTCAATTAAAGAAAGATATTAATCATAAGCTAATTGCTGAAGAATGGGACAATATTCAGCATATTGTTTGTTCATTGAGTCGTAAAACCACCACTCAAAGCACAATCATTAGAAAGTTGAGTAACGGCAAGAGCCGAAGATTGTCAGCATTGCATGAGTACGACCGTTTAATTAAATCTATTTATGTTTTGGAGTATGTTGATAATTCAACGTTGCGTCATTACGTCCAGCAAGCCTTGAACAGAGGTGAAGCATACCATCAGTTAAAACGTGCTATTACTTCAGTTAATGGCAATAAATTTCGTGGGGGGAATGATTACCAAGTATCACAATGGAACGATTGTGCTCGACTCATTTCAAATTGCATTATTTATTATAATTCCGCGTTACTATCGGCATTTTTACAAATCCAAGAGAGGAACGGTAGGCAAGATGTGGTTGATGTTATTTCTCGGCTTTCACCTGTTGCTTGGCAACACATTAATCTAAATGGGGAATATGCCTTTAATAAAGACCGCAAAGAAATCGACTTAGCTGGTTTACTTAGTGATGTAGAATCAATAAGTTAAAGAATGCCATCTGTTTGTATTTCTAATTCAAAAGGTACTGCGCATCAAAGTGCCATTAAAAATTGGAGGTGTTGATATTCTATATGCTTGATATATACAAGCTAACATTGATAGAAAACAGATAAGCTAACAAGTTTTTAGTCGAGCCATGAACTGTTCTATAATTGTTCTAATTGCAAAACTCTTCAATTTGGTTTGTTACTAGATTTAAAAATACTTTTCTATGCTCGATTTTAGTAAGTAGCAGCTTTTGGATGTCTTCAGGAACTTTTCTTTCTCCTGCATCTATTGCCATTAGTAATGGCTTGATATCAACTACAAGAAGACCTGCCGCCCTTGCTGCTCGAATGAACTTTAATCTCTTTAATGCACATAAGCCGTAAAGTGAATGGCCTGACTTAGTTTTTTCTTCGCAGTGTACTAAGTTCTCAAGAACATAATTTCTTACCGTATGGACAGATGTTTGTGCAGCTAGTGCCAGTTGAGAAATACTCAAAGGAAAATCCAACGCATCATCATCACTACTAATGAACTTATTGATGTCAGGTATCTCTGTCAAAAAACTGACTTCACCAACAGGAATGTTTTCAACCTTAGATTTAATCATGATTTAGCATGCTTCCAATTTGTGTTGTTAATGGAATGCCTTAAGATATCTTGATTACATTCAATCAATTGGCACTCCATTAACATTTCTGTAAGTACATTACCGTTAAATGATTACCCTGCGCAGCAAGATAGCTCTTTAACGTCTTTGCTAAAGGTTTGAGCGCATAACTTCAATCCTTCAACCATCGTCAAATACGGAAATAGTTGACCTGCCAATTCTTCGACTGTCATTTTATTATGAATAGCAAGAGCCGCACTTTGAATCAGTTCTCCGCCTTCATGGGCTAAAATTTGTGCGCCTATCAGTTTTCCCGTGGATTCTTCAGCTACCAACTTGATAAAACCATCCGTTTCAAAATTTGCTAAAGCTCTTGGTACGTTTTCCATATCAAGTACACGACTTATCGTATTTATTCCTACCGCTGAAGCTTGTACTTCGGTTAGACCTACCGTAGCAACTTGTGGGTCGGTGAATATAACAGCAGGCATGGTAGATAAGTCGAGTTGCGCATTTCCACCTGTCATATTAATTCCAGCCCTACTTCCGGCAGCAGCAGCAACATAAACAAATTGTGGCATATTGGAGCAATCTCCAGCGGCATAAATGTTAGCTGTTGATGTTTCCATCATACTATTAACAACAATGGCACCACTTTTATCTGTTTCAACACCAACATTTTCTAAACCAAGCTTTCCAGTATTTGCATGGCGACCCGTAGAGATAAGCAATTTTTCAGCGATTAATGTTCCTTCGTTAGTTTCCAATGAAAAACCATTGCTATCATAAGAAACATGACTTGCTTGCGTATTATTAAGTACCCTAATACCTTCTTTTTCAAAGCACTCTGCCAGTTTTTCACCTAATAACGGATCTTCAGCATATAAAAGGGTATGTCTGGCTAGAATTGTCACACGGCTACCTAAACGGGCATAAGCTTGCGCAATTTCCAGAGCAACAACGGAGGAGCCGATGACAACTAGACTACTCGGTAACTCTTCTGCAAATAAGGCTTCTGTTGATGTCCAATAAGGTGTATCAACTAAACCCTTAATTGGCGGAATGCTTGGTGTAGAGCCTGTTGCAATTAAAATGCGATCTGCAACCAGCTCTTCTTCACTACCATCAGACTTGTGAACTAGCAAGGTATTTTGATTTTTAAAACGTGCATAACCTTTAAGTAAAGATAGCGCGGGATTACTCTCTAAAATACGTTGATATTTAGCATCGCGTAGTTCTTCGACGCGAGCGTTTTGCTGATGTGCTAATAAGGAGCGGCTAAGTTGTGGCTGAATATTTTCTAAACCATCAAACGGGTTAGTACGTTGCTGATGCGCTAATTGCGCAGCACGGATCAATATTTTTGAAGGAACACAGCCGACATTTACACAGCAACCTCCGATTACATCGGCTCCTTCAATGATAGTAACTCTTGCTCCGCCTTCTGCTGCTTTAATCGCACTGGCAAAGGCCCCTGAACCACTACCAATAATGGCTACATGTAATTGTTCTGGCTGGATGTCATTTGACGAGCAACAACTATTCGTTGACATATTTTATTCCTCTTAAAAAGTTAAGCGGTACAAGTTTCATCATCACAGCGTTTATTCGCAGGAGAAACCATGTCCCAAATTGATACAGCAACCATTAGTCCTAGCCCCGTATAAGTAACGTATGAACTCCACCCGTACTGGAACCAAGGGTATAAAGAGAGTAAAACCAAAATGGGGCCAATTGAACCGATAAAACTACGGTGCCATTGACGATGGCTAAACCAGCCTAAGATATTCATTGCCAGCGCTAATACTGCAAACAGTGGTAACAACGTATTGATAAATACCCCTTCCCACTGACTAAGAAATCCCATCCCAATTGCCGCACCAAGACTAGCTATCGCGGGAAAACACATGGCGCATCCCATTGCCGAAACAAGTGCACCTATAGAGCCTGCTTTATCTCCGATACGCGTAACTAGTTCTAAGGGGCTAAACATTACTTATTTTCACTTTTTAAATTTGAAGGGTAGCCAGCGTTGGTAGTCGCTGCAATTAATGCATTGATGTTGGTTTTAGTGTCATCAAAAGAAACAACAGCTAGCTTAGGCTTGTAGGTAACTTTCGCATTTTCAACGCCATCAACATTTTCTAATGACTTTTTAACTGTGATTGGACATGTCGCACAGTTCATCGTTGGCACTTCCAGTGTAACTGTTTTTACTTCAGCAAAAGCACCAAAACTAGAAAGTGAAAGCAGTGCGGTTAATAATAATTTTTTCATAATTAGCTCCAAATTTTAAAATGTTATAAATTTCTTGATCTGTATATTAAGCAAACAAAAGTATCCAATAATTACTGGTCACTAAAATTGTCGCAACTATAACGCTCAGCCAGAAAATTACTTTTCGTTGTTGCTGTTTCTTAGGAATTGCACAGGCCGTTCCCGGCTCACACTCTTCTACAGGACGGTAAATTTTCCAACCTGAGTAACCAAACAACAACACTACAAATGCGATAAATAATGGCCTATAGGGTTCAAATGCAGTTAAATTACCAATCCATGAGCCACTTACCCCAAGTAATAACAGGAGCAAAGGACCTACACAGCATACGCCTGCGCCTAATGCTGCTATGATGCCTCCTATCATTGGAAGGTTTGATTTTTTTTGATTCATATAGATACCTCATTAAGTGATAATGCAAGTGTATTGCATGTACCTAAGTACGGAGTCAAGGGTGATTTATAAAAAATTTATCTTTGATAATCTGCTACGACAGATACGGGGAATAAGCTAACTTGAATTAAGGCGCAGAAGTAAAATTGGATATGCTGTTTTAGTGGGAAATGGTAGTTAAGTGAATCATTTACTTCGGTTGCAACGAATCAATTATTGGGCAGTGGCTATCGTCATCATTATTTTGGCATTGTCCTAAATGTTCTTCCAAAGCGTGTTCTAACAACAACAAGTCAGCCATCTTTTTTTGTACTGCGATCAGTTTTTTATTAGCTAATTCTTGTACTTTACTACATGGACTATCGTTTAACGCAAGTAACCCTTCAATCTCATTTAGCGTAAAACCTAATTCTTGAGAACGCTTGATAAAATGTATTCTATTTACCGTTTCTTTCGGGTAATGTCTATAGCCCTGCATAGGCTTTGGTGGTTGTTTAATTAAGCCTTTGCGTTCATAAAAGCGAATTGTTTCGACATTTACACTCAGTTCTTTAGCCAACATACTTATGGTTCGTTTAGACACGTTATCAATTACCTTACTGACTTTTTGTTTACTTACTTTATATCTAATTAAAGTGACCATCAATGAATACCAGTTTAAACATCGCTAATTGATTTTGTTTTTTCTTCTATTAAATAAGTAAAGTTACCGTTGTTACAACAATATTAAACCACAACAATGTATGGTTTATCCTTTTTCATTATCAAAGTCCAAATTAGTGTTATTACATGCAGTTCTACATGAGTACACCCTAAAGATACTGTTAATATATCACAGGCAATTACGTAATGACACCACTTAAATAAACCTATATGATATGACACCATCTAAATAGACCTAATTAGGCAAAAATGTTCATAAGAGCATATTTACGAGCATCAACTTCTGAGCAAGATGCAAATAGAGCAAAAAGCTCATTAAAAAAATTCGTTTCTGGCTTCAGCAAACGAATTGCTTCTTTTTATATAGAAAATAAATCTGGTAATTCTTTAGATAGACCAGAGCTAATTCGTTTATTGGATGAATCAGAGTCCGGTGATGTTTTGTTAGTTGAATCAATCGATCGTTTAACAAGGCTAAGCCCTGATGATTGGAAAACTCTTGTAGCCTCAATAAATGAAAAAGGAATTAGTGTTGTTAGTTTAGATCTACCAACCAGTCATTTAACATTTGGCAGTTTTCCAAGTGATGATTTTATGAGATCAATACTTAGTGCTATTAATAATATGCTGTTAGAAATATTAGCGGCCAGTGCATATAAAGAATATCGAGAACGTGAACGTAAGCAAAAAGAAGGTATTGTAAAAGCACAGCAAAAGGGACTTTATCACGGTCGTCAGCCTGATTTAGAGGCTCATGATAGGATTGCCTCGTTTACTGAAGCTGGATTTAGTATTAATAAAACGGCTGAAGCAGTTGGAGTTAGTCGAAGTACGGTAATTAGAGTTAGAAAAAAGCTTAAAAATTTAGACTAAGGTTAATTTCGAGGGGATGGGCGCAAAACCCCTAATTGGTGTTGGCAGCTCCATGCGCTGACGGTATGTAAGGCACTTTTTCTATCTTTGGTTGTAAATGAACGACGTGCTGTTTTTCCATCAATGGCAATGATATCAGCACCCGTGGTTTCAATAAGTGATGATATCCAAGATTGAAATGAATGCTCTATTTCATCTGATTTTAACCGACAAATGACACGGGCAATGGTGTCGTGTCTTGGGATACCCTCTTTGAAAGCGCCATATTTTTTTAACCAATCAAGTTTTAGATGCCCAAAATCTTCAATATCCTCCCATCCTTCTGCGCCGGAGAGTACAGCACTAATGGCTAAGAGGAGAATATCGATAAGTTCATGCTTTTTACAGCGTTCAATGCGAGGATCGGTAATTGAATCAAAGTGTTTCAGAAAAGTAGCGCTCATATTAAGTGACCAAGGTGATTATAATGCCTTGATCTGATCGCTACTTGTTCTAGAAGTTCAATTTATAATGATCTTGCCGTGGATTGTCCTGTATAAACTACTTAATTTGATTGACTTGAGTGGGTTTCTTGACTACCATGTTTTTTAAAATTTTGATGTTAGAGTAAAAATGAAAAATACTTGGATTAGTTTGTTAGTAGTACTATCGATTGCATTGCAGTCGTTTGCTTCTGTGGCTAATTCAAATGAAAGTCATCAGATTGACTCTCTACATATTCAAACAGAACATTCCCATGATAGTGAAGATATTGAACTTTTCGATGAATCATCTGACACTGAACATAATATTAAAGATTGCCATCATTGTGGTCACTGTCAAGGCACTCACACACAGTGGGTTGCCAGTAATAAATCTACACTACAGACCCCTAAACTTATTATTACAAATCAATATTTTTATGCTGTTCATGTAGATAAAATATTCACTGAAGAACCTATACGCCCCCCAATCGTTTAATTTAGTTTTAAAGCTATATTCGTAACAAATTTATTCTTAACTAGCGCTTAATGTAGCCTAGTTGGTTTAGTTGCGGCATTTTATTATTAAATTAAGAGATTATTATGAAATTTTTCTCAGCAAAATCTACTGGAATCGCATTATTTATCGGCTTTTCAGCAAGTTTATCTGTTAGTAGCTTCGCTTTTGCTAAGCCAACGCTATCGAGTGACTGGCTCGATCGGCAAATCAATAAACACCCTGATATTGTCTCAGCACGTGAACTCATGAATGCTGAATTTTCCAAAGCACAGGGCAGTAAGTTACCACTTTACAACCCAGAACTATCGACAGGTTACGAGCGTGAAGGTGACGGAAATAATTACAATATTGGTATTAGCCAAACGATTGACTTGTGGGATAAGCAGGCTGTTAATGCTGCTATCGGCGATAAAATATTAACGGCGGCCAGTAAACAATTCACTTATGCGATAGAGCAGAAAAAAGCACAAGCCTTAAAAGCACTTATTAATTGGCAACTTGCCATGGATAAGTCGTCACTTGCTTTTGAACAAGAGCAACAGTTAGAAACCTTGCTTAAAATTGTAACTAAAAGGCAGAAAGCTGGCGATCTTGGTCAGGTTGATGCTGAGTTAACTTTCTTGAATTTGTCGCAAATGCTTAATAAAACGGCCCAAATACAAGCACAGTTAACACAAGCTCAAGCCAAGGTTAATGAGTTGTTGCCTGATTGGCGTCCTGATACACAAGCATATCCAGAGCAGGGCTTAGGCGTTACAAACTTTCAAGTAGCTGAGCAGTGGTTAACGCAGCACCCGCAAGTATTAGCCTCTCAAGCACTGTGGCAAATGCAAAAAAGTAAAGCTCAATATGCCATGCTTGAAACCAAAGCCGATCCTACCATTGGAATTAGTACCGGAAAAAATGATGTCGATAATGTTGTCGGAGTTACTTTTTCTATGCCGTTAAATATTCGTAATGATTACCAAGCTAATGCCAAAGCACAAAACCAACAAGCTATCGCCGCAGAAGCAAATTTTCGTTCAGTAATGCGTAAGCAAAAGTATTTGATACAGGCAAGTACTGCCTCACTAATCTCTAATAAAAAATACCTTGGCCGTTGGCAACAGTTAATGCAAGGACGCGGCGAACACAGCGCGCAGTTATTGCAAAAACAATGGCAAGTAGGTGATTTAAATACCTCGGATTATTTATTGGCATTACAACAAAGAGCGGAAGGTTTATACGCGGGCATTGAATTACAAGCCCAGTTCAAAATAAGCGAAGTGCAATGGCTACTCGATGTAGGCCAATTAAATGCGGCAACTAAGCTATTAAACTAAACCTATTATATCACTTTACGCGGCTTGATGAGCGTGAATTGTTACAGAATTTGGAATTAAAAATGAAAAATAAAATAACTGATAAAACATCTCATAAAATAGTGAAAAAAATAAAACTCATTACCCTAAGTAGTTTATTTACTGGCTTAGCTGTCGTGTCAACTACGGCATTATCATATAACGATGCCGCTCTAGAAAAAACGCCAGCAGTAGAGCAATCCATCGTATTAAAAACTGACCATGATCATGACTCTGAAAGTGAAGAAGTGCATGACGAAAGTGGTCATGAACATGGTAGTGATGAAAGCAAAGACGACCATGCTGCGGAGGAGAAATCTGATGACGGTCATGACCATGGTAGTGAAACAGCGAGTAAAGAAACAGCTGAAGAAGAACATGAAGAAGGCATAAGTTTTAGTCCAGAAAAAATGGCACTCGCCAATATCAAAGTGACTAACTTAAAGCCGGCAATTTTTGCTAAAAGTATCTATGCACCAGGAGAAATAAAAGCGAACGGTTATACCAGTTACATTGTCTCTTCACGTACTGAATCGGTAGTGATCAGTCGTCATGCTATTTTAGGTGAACATGTGACTAAGGGTCAGTCTTTAGTTACCTTATTTAGTGAATCAATGGCCGAAGCACAAGCACAATATCGTGTTGCTTACAGTGAGTGGCAACGAGCTAAAAAATTGGGCCTTGGCACCGTCAGTGAAAGCCGCCTATTAGCCAGTGAAACAGATTACATTTCAGCTTATGGTCGATTAACTGCCTTTGGTTTAACCAAAGCAGCCATTAAAGATATTGTAAAAAACAACTCATCAAATCTTGGTGAATATACCTTAGTCGCTCAGCGCTCTGGTGTGGTTTTAAGTGATGATTTCTCTCAAGGACAACGTGTGCCTGCCGGTGAAAAAATCATGGTATTGGCTGATGAAAAAGACTTATGGGTTGAAGCGCGTGTTTCGCCAAATAAAAAATTAAGTCTTCCTATTGGCACCATTGCAAAAGTTGAGTTTGCCGGGCAAGTGCATGTTGCCAAGGTCATTCAAGAAGCACATACCATTGATCCAAGTACGCGTACCCGAATCGTTAGACTGTCGGTTGAAAATACTGATGACAGTTTGCATTCAGGCATGTTTGTTAATGTAAATTTTCAGTTTGATACGCAAAGCCCTGTAATAGCAGTACCAGAAACAGCATTAATGCGTGGTGCCGATGGTGATTGGACGGTATTTGTTGAAGACCATCCTGGTGAATTTAAAGCCGTTGAAGTTGAATTAGGTCAGCCATTAGGCAATTACCGTCAAATTATCGGTATTGAGCCTAATACCCGTTTGGTAACAAAAGGTGCCTTTTTTGTTGCGTCAGAAATAGCAAAAGGCGGATTTGATCCGCACGGCCACTAGGGGAATAAGATTATGTTTAATAAAATAATTGATTGGTCGATCAATAATCGACTCTTAGTAATTATCGCCCTAATTGCTACTATGGCAGGCTCTGTTATGGTGATCCCAAAACTAAATTTAGATGCTTTTCCTGATGTAACCAATGTTCAGGTAGCGGTTAATACTGAAGCACCGGGCTTAGCCGCTGAAGAAGTAGAGCAGTTAATAACCTATCCCATTGAAGCAGTAATGTATGCGTTGCCTGATGTAGAGCAAGTACGCTCTATTTCAAAAACGGGTTTATCGGGTGTTACTGTTGTCTTTAAAGAAGGCACAGACATCTACTTTGCTCGCCAGTTAGTATTTGAGCGTTTACAAGCGGCAAAAGAGTTAATTCCGCAAGGCGTGGGCACACCAGAAATGGGACCTAACACCTCAGGTTTGGGTCAAGTTTTTCAGTATTTGTTAATTGCAGATAAAGATTCTGGTTATGATTCTATGACCTTAAGGAGCTTGAACGATTGGATAGTAAAGTTATTGGTTATGCCGGTAGATGGTGTTACCGACGTCTTATCTTTTGGCGGCAACGTCAGACAGTATCAAGTCAACATTGAGCCAAGTAAATTATTATCATATGAGTTAACGCAAGACGATATTGTTACTGCACTCGATAACAACAATGCCAATGTTGGCGGTTGGTACATGAACCGTGGACAAGAGCAATTAGTTATTCGTGGCACAGGTTGGTTTAATAGTGGCGAAGCAGGTTTAGCTGATATTAGACAAGTACCGGTTAAAACGGTTGATGGTACTGTGGTGACTATCGAAGATGTAGCCAAGGTTTCGCTGGGTAGTGAAATACGCCAAGGCGCAGTTACTATGACGCGCAGAGATGCACAGGGTAACATTGAAAACTTAGGTGAAGTGGTTTCAGGTATCGTATTGAAACGTATGGGCGCAAATACTAAAGTGACAATCGACGGTATAAGTGCACGTATTCCAATGATCAACCAAGCACTACCTGAAGGCGTACGTTTTGAACCTTTCTACGATCAGGCAGATTTAATTACTAAAGCAGTTGATACTGTAGTGCAAGCATTAGCGCTGGCATTTATATTTATCGCTATCGTACTTGCTCTGTTTTTAATGAACTTACGCGCAACCTTTTTAGTGTTAATTTCAATTCCTATTTCAATCGCTATCGCCTTAATGGTGATGTCTTGGATAGGTTTATCGGCAAACTTAATGTCGTTAGGTGGTATCGCTGTTGCTATTGGTATGTTGGTTGATGGCTCTGTTGTGATGGTTGAAAACATGTTCAAACACCTTAATAGACCTGATTCAACACATTACAAAAATGCGCAAGCGAGAACGTTAGGCACAGATGCTGATCCCCACGATGTAGAACATGATAAAGAAGGCATTCCTCTACGATTAAAAGAAGCAGGAAAAGAAGTTGCACGCCCGGTATTTTTTGCTGCCTCTATTATTTTAGTGGTATTTACACCGTTATTTAGCTTTGAAGGAGTGGAAGCTAAATTGTTCCAGCCGATGGCTATCAGTATTATTTTAGCGGTTATTTCGGCTATTTTTGTGGCACTGTTTGTGGTTCCAGCCTTAGCAACCTTTATGTTTAATAAAGGCGTTAAAGAAAGAGAAAGTTTTGTCTTAAAACCATTAGATAAGCTTTATCGAAAAGGCCTCAAAGCCGCGATGAAACACACGAAAGTAGTTATTATTGCTTCATTATTGTTACTTGTGGGTGCAGCATCTTTAATACCTCAAATAGGGACTGAATTTGTACCAGAATTAGAAGAGGGTACCATTAACCTAAGAGCAACATTAGCGCCATCAGCAAGTTTAGAAACAGCCTTGTCGGTTGCTCCAATTCTTGAAGAAAAGTTAATGGAGTTCCCCGAAGTTGAATATACCCTAAGTCGAATTGGACG
This sequence comes from Pseudoalteromonas sp. 19-MNA-CIBAN-0066, assembly GCF_040308705.1. Taxonomy (NCBI): domain Bacteria; kingdom Pseudomonadati; phylum Pseudomonadota; class Gammaproteobacteria; order Alteromonadales; family Pseudoalteromonadaceae; genus Pseudoalteromonas; species Pseudoalteromonas sp. 19-MNA-CIBAN-0066. The sequence goes on from NZ_JBEONZ010000046.1 coordinate 13,868, forward strand.
TGCTGAAATCGGCGGTGATCCTGAACCAGTTAATAACATCGAAATTTACATTGGCTTAAAACCTGTTTCAGAATGGACAAGTGCCAAAAATCGCGTTGAATTACAAGGTTTAATGGAAGAGAAACTTGAGCAATTCCCAGGGTTATTACTTAACTTTTCACAGCCCATAGCGACTCGTGTAGATGAATTACTGTCAGGAGTTAAAGCGCAACTTGCCATTAAATTGTTTGGACCAGAATTAGATATGTTGGCGAGCAAAGGTCAAGAAATTGAAGCGGCAATCAAACAAATTGATGGCGCAAGAGATGTAGCCTTAGAGCAAATCGCTGGTGAAGCACAGTTAGTGATTAAACCGAAAAGACAGCAATTGTCACGTTTTGGTTTGTCAGTTGGCGATGTCATGGAAGTGGTTAAAAACGGTATCGGTGGCGTTAGCGCTGGCCAAATAATCAATGGTAATGAACGTTATGATATTTATGTTCGCATTGAAGAAAAATACCGTGATAACCAAGAAGCTATTGCAGATCTGAGAATACAATCACCTACGGGTGCTTGGGTACGTTTAGGCGATATTGCTACCGTCAGTTTTGAATCTGGCCCACCACAAGTGCGACGTGATGATGTACAGCGACGCGTGGTAATTCAAGCCAATGTTCAAGGTCGAGACATGGGAAGTGTTGTTAGCGACATTCGTGCAGTTATTGATAGCAAAGTAGATTTACCTGCAGGTTATTCTGTAGTGATTGGTGGTCAATTTGAAAACCAACAACGTGCGCAGCAGCGACTATCAGTGGTAGTGCCTCTATCATTGGCACTAATTGCCTTGCTACTTTATTTCGCCTTTGGCTCTGTTGGTCAAGCGATGCTTATTTTAGTGAATGTACCCTTGGCCGTTATAGGTGGTATTTTCTCACTGTATATTTCAGGTCAATACTTGTCAGTGCCAAGTTCAGTCGGCTTTATCACTTTGTTTGGTGTCGCCGTGCTTAATGGTGTAGTCATGGTAGAAAGCATTAACCAGCTGGTAAAAGATGGTATAGACACCTCAAAAGCTGTTTTTGATGGGGCAGTATCTCGTTTACGTCCAGTATTAATGACCGCCATTACTTCTGCGTTAGGTTTAATTCCAATGCTGATGTCCAATGGAGTTGGCGCTGAAATTCAACGACCACTGGCGAGTGTTATTGTTGGCGGTTTGGTTACTGCAACGTTACTCACCTTGTTTGTGTTACCGGTTTTATATGCTTGGTTCTCAAAAGCCAAAATCAAAGATCTTAGAGACTAACGCGCTAGATAACTTAGTGACTTACTCATTAACTTACAAATTAATAAAGTAAGTAACTAATTTGATAGCACTATAAATCGCTACTAGCTAAGCTCTTGTCAAAAGCAGGGCTTAGCCAGTCATTTTCACTCGATGCAGAGATTCAATAGTAGGCTTTTATTAGCTTCGAATTTTTGCATCCTAAATTTAGGGAATAATGATGAAAAAGCTGTCGTTTTTCAATTATTCGCCAAACCTCCTTATTATCGCCACCGTGCTATTTATTATAGTGACGGGCAATTCTACATTTTTTGAACAAGTTAATTCGGTATACCCGTGGCAAGATAATCAAGGTTTTATTATCGCGCTGACTCTTGTGGTAATGAGTGTATTAACCATTATTGTGTCATTTTTCAGTATTATCATTCCCGTTCGAATAGTACTGAGCAGTCTTTTACTCTTATCTGCCATGGCTGGTTATTATACCGATAGCTTTGGCACCATCATTGATAATGTAATGATTCAAAACATTGCTGAAACGAATATCGATGAAGCAACTGACTTACTGTCATTTGAGTATTTTTTAACTGTTTTGTTGTTAGCCATAGTACCTATAGCTTGCCTTTTTATGGTCAAAATAGATAAATCGTCATGGACAAAAAACTGTTGGCTACAAATAAGTAATACCATCATGGCACTTGGTGTAATTACTGTTTCACTTTATATTTTTAGTGCTCAATTCACTAATTTCTTTAGAGAACACAAGCCATTAAGATTTTACTTAAATCCTATCTATCCCATTTACTCTACGGGATTTTTCCTCAAGGACGTGCTTGAACAGCAAGAAAATAACGAATTTTTAATGGTAGTAAACTCTGCCAATTATATTGATAAAGAGTCGCATAAAAAACTCTACATTGTCATTGTCGGTGAAACTGTCCATGCGGGTAATCTTTCTATAAATGGCTATAAACGAGAAACTACACCATTATTAGCTCAAAGAGATGATTTAATTAGTTTTGATAAATTCTATGCTTGTGGCACATCAACCGCGATTTCGGTCCCTTGTATGTTTTCATTCGATAACCGAGAGTCATTTGATAATAAAAAAGCACGGCGAACACAAAACGTATTAGATGTTATTTCCAAAGCCGGGGTAAGTGTCCTTTGGCGAGACAATAACTCTAGTTCAAAAGGCGTCGCAGATCGTGTCGAATACCAAAATTTCAAATCACCTGAGCTAAATTCAGTGTGCGATATAGAGTGTCGTGACATTGGTATGTTAGACGGTTTACAGGGGTATATTGATGATCAAGAAGGTAGTGTACTCATAGTGCTTCATCAAATGGGCAACCACGGCCCGGCATATTACAAACGATACCCCAAAGACTTTGAGAAGTTCACTCCTGCCTGTCAAACAAGCGAACTCTCCGCCTGTGAAACTAGCGAAATTGTTAATGCGTATGATAATGCCATTCTCTATACCGATTACTTTATCAATGAAACCATTAATTTATTAGAAGAGAACAATACCAACTTTGAAACTGCCATGTTTTATATTGGCGATCATGGTGAATCGTTAGGTAAGAACGGACTCTACTTACATGGTATGCCTTACATGCTGGCGCCTGAAGAACAGACTCATGTACCTTTAATTGCTTGGTTCGGCTCTTCATCACACGTTGATATGGAAAGTACGGTCAAACAAAGTAAAAAAGAAAGTTCTCACGATGCTTTTTCTTTTTCTTTACTACATGCGTTAAATATCAGCACAGATATGTCATTGCCTGAAAAAGCGCCATCACCACTATTTGTTATGCAAGAGGAAGAGTAAATGTCAAATAATAACCATACGCACAGCCATGCACATAACCATGACGGAAAATTAAGCATGGCAGTATTTATCAATATTTTACTTACTGTGGCCCAAGTTATCGGCGGGGTTTTATCAGGTAGTTTATCCTTGATTGCTGATGCGCTTCATAACCTCAGTGATGCAGGCGCTATCGTTATTGCGATTGTTGCGAGAAAAATTGCAAGAAAACCCGCTAATAGCCAAATGACTTTTGGTTTTAAACGGGCTGAAATTATCGGGGCATTAATCAACAGTACTACCCTTATTATTCTTGGTATATATCTCATTTATGCCGCAGTTGAGAAGTACTTTAACCCTCAACCTATTGATGGTTGGATTGTTGTTTGGATTGCGACAATAGCCTTAGTGATTGATTCCATAACCGCGTGGTTGACTTATCAAGCAGGCGCGAAGAATAACTTGAATCTCAGAGCGGCATTTATTCATAATTTATCTGATGCCTTTGCTTCTGTCGTTGTCATTGTTGCGGGTAGTTTGATCATTTTATATCAATGGTATGTTGTCGATTTATTGGCAACCATACTTATCTCGGTTTATGTGGTGTACCACGGTATTATTTTAGCTAAGCAAAGTATTCGTATTTTAATGCAAGCGGTCCCCGTTGATATCGATATCGATAAGATTTGTAAGGATATCGAATCAATGGAGAATGTTGAAAAAGTAAGACACATTCATGTGTGGCAATTAGATGATAGCGAAGTGTATTTAGAAACCAGTGTTAACTTAAAAACGATGGAACAATTCCAAGATCTTAAGCCAATTAAAGATTTGCTCGCAGCTCAATACGGTATTCACCACTCGACCATAGAAGTGGTAGTAGGGAACACCTTGCAAATGGAGAATTGTTTTGAACTTGAGTAAACACCTGCTTTATTCAATGTATGCATTAACGCTTATTGCTTTTTTATTTGAAACAACAAATAGCGATATTTGGCTTCAAAATTTGTTATTCAATGCATCCAACCAAACGTGGTTAATTGATAAATATGAAGAGCCTTATCGTTTTATTTTTTACTTGTTGCCTAAATACAGCATTATTTTGTTGGCACTGTCGCTCATTGCTTTTTACGTTATCGCTTGTAGACGCAAGTACTCTAAGCACTTTCAAAAGCGATTATTAGTGGTTATTTTCTCTTTGATGTTAGTGCCGTCAGTCATCGGCGGTTTAAAAGCAACAACCAATGGTGCTTGTCCTGCGCAGCTTGAACTATATGGCGGCGATGTCCCTTATGTTAAGGCGTTTGAATTAATGCCTGAATCGTTTGAGTCAACTAAAAAGTACAAGTGCTTTCCTGCGGGTCATGCCAGCGGTGGTTTTGCCTTAATGTCATTATTCTTTTTGTTTTATCGTCCGAAATACCAATGTATTGCGATAGCGTTTGCTGTTTCTACTGGCTGGATTATGGGGAGTTATAAGATGGCGATAGGTGACCATTTTTTAAGTCACACACTAACAACGATGACGTTGTCATGGTTAATCATTTGTTTGATAGCCGCGGTAGTGTTTCGTACCTTACACTTTCCTAATTCCAAACCTAATGCTAAGAATAGCCAACAGGAGCCAATCAATGGGTACTAAGCAAAAGCCGACGGGAATAAAACGAATATACCTAGCAGCGGGGCATTCACTCAGAGCGTTTAAATGGCTGATAGCAAATGAAGCAGCGTTTAAACAAGAATTCTGGCTGTCAGTTCTTCTCGTTGTGGGCTGTTTATTCTTTCCATTTTCACTTTTTGAGTACGTGTTTCTTTGGTGCGCTTTATTATTCGTATTGTTGGCAGAAATCTTCAATACCGCTATTGAGGCAGTAGTCGATAGAATTGGCGCGGAAATTCATCCGCTGTCAGGTTTAGCGAAAGACTTAGGCTCTTTGGCTGTGATGGTGAGCGTTATCATCGCAACTTTAATATGGGCTGGTGTATTTATTCAGCACTTGAGCTTATGAAGTGTAAATGTTATTAGAATGTATATAGCTATCAAATTCCTTATGAGTTGGATAACAAAAGGCAATATTGAGGAATTTAATGAACGCGATGCTATTACAACTATTAAAAAGCTAGAGCTTAAAAGGCAGCAATTAAAGTCTGAAGGCAATGGTAAAAAATTATCAACTGCAGAACTTAAACTGTTACTTTCTGCATACAATTACACTGGTAATGAGAAGCTATCTAATAAAATAGCTACAACCTTGATTGAAAGGCGTAATAACCGCGCAGAACAAGCATCCAGCAAAGAAGAAATAGATATTGCGAATAAACTGACTATAGATAATTTAGATATTCCATATTAAAAAGCATATTACATATTTTTGGTATGTGCTCTCAATAACACCAAAAATATGTAATGTAGACCTATTTTTAATAACTTCCCATAAAATACGACGAATATAGCCCTACAAATAAATAAAACACCAAGAATATGTTATGTACATACAAAGGTACAAGCTCTCAACACCAAAAATATGTTGCGTACATGCAAAGATATAACCCCTAACACCAAAAATATGTTGCGTACATGCAAAGATATAACGTGAGCGTCTAGCGAACTACACCTATGTTTTAAAATTCCAGGGTAACAAGCTGTCGATATCGGGCTCAGGCTGGCA
>NZ_JBEONZ010000047.1:0-18564 GCF_040308705.1 Pseudoalteromonas sp. 19-MNA-CIBAN-0066
CTCATGAATTATTTACGGGGCAATCAGAAGTTCTGGTGGCTGCATAATGATTGCACTTAATACTTGAATTCAAGAAGTGTTATTTAATAGTAAAAACTACTTAAGTGACAAAGAACAATTTTATTTATAAATTTATTTTCATTAACGTTAGCTATTACCTCTATTCATCTTTAAATCAAAAAACAGAAAACAATTAGCAGCATTGCTCAATACATGCTCACATACCGCTCACATACCGCTCACATACCGCTCACAATTAGTATGATAAGTATCCCAACCACACCACTATTGCAAATAACTCAATAAATACAATGACTTAATATTAGACACTTGCTTTTGTATGCGCTATTCTCTCGCCGATTTCATCTCTATAACATCATACATGCTGCTTACTTGGTGTAACGGGCTAAATTTTTTAGTCGTTAAAACCTGAATATGCTTTATGAGAATTATCTTTAAATCGTACTTTTAAAATATCAAAATAGGAAAAATAATGAAAAAAATATTCCAGGGAACTTTGCTGCTATCTTCTTTATTACTAGGCTCTTTTGTACAAGCGAATGAGCTAGAACCAGTACCTCAAAAACATTGGAGTATTGGAGCGGGTGCTTACGCGTTCACATTAGCCAATGACAATAGCTCAAGCGAAGATTTGGATTTTAGTGGTTTTAATATAGCTGCTGGTTATGCTGTTAATAATCACTTTCAAATTAGAACTACCTACTTCTCATTAGAAAATGACGATTTTTCAGCGATAGAAAGTGATGGATTCGACCTAATGGCTTACGGGGGTGTGGGTTTGTCTAAAAAAGGCTTTAGGGGCTATGGCGGTGCTGGTTTCTTTTCAGATAAGTGGAGTGCCTTGGGTGAAAATGAGACTATGTCAGGCTTTCAACTTGGTGGCGGCTTAGGCTACAACTGGGGCCCTGCGGCTTTAGATTTTGTTTTAACTCTACGCCAAGCTGATGAATATGAAGATTTTATGTACCGCACAGGCACCTACGTTGCTGTATCGGGTAACTTAACTATTTCTTATTTATTTTAAATAGCTCCTCATTAAGTTACAAAAAGCCCCTCAATTAACTTTCAGGGGCTTTTTTTAAACGTAAAAAGCGCCCAAACTACAGGCGCTTACATTGTTGAATTTATTTACACTGAGTGATTACTGGTTTACAACACTTTTAAGTGGGTTAACCGGTTGTGCGTTGTCGTCAAGTAAGTTCATATCAAAATCGAACTCATCTACACGAATCGCTTTTTCACGCTTAGTGTTGTAATCAATAAGCTGAGTATGTTCAGCCGCTGTAATTACATTAGCCGCAAGTGCGTTATCAAGTGTGATTGAAAAACGAATACCCGCTTTAATTGTTTTAGCACGCAGTGCTTTTTTAACTTTAGCCAACTCACCAAGCGATGCCATTTTAGCTTTGTACGCTTGCTCGTTAATGTAATGCCCATCACCTTTAACTGGCTTAACTAAATGCGTAATTTGCGCTTTAAAGGCCGTATCTAGCTGAGCTTGCTTAGCTAATTCACGAATTAAGTCGTCGCTAATTTTTGGCATTTTAGTTGAGTAGTTCATGGTAATAAAACGCATGAACTTACGCGTACCACTTGCAGGGAAGTTATCTAAAAACTTGTGCAGCGCTTCTTCAGCACTTTGTAGTGCAAAGCGAGTGGCATAATGAAAATACGGTGCTGCTTGCTCACGTTCACTGCTTGATACTTTTTGCTCGTAGTATTTAATTGACGCCATTGCCGCGTATAAAAAGCTCATTACATCACCTAAACGTGCCGACAACATTTCTGCTTGCTTAAGCTTACCGCCAAGTACAAGTAGCGAGAAATCTGCATATACAGCTAATTTAGCTGACAGTTTATGTGCTGCTTTTTCGTATTCACGTACTTCTGGTAACGTTGAACTTGCACCTGCTGTAAATGGTAATACACCCAAGCGGAACGCACGTAAGCTGTTTGCTACGCTGTAACTTACTGTTTTACGTAAAATACGGTTAAATTCTTTATCTGCATTTTTATCTTCGCTATGAATTGATTCAACCATAGATTGTAAGTATGGATGACAACGCATTACACCTTGACCAAAGATCATCAGGTTACGAGTAAGAATATTCGCGCCTTCTACCGTAATAGCAATTGGCTGTGCTACATAACCGCTTGCTAGCGTGTTTTGTGGACCATTTTGAATTGCTTTACCCGCTTGAATATCCATTGCAGAGTCGAGTACATCACGGCCCAACTCGGTCATGTGGTATTTAGCAATTGCAGTTACTACCGATGGTTTTAAGCCCATGCCTAAGCCTTCAGTTGTAAGCACTCGCATTGCTTCTTGTAGGTATGTTTTACCTGCAATATCGGCAAGCTTTTCTTGAATACCTTCAAACTGGCCTATTGCTAAACCAAATTGCTCGCGCACAGCAGCGTACTCAGACGCTGATTTAAATGCAACTTGCGCCGTACTTACACCCAGTGCTGGTAATGAAATACCACGCCCTGCGCCTAAACAACTAACTAGCATTTGCCAACCGCGACCAATGTTTTTCTGGCCACCAATGATAAAGTCCATAGGTACAAATACTTTGTTACCACGCGTAGTACCGTTATAAAAACGAATATTCATAGGATCATGGCGATTACCTAACTCTACACCCGGGTGCTCTTTAGGAATAAGCGCACAGGTAATACCTAGGTTTTCTTTACCGCCAAGCAAACCATCAGGGTCAACAACTTTAAATGCTAAGCCCAATACAGTCGCAATAGGCGCCAGTGTAATGTAACGCTTGTCCCACGTAATTTCTAAACCTAGTACTTCTTCGCCGTTGTACATGCCTTTAGTAACTGTACCTAAATCTGGAATGCCACCTGCATCAGAACCCGCTTCTGGGCTAGTTAATGCAAAACATGGAATGTCTGTACCATTTGCTAAACGTGGTAGGTAGTGTGCTTGTTGCTCTTGCGTACCAAAATGCAGTAATAGCTCACCTGGGCCTAACGAGTTAGGTACCATTACTGTTACAGCTACTGCAGAGCTTTTAGTGGCAATAGTGGCTACAATTGTTGAGTTAGCGTATGGGCTGAACTCTAAACCGCCAAACGATTTAGGAATGATCAGCGAGAAGAAACGCTCTTTCTTTAAAAAGTCTAAAATGTAATCCGGTAAATGAATGCCATTTTGAATTTCGGTGTCATCAATCATACCCAACAAGTCTTGCAGTGGGCCATCAATAAAGGCTTTTTCGTCTGCGCTTAATACTGCAGCTGGCACGGCACGTAGTGCACTAAAGTCAGGTTTACCTTGATAGATAGACCCTTCTAACCATACATCGCCGGCGTCTAGCGCTTCTTGTTCAGTAATTGAAATACTTGGTAATACTTTTTTTAATTTTGTACGTAAACTCATGATTGAACTCATCCGACCAGATAATAATAACTACATTACGTCATAAAAATTCGATTAGATCAATTACTCTATGCAAATAATTAACAGTTTTTTCAATTTATTTTCTTTACGTGAACGCAAACTGTTTAAACACAAGGGCTTACGGCTATACGCTGAAAAACATTATTTTTCTTTATCTGGCTAATTAAACAACAAAACTTAGCTAAATCACGCCTTAAAGATAAAGCGACTTTAACGGGCATAAAAAAACGCAGCATAATTATATGCTGCGTTAATTAGTATCCGCTCAATTATAAAATTAACTAAGTGCTTATTTTAACCACTTGTTTGCCGGTAAAACCGCCGTCTAATTGTTTATGCAGTGCTGCTGATACTGCTTGTGCGTTAAAGTCGACAGCTGTAATTTTGGGTGTTTTAATGTCACCACTCAAAGCACCTTCTATTAATAAGTTACCCATAAAACTTAAACGTTGCTGGGCACATAAACTATTTGCCAACCAAGCACCTCCTAAGGATACAACACCAATATTGGGTGCTCGACGATACATTAGCTCTTGTTCAAAATGTGGCAATGGGTTTAAACAAGCAATTCGCCCACAAAAACGCATTAGTTCTATATTGCGTATTGTAGAGGCGCCACCAACGGTGTCTATTACCGCATCAAAGCCTTGTGGGCCAAGCTCTCGGCGAATTTTTTCGCATAAGTCTTTATCGTGGTAAGCAAATACCACATCAGCGCCTAATTGTTTTACCAATTTATGATTACGCTTAGCTGCTGTGGTAAATACGTCGGCACCGCGCTGCTTTGCAAACTGAATGGCAAACTGCCCTACAGCCCCTGCGCCACCGTCAATTAATACGGTATCGCCCTCGGTAATATTAATTTTATCTAGGCTTATAAGTGCAGCCATACCGGCACAAGGTAAAGTAGCCGCCATATCGCCTGCAAGCTCAGCAGGAACAACCGATACAGCATAGTTAGCTACTTTAGTATATTCACTCAACGCCCCTTGATCGCCAATACTGGCATGCCACATTACACGCGTGCCAACACCCGGAAAAACACCTTTACCAGCCTTTACCACTACGCCAACGGCATCAAGCCCTAAAATATGTGGATATTGCCACTTACAAAAACCCGATTTAGCAAACAAGCCATCAACTGGGTTTAAGCCAACATATTCAACTTTAATAAGTAGCTCGTTGTCTGCACACTCAGGAACAGTGTGCTCAACATCGGCTAAACAAATTTTTTCATTAGGCTCAGGCAATACAATTGCTCGCATAGTCTGCGGTAGCGTGTATTGCGGTGAAATATCAGTATCAGACATCAAAAAACTCTACTGGTTAGTATTATTTAACGCATAACTCCATCGCCCGTTAAATGATTGGTAAGCATTTACTTTAGCGAGCAGTGATGAAATCGTTGAATCAACGGCATTTTCTTGAGCTATTAGAACATCCCGACGCGCATCTAACAACTCTAAGTAAGGAATTTGCCCTTCTTCGTACATTGCTTGCGCTTGTAAAAATGCATTATTAGCAAACTGATAACGCTGCTCAGCAAAGCTCTTTTGCTGAGCTTGGTTGACCAATAATTGCAAAGAAAGTTCACTTTCGCTCAGCGCTTGGAGTATCACTTGTTGATAATCGCTATAAGCCGCTTGAGTTAAAAGTTGCTGTGCATCGCGCTGCGCTATGAGTGACGGGTAGCTCAGTATTGACCACTGAATTTGCGGAGCCACCTGCCACTGCTGCTGCGTATTACTAAAACTATTACTACCAATACTAAGCACGCCTGCAAAACCACTTAAGCTTATATCTGGTAATAACGCTTTACTTGCAGCAACACTTAAACTATTTGCTTGGCTAAATGCATAAAGTGCTTGGCTAATATCGGGCCTAAGTGCGATAGATTCATTAGCATCATTTAACGATACGGTAAATTTATGCTCTAAAATGGCTTGCTCATTAGTGAGTTTAACATTTTGTGCTAGCCGCCCGCTAAGCACAGCCAGTGTAGATAAATCACGATACTTAGCGTATTCAATTGCCGGCATTAGTGCTTGTTGTTGCTTAAGTTGTGCCATAGTACGGTTTAAATCAAGCTCGTTTGCTACGCCTTCATCAACCTGGGCTTGAAGTACCGCAATACTTTGCTCTAGTGCGTCTATTTGCAACGTAACAATGTGCTGCTTTTGTACATTACCTTGATAGCTCACAAAGCCTTTAACAACCGACGAAACCACTTCAATTTGCAATAAACGCACTTGCTCGGCTTGGCTCATGGCCGATGCATTCGCTGCATCAACCAATGCCGTAATACGACCAAATAAATCGAGCTGCAAATTAAGTGCTAAATTAGCACTCGATTGACGACTGTTAGTATCGCCTAAACCACTGCGCTGCGCGCCAATTTCTACCCCGCCTTGCGGTAAATACTGCGCTTGTTGCTCGCCTAAGCGCGCCAAGGCGCTTTTAAGTACTAACTGACTGGTTTGTAAGTTGTGGTTATTGGCTAATGCGTCTGTAACCAACTGATTTAACTGAGCTGATTCTAGCTTTTGCCACCAGTTTGTCTCATCAATATTATTAAGCTCGCTGGCTATATTGGCACTAGCTATAAACTCACTAACCACGTTTTGCTCGCTGGCAGCGTCAATTTTAGCGGCGCAACCCGATAACATAGCAGCAATTAATATAGCGCTTGTGGTAAGCGACGTTTTAAGGTTTTTTTGCACTAATTTAATCATGTGATACCTGCTGTGCTTTTTGCTTTTTATTGGCTACTAACATATAAAATACCGGGGTAAATAATAAGCCGAACACGGTTACTCCTATCATGCCTGCAAATACAGCATTACCCATAGCGTGGCGCATTTCGGCTCCCGCACCCGTTGCTAATACTAATGGTACAACGCCAGCGGTAAAGGCTATTGAGGTCATTAATATGGGGCGTAAGCGCATCCGACATGCCGCTAACATGGCATCTAAATGTGATAAACCGGTTTCGTGTTGATCTTTGGCAAACTCCACCATAAGTATCGCGTTTTTAGAGGCCAAAGCCACCAGCACAATTAATGCAATTTGCGTAAATATGTTGTTGTCTGAGCCCACAAACCACACGCCAATTAGCGCCGAAAATATGGTCATAGGTACAATCATTATAATTGCCAATGGCAAACGTAGGCTTTCGTATTGTGCAGCCAGCACCATAAATACCAGTAGTACCACTAACGGAAATACATACACCATAGTATTACCCGCAAGCACTTGCTGATAGGTTACTTCGGTCCACTCGTATTCAATACCTGAAGGTAGCGTATCGGCAAGTACTTTTTCAATCGCAACTTGTGCTTGATCTGAGCTATAACCTGGCGCTGGGCTGCCGTTAAGCTCTGCACTTGGGTAGCCGTTGTAATGCATTACTCTGTCTGGGCCTATGGTAGGAGTTACCGTTAACACCGAGCCTAATGGCACCATATTACCCGCACGATTACGTACTTTTAAATGCAATATTTGTTCTGGATCAACGCGATAATCGGCGTCAGCTTGCGCATTTACTTGGTAAGTACGGCCAAATAAATTGAAGTCGTTTACATACACTGAGCCTAAATATATCTGTAACGCATTAAACACTTCATCCAGCGGTATGCCTTGAATAAGCGCTTGTTCACGGTCTATATCTATATCCATTTGTGGGACTTGAATACGAAAACTTGAGTACAGGCCAACTAATGCAGGGTCTTGTTGCGCTTTGGCTATTACCGCCTGTAGGCTATTAAATAATGCTTCAAAGCCTTTGTTTGCTCTATCTTCAATTTGTAATTTAAAGCCACCTGTGGTGCCTAAACCTTGAATAGGCGGCGGCGGAAATACCGCTACAAATGCTTCGTCAATTGCTGCAAAGCGCTGATTAAGTTGCGCTGCAATTGCCATGGCAGATAGGCTAGGATCAGTCCGCTCACTAAAAGGAGCTAAGGGCGTAAATACAATACCGCTGTTAGGGCTGTTGGTAAAACCGTTAACCGATAACCCCGGAAAGGCAACCGTATGGGCAACGCCAGGCACTTCTAGCGCTATTTGTTGCATTTGTTTAATAACCGCTTCGGTACGATCTAGGCTCGCAGCATCAGGGAGCTGTGCAATCGCCACTAAATACTGTTTATCTTGCTGAGGAATAAAGCCACCGGGTACAGAGTCAAATAACTTAATAGTACCGCCCACTAAAGCAACGTAAGCAACCATGACCACCACGCTCATGCGGATCAGCTTTTGTACCAGTTTTTCGTAGCCTTTAGCGCCACGATTAAACACGCGATTAAAGGGTGCAAATAACCAACGACCAAATAGTTTATTTAACAACCACGTAAAAGCGTCTGGCTTTGCGTCATGGGGTTTTAATAATAATGCAGCGAGTGCTGGGGATAAAGTCAGCGAGTTAAAAGCTGAAATAATAGTAGAAATAGTAATGGTTAAGGCAAATTGCTTATAAAACTGCCCAGACAACCCGGTAATAAACGCTGTAGGAATAAATACCGCACTAAGTACCAAGGCAATTGCAATAATAGGGCCGGTTACTTCACTCATGGCAACGCGGGTTGCTTCAAGTGGCGACAGACCTTTTTCAATATTACGCTCAACGTTTTCTACCACTACTATGGCATCATCTACCACAATACCTATGGCCAATACTAAACCAAACAGCGACAAGGTATTAATAGACACTCCCAGCAACTGCATCACTGCAAAAGTACCAATGAGTGAAACAGGCACCGCAATCAATGGAATTATAGATGCACGCCATGTTTGTAAAAATACAATCACCACAATAACAACCAATGCGATTGCTTCTAGCAAGGTAGTAATTACCGCATCGATAGAGCCGCGTACAAATACTGTAGGGTCGTACACTATGTCGTATTCAACACCGGTAGGAAAGTCTTTCGCTAAACGCGCCATGGTTTCGCGTACTTGATCAGAGAGCTCAATTGCATTAGAACCCGGGCGTTGGAATATTGGCATAGCCAGTGCTGGTTGATTATCAAGCTCAGCGCGCAGTGCATAAGTGTCTTGCCCTAAATCTACACGAGCTATATCTGATAAACGGGTTAACTGCCCTTGCTCACCTACTTTAATAATAACTTGTTCAAATTCTTCAATACTGTTTAAACGACCTTTAACATTTAACAATATTTGAAACTGGCTGTCGTTCGAAATTGGCTGAGCGCCTAAGCTACCCGCAGCAACCTGCTGGTTTTGTGAGCGCAGTGCACTTACTACATCCGATGCGGTTAACTCGCGCGATGCTAAAGCATCGGGATTAAGCCACACACGCATAGAATATTTACCGCCACCAAACAGGCGAATATCACCTACGCCCGATAAGCGTGCAATTTCATCTTTAATATTTAAATCGGCATAATTTGATAAATACGCCGTATCGTGGGTGTTTTCAGGAGAATATAAATGCACCACCATGGTTAAGTCGGGCGATGACTTTTCGGCTACCACGCCTAAGCGCTGTACTTCTTGTGGTAAACGCGGCAATGCGCTATTTACTCGGTTTTGTACTTGTACTTGTGCTCGGTCTAAATCGGTGCCAAGCGCAAACGTCACCGTTAAGGTCATACGACCATCACTAGTGGCTTGTGAAAACATATACAACATGTTTTCGGTGCCATTAATTTCTTGCTCTAATGGCGTTGCTACCGTTTGTGCAATAACGGTTGGGTTTGCCCCCGGGTAACTGGCTGTTACCACTACGGTAGGTGGAACAACTTCTGGGTATTCACTTACTGGCAGTTGAAATAATGAAATTCCCCCTGCTATTAAAATGATTAACGACAACATCGCCGCAAATATTGGGCGCTGGATAAAAAAGTGCGAAAACTTCATCAATAAACCTTATTGTTTAGCGACTAACTGGTTGTTGCTATTACCTAAAGTAAATGCAATTCCACTGGTATCAATAGTGACGGTATTAGGAGAAATTGGCATACCAGGTCCGACGCGAGCGGGGCCATTTACAGCAATCACATCACCCTCTGTAAGGCCTGCAGTAATCGCGCGTAATGAGCCATAACGCTCTCCAACGGTTACTAATTTATATTGCAGAACATTGTTTTCGCCGACCGTAAGTACAAAGCGATTTTTTAAATCTGTACCTATTGCTCTATCTGGCACTATCACTGTTTCAGTAATTGCATTAGCGGCTAACTTAATACGCGCAAACGAGCCTGCACGTAACTGCCCGCTATTATCTG
The DNA here is from genome assembly GCF_040308705.1 of Pseudoalteromonas sp. 19-MNA-CIBAN-0066. Lineage (NCBI taxonomy): Bacteria > Pseudomonadati > Pseudomonadota > Gammaproteobacteria > Alteromonadales > Pseudoalteromonadaceae > Pseudoalteromonas > Pseudoalteromonas sp. 19-MNA-CIBAN-0066. The sequence continues at coordinate 9,685 of NZ_JBEONZ010000047.1, forward strand.
CAAACACTGCTCGCACGCGTAAAGTACCCGTAGCGGCGTTAATTTGGTTGTCAATAAAGTTGATGTAACCTGAATAAGCAAAATCATCTTGACCTACCTTTTGCATTACCACAGGTTGGCGGCTTGCTGCACTAACATCATTAAACGATGAATTCCAAGTGCGCTCGTCTATATCAAAATAAGCGTACATTTTTTCATTTGAAACAATCGACGTTAATACGCTTTGCCCCGCTAAAATATTATTACCTTTAGTAATATTAGCGCGCGAAATAATGCCATCTATAGGCGATACAACTGAGGTAAATTCTAAATCAAGCTGCGCCGATGTTAACTGTGCTTGTAGCGCCACTAGTTGCGCTTCGCGTTGGCGCAGTGTTGAAGTACGTGCTTGTGCTTGCTCAGTTGAAATAGCTTTACGCTGCGTTAAGCGTACCGCACGGGTTGCTTCACTGCTTGCTTGTTCAAGCGCTGCTTTTGCACTGTTAACTTGCGCCTCAAGGCTGGCAACCTTGGCTGTAAATGAACGGTTATCTAATTGAAATAACACGTCGCCCTTATTTACCAAGTCACCTTCGTTAAACTCGATGCTGTCGATAACACCCGATACTCGTGGCATTAAAGCAACTTCTTGAGGCGATTCTAAGCGAGTTGTGTAGGTGTGCCAGCTTTGTACCGGTTTAACAATAACCTTGGCAACATCTATTGGCTGATGTTGCGCTGTTGGAGCCGACTGAGCCGTGCTTTCATCGGCACAACTTGTAAGTGTTAAGGATGCTGTAGCCAGTGCTACAGCAATTAAATGTTTGTTCATTACGACGCTCCTTTATAATTAGCGTTGCATGGTACGGAACAATCGTGCTGACAAAAATAATAGATTTCTAAATTCATTAATGCCAAAATGGCATCAATAAACTATTTTAGGTAATATTATGGATACAACTAGTCGACTTTTAATGTTACTTGAAGTGGTTGAACAAGGCTCTTTTGCCAAAGCAGCTGAAATACGTAATATTGACCGCTCCGTTATATCAAAACAAATTAGCCGTTTAGAAGATGAGCTTGGCGTGAGGTTGTTAAACAGAACAACACGTTCTTTTTCGCTTACTGCAGCGGGCGCCGAAATGATAAAAAAAGCAGCCGACCTTAGAGAGCTGCTAGGTGAAACCCTGCGCATGGCCGAAAACTATCACCAAGAGCCGCGTGGATTATTAAAAATAACAGCGTCAACCATTATTGGTCGCCGTTATTTACAACCTGTTATTAATGATTTTCAAAAACGCTTTCCACAAGTAGAAGTAGAATTACGTTTAGATGACCGCTTGGTCGATATAGTATCTGAAGGGTTTGATTTAGCATTTAGAATTGGCGAGCCAAAAGATTCATCGCTCATTGCGCGTAAAATTGCCCGTAATCGTTTATTAATATTAGCAACACCTGAATTTGTAAAAACCTATGGCATGCCTAAAACTATGAGCGATCTGGCTCAATTACCGGCGGCAAGCTATAAAAGCAATGCATTTAGAGTGGATGCAATAAATTACTATAACGATAAAGGTGAGGCTTGCGAGCAAAAAATAAGGAGTGTGTTTCGGGCTAACGACGCTGAAGTATTGCTAATGAAAACACTCTCTGGCACCAGTTACTTTTTGGCGCCTGCATTTTTACTCGATAACGAAGTTATTGATGGCGAGTTAGTGCCATTACTTACCAATATAAAAATAATGGACCACAGTGCTATGTATGCGTTATATCCACATCGCGACTTACCGGTCAGAACGCGACTATTTTTTGATGCTGTGCGCGAGTATTTAGGCAAAGATAAACCGATTTGGGAAAACAGTATCCCAAATTTTGATCACATGTATTAATCGCTATATAAGCGTTGTTTTGTCACTTTTAACCGCTGGATAATAAACGCTATTGCGCCCTAAATCTTTGGCTTTATAAAGCTGTTTATCGGCTGCTTTAAGCAATTCATTGAGTGATTGTTGGGGTTTATAATTTGCAACGCCAATACTTGCTGTTAGGTTTATTTTATAGTTATCAACGTTTATGTATTTATTTTCCAGTGCAGCTCTTACTTTTTCGGCAACAGCAAGCTCTGCATGCTCACTATTAAACGAGCTTATAAGTGCAAACTCCTCGCCCCCGACCCTAAAAACATAACCTTTAGCAAAAGTGACCTTTAATAGCGTGGCTACTTCTATCAATACTTTATCGCCCACATCGTGGCCGTATTTATCATTTATTTGCTTAAAATAATCTAAATCAACTAAAAACAAGTAAAGCTGGGCACGCTTACGTAACTCAACCGAAAAATAATGATTCATTGCCAAACGATTACCCGCTCCGGTCAGAGGGTCAAGCATGGCAAGGTTTTTAAGTCTTTTTGAAAACGATGCGCGGCTACTTTCAAATGTATGTGAAATAGCCCAAATAACAATATAAGCAAATAATATATTTATAAATAAATTCAGTGAAGTAAAAGGAGCTAATCAGCAATAAGATCGTCCACCGTTTCTATCAACTCAGCAAAGTGCTTATTTACGTGGCGGCGTTGTTTATCCGATAAAGTACTATTTAAACTAACAAGCAAATTTACATGAGCCATTAAATTAGCTTGGTTTTTGGCCGCTAATTCTTCACTAATAAAATATTCACGATCGGTAATTATAATGCTCATTTGCTGCTCAAACTGTTCAACATTACGCAACTCATAATTAAAAGCCTGTTGCAGTGCGTTTAACCTATTTTGCTTATAACGCTGCCAAAGCACAAAGGTATTAATATACTGCTCGTTAGCTACTGTTATGAGCTGTGTTTGCTGCTTAGTTAATTTCCCTAACCAATCTTTATAATAACTAAGCTGCTCTTTTAGGCGCTCTTCGCTAAGTTGTTGCGTCGTTTGCTCTTGATACTGTTTTAACTCGTCAGCTAAGTTAGCTTGTATGTTAGTTACAAGCTCTTGTTGTTGCTTGGTACTGAGCGTTTTAGCCAATTCTATTAAAGGCGCTTTAACCTGTACTAATAAATTGTTCCAATGCAATTTAGCTACAGTAACCTGCTGTGTTAAATCGCTGATATTAAACTCACTATTAAATGTTTTTTGTAACTTGATAAGATCTTGCTTGTACTTAGGCAGCTCTACCTGACGATGCCAATTACGGGTTTGTTTAATTATAATTTTAAGTTGTTTTGCTTGGCTACTGTTTAGGTCTATGTAGTCATCTACCCAAAATGATGATAGCCAAGGTAAATTGTTATAAGCAAAAGAAGTAGAGCAGCTAGCTAAAAGTAAAAAGCTGATGACTACCATTGCATGTATTATTTTTTTTGTATTTATTTTAATTAACATAACTCTCCTGCGCACACACAAATTTGATAATAGTTTTTATTTGCATTTGACTTCAACTTAAATCTAACTGATAATCACTCGCATAAGTTAAATGTACCGACCTCAGTGCCCAAGGATGAATTTTCAGCACGGATGCTGTTATTTTATTTAAGCACGTAATACTTATGTAGCTCAGGTTTTAATAAACAAAGTTTAGCTTACATCTTCATTTTTCATATTAGTGACGGTTGATATGACCCAAAAGCCCGAAAGGGCTTTTTTTACTGCTTTAAATTTTTTGTAATATCTGTATCTTACACTGCTAAAACAACTCTGCTCGGCTTTAAGCTATAATAAGCGTACTTTGCATTTGCTAATGCGGTGCTTAATACTAAAGCCAGCGTAATGCATAACAAGCAATAAACTTTGCACTTAATTTTTAAACGTTGCATTACCTCATTTAGCGCAAAATTTTAAATAGAATAATGTTTAAATAGTACACATTGCAACTATCACTTATTGGAGACATTCTTATGTCACAGTTTAATTTAAAAACCTTACTCCTAGCTGGCATTTTACTTAGTAGCCCTTTCGCTCATGCTGGGTTAGAGGAAGGGATCAAAGCCGCTAATGAAGGCGAATTTGCACAAGCACTAAAAGAGTTTAATTACCTAGCAGATAAAGGATTTGCCCCTGGTATTTATGAGCTGGGTAAATTATATGAAGGTGGGTATGGTGTAACGCGTGACTACCGTAAAGCTGCTCAACTTTATCAACAAGGGGTAGCAAAAAATCACCCCGATTCTATGTTTGCTTTAGCCGTTTTATACAATGAAGGCAACGGGGTAAAACTCGACAAACAAATGGCAATAAAGTTATTTGAACAAGCGGCAAACAAAAACCTACCCGCTGCACAATTTAACCTAGGCGTTATGTATGCCAATGGTGATGGCGTAAGCGTAGATTATGAACTTGCTAAAACGTGGTATGAAAAAGCTGCAGCCAATAATTATACTTTGGCGCAATTTAATTTAGCTTTAATGTACTTTGAAGGCTTAGGCATGCCTAAGAATTTAGAAAAGTCATATATTTGGAACACCATTGCCGAGTATAACGGCAATATGCAAGCAAGCCATAGTCGCAAGCTCGACGAGCAAAAAATGCTGCCTAAAGAAGTTGAAGAAGCAAAAGAAAAAGCCGACGCTATTTATACCAGAATTTTAGCCGGCACTTACGCTGGTGAAGGGCGGTTGTTTTAATAAACTGCTTTAAACGCTGTTTTAATTAATTGCTCTAAAACAGCGTTTAAATAACAAGGCTAAGCTCGCTAATACTAACTAATGCAGTAAGATGAGTTTAGCCTTTTTGTTATATTCACTACTTTTTAATATAAAGCCACTTTAATAACTTAATTAGTACTTTGCTTTGTTTAAGTAGCATGCCGATACGTGGATTGAATGATCCAGAAACCAGCGTGTTTTTAGCATGGCTAAAGGTTAAAAACCCTTCATTAGCATGATAATGCCCCATTCCAGAATGCCCCACTCCACCAAACGGCGCATCATCGGCAGTTACTTGCACTAAGGTGTCGTTAACCGCAACAGTACCACTTAGTGTTTGCTTTATAATATATTCTTGAATTTGTTTATTTTGCCCTAAAATATACAAGGCTAATGGGTGATGATGATGCTTTATATAACTTATTGCGTGCTCTAAGTTGGTGTAACTCATTACAGGTAATATTGGGCCAAATAGCTCATCTTTCATTAATTGCATTTCATCGGTTACTTGGGTGGCAATATGTAGCCCCATTCGATGTTTATCTGGGTCTTGCTGGTTATCTTCAAGAGGTTTAATTATGGTTGCGCCTAGCTGCTGTGCTTGTTCTAAATAACCAGATAAGCGTGCATAGTGAGCGTCGCTTACAATAGAGGTTAAATTTTTACCTTCTACCCCTTGTTTGTAGTGTTTCTTATATAATTCACACAAGTGTTGCACCAACTGATGCTCAAGCTCTTTGGGTACAAATACATAATCGGGGGCAACACAAATTTGCCCAGCATTGGCCATTTTACCAAAGAGTATTGCTTGCGCCGCTTTTTTAATATCTGCTTTTTCAGTAATAATAACAGGCGATTTACCGCCAAGCTCTAAGGTAACTGGCGTTAAATTAGCACTTGCAGCGCCCATTACTAACTTACCTACCGCAATTGAGCCTGTAAAAAACAGGTGTGCAAATGGCAGCGATGAAAACTCACTAGCAACATCACTCCCCCCTTGTATTATTTTACAATGCTGCTCTAGTTCACCACTAAATAGCTTTTCAAGCACTTGATTGGTGTGGGGGGTAAACTCACTGAGCTTCAACATTGTACGATTACCCGCTGCCAATGCGGTAATAACAGGCACAATGGCAAGCTGTATTGGGTAATTCCAAGGCGCTATAATGCCAACCACGCCTTTAGGCTGGTATGTTACGCTCACCTTTGAAGGCCATAAGCTTAAACCTACTGAGCGTTTGCTTGGTTTAGACCACTTTGGTAGTTTTTTTATGGTGTGCGCTAAGGCTTGCATAGTGGGTAATATATCGCCTAGCAAGGTATCAAATGCGGTGCGATAACCAAAGTCTTTTGACACTGCATCTATCAGCTCTTGCTCAAACTCTACAACACGACTGCGCAATTGCTTTAACACTGTGATGCGTTTATTAATCGACAAGTAAGGAGTTTTTATAAAGTACTGTTGTAACTCATCAAATTGTGTAGTTAACGAAGGTGTTTGCGGTGCGTCGATAGTCAAAATAGATTACTCAAATTTTAAAGTTATTTGAGACTATAACCTTGTTCTGTAATACGAGCAATAAAGAGTAATTTTGCATAGTATTGAACTATATACAAAACTACTCTGGTTTTGGTTGGAACTAAGTGGTAACTATTGCAGCTATTGGCTGTTGTTTAGCAGCCAATAGCTGCGTAATTTAAAAGCCAAATACTTGCGCTGCAATTGTCATTGTTACTAAGGTAATTAAAACAATAGCTACAATATTAAGCACAAAGCCTGCGCGTATCATGTCGCGCATTTGTATTTGCCCTGAGCCAAACACAATTGCGTTTGGTGGGGTGGCTACTGGCATCATAAACGCACAACTACAAGCAATCGCCGCCGGAATAACCCACACAAGTGGTGAGCCTGCAATGGATTCTGCAACGGGGCCAAGTAAGGGTAAAAAACCAGCCGCGGTGGCTGTGTTACTGGTGATTTCGGTTAAAAATGTAATTAGTGCAACGACCACTAAAATACTCATAACGAGAGGAATAGCACTCGCGCCTTGAATCATTTGTGCAATATATTGCGCCAAGCCCGATGACTTTATTTGCGAGGCAAGTGTTAAGCCACCACCAAACAATAATAATACGCCCCATGGCACTCTAGCAGCACTTTCCCAATCTAAAATACGCTCGTCAGTGCCTTTATTTGCAGGCAATACAAATAATAATAACGCCGCTGCAATCGCAATAGTGGTGTCAGAAATACTCAAACCACTAAACTCGCCTAGCAAAGGTCTAAATATCCAACACGCGGCAGCAAGCACAAATACAAATAGCACGCCTTTTTCGGCGCGTTGCATTTCACCAAGTGCTTTTAATTGTTCAGTAAATACAGCTTTGGTGTCTATTTTTTGATTGTTTTTAATACCTGCGTCTACTTTATAAGCAAACTTTGTAAGCCAAATCCAACTAATAAACAGCATACTTACCGCCAGTGGCACACCGACTAGCATCCACTGTGCAAAGCCAATTTCTATTTGGTAGCTATCGGACAAGTAAGCTGCCATTAATGCATTAGGCGGAGTACCGATCAATGTTGCAATACCACCAATACTGGCACCATAAGCAATAGAGAGTAGTAAAGCTTTACCAAACCCTTCATTGCTAGGATCTGACTGTTTTACTAAATGTGTAATAGACAAAGCTATTGGTAGCATCATCACTGCAGTGGCTGTATTTGACATCCACATAGATAAAAAGGCCGTAACCAGCATCATAGCTAATATTTGTAAGCTAGGCTTAGTGCCTGCATACAACATGGTGCTCAGTGCTATGCGTTTATGTAACCCCCAGCGCTCCATTGCGATAGAAATTAAAAACCCACCTAAAAATAAAAATATTAATGGATGAGCATAAGGCGCGGCTACACTTTTCATACCTGCTATACCAGCCAGTGGCGATATAAGAAGTGGCAATAAAGCAGTCGCCGGAATAGGCACTACTTCGCTTACCCACCACGACGCCATCCAAAATGCTAACCCAGCAGTTTTAAACGCTGCACTGGACATGCCCGTAGGAGGATCGAGTAAACAGGTCAATAGCATTATGCTTGGCCCAAGTAGCAGTAATAACCATTGCTTAAATTGGTTTTTAGGCGCGTTATTTTGCAAAATTTGTTGTGTCATTTATCTAAACCTTAAAATTTGTACCTAAGACCAAGCGCTAAGCTGCTATCGGCGTTTTCTTCTAAGTCTAAGTCTGTATATAAAAGATAAGCCGTGGTTTGTTTATCAAATACATAGTCTAAACCTGTACTCCACTGAGTGGCTTCTGACTCTTGACGCAGTGCTGAGTCATCTTTTGCAAACTGTAATTTAGGAACCCATTTATCTAATGTATAGCTTGCACTTAGTACATAGCCATTGCCTGATTTAGTGCCATCTATTGACTCTGAGTGTTGATACAAAGCACCTAGCTGTAACTGCTCAAACTTATAAACACCTGCAATCCGACTCGCTTTAATATTATTAAGTGAGTCAACATGGCTTAAAGAAATATAATATGGCGTATTGTTTAAATTACGATCACCGTAAATAAGTGTAGCGGCAAAACCCGCTTGGTTATCTTTATTATCGTCTTTGGGGGCATAAGTAAATGAAAACTGAGCATTATGCCAATAGTTTGAAGTGTAAGTGATGGTATCGCCAAGGCGGTCTTGCCCAGCAATAACTTGTGCTATATCGGCTTGTGTTTCGTTAAAATTATCCAGCTTACCTTCTGAGTATTTAAAGCGGGTATCGTTTCTACCGACAACTATTTCACCAAATGCACCTTTTAAACCTAAATAGGTATTACGCGCTGCAAACGGCTCGTTAGTATCGTCATGTTCAAAGCCCTTTACTTGTACTTCGTATTTAAATACTGCGCTAACGTACTCGTTAAGTGTGTGTTGTCCTTTGATCCCTATGCGTGAAAATGGCGCGTCTATTTGTGTGCCTTCATCGGCGTAGCGCATAACGCCTGTATCGGTTTTAGCTATTTGTACTTCTGCTTTACCATACACAGAATATTCAGCAGCTAATACCATATTAGGTAAGGCAGTTATGCTACACAATAAAGTAAGCGCAGAGCGTTTAACGTGTGTGTTGTTTATCATCATGTGTCCTAAAAATTAGAATCTACTTATTGTTGTACACCCATTAAGCCTAAATTCGGATAATAAGTGCAATTTCTCAGATTAGATGGCCAGCTGTTATAATTCGGCCATTTTCTCGCCAA
>NZ_JBEONZ010000048.1:0-18530 GCF_040308705.1 Pseudoalteromonas sp. 19-MNA-CIBAN-0066
GGTACAGGAGCCGTATACGAGGTCCGTACGTACGGTTCTGTGAGAGGGATGAGGCATAAGCCTCACCCTACTCGATGCAAAAAATTACTTAGTAGCCCTCTTAAACAATATATAAATAAATTTAAATTATTATTGAACTAAATACTCAACTTGCCGTCTACTATTATGCTTGTGATTACATTGCAGTTAATTCAAGTTTCATGTTGATTCCCCTATTTAGTTACTAAGTTTAGTAATGATTGAGCCAGCTCGTTTGAGTTGGCTTTTTTTTGCAAAAAATTTACTTAGTAGCCTTCTTAAACAACATATAAATAAATTTAAATTATTGTTGAACTAAATATTCAATTTGCCGTCTACTATTATGCTTGTGATGAATTGTTGTTAACGCAAGTTTCATGTTGATTTCCCTATTTGGTTACTAGTTTTAGTAATGTTAGGCCAACCTTTTATAGGTTGGCTTTTTTTATGCCTTTAATTTATATCCCGCCCCTACTGCTATCGATAGTTATTCGTTATGATGGCATGTCTCTAAATTTAATAAGTTTATTTTATGTTTTCTCAGTTATTAACTAGCATTGATTGGCTAAGTGTAGGCGTAGGCGTTACCGCAGGTGGCGTAATTTGTAGCCTAGTATCTGCATCGCTTAGTAAAAAATTAAAACAACAACTTAGTGAGCAGCAACAGCAGTTGTCGTTATTGCAAAGTCAGTTTGAGAGCAAAACCCTGCAATACACCCAGTTAGCGGATGACCACGAACTTTTAGAGCATACCCATCAAGAGCAACGCGACCAAGCGCAGCACTTTAAAACCCGCTTTACCGAACAAGAAAAACAAAGCCAGCAATATAATCAGTTTTGGCAAAAAGCCGAAGCCGAGCTAAGTGCACTGCGCAAACAATATAGCCAACGCGATGTAGAGCTAAATAATATACGCACTACGCTTGAGCAAAAACAACAACACTTTAGCGAACAACTTGCGCAAATAGAGCAAAGCAAAGAGATGCTTAAAAAAGAGTTCGAAAACTTAGCGAATCAAATTTTAGAAGAAAAGTCTCAAAAGTTTAAAGTGCTCAATCAAGAAAGCATTGAGCAACTATTAAAACCAGTGCAAGGCGAGCTAAAAGGCTTTCGCGACAAAATGGAGTCAATCCATGTTGAAGACTTAAAACAACGCGCCGCGCTTAAAACCGAGTTATTACATTTACAAGCAAAAAGCCAAGCCATAACCGAGCAAGCCGACAGGCTCAGTAACGCTCTACAAGGGCAAAAGAAAACCCAAGGCAATTGGGGCGAGTTAATGCTAGAAAACGTGCTCGACAGCGCAGGCTTACGCGCAGGCGTAGACTATAAACGCGAGGTGTCGTTTAACACCGAAGACGGCCGCTTACGCCCCGATGTAGTTGTGTATTTACCCCAAGGTCGCCATTTAGTTATTGATGCTAAAACTTCGTTAAACGCCTACACACGCTATGTTAACGCCGATAACGAGCTAGAAGCACAGCAAGCTATTAAAGAGCACGTTGAGGCTGTTAAAGCGCGTATAAACGAGCTTGCGAGTAAATCGTACGACCGTCTACCTGGGCTTAACTCGCCTGAAGTAGTGGTGATGTTTGTACCAATAGAGTCAGCCTTTGTTGAAGCGCTTAAATACCAAAGTGATATTTACCAGCAAGCAATCGAAAAAAATATTCTAGTGGCGACCCCCACTACCTTACTCACTAGTTTAAATATAGTTAAACAGCTATGGCGCTTTGAAGAACAAACTAAATACTCAAAAGAATTGGCAGCTCGAGCCGAGCGTTTTTATAACAAGCTCAATGGCTTTTTAACCAGTATGGAAGGGGTTGGCAAACAGCTAGATCGTGCTAAAGAAAGCTACGACAAAGCGTTTTCGCAGCTTTACCGAGGTAAAGGTAACCTAATTAAACAGGCAAGCGAGTTTAAAGAGCTGGGCGTATCGGTACAAAAAGAGCTGCCAGCAGAGAGTGTTGAACGTGCAAATTTAGAATTAGATTAACTGCGTAGCAAAAGGGTTAGGTATTTAAAAACGGTAACCTTCATTACACAGCTAATGCCTACTTTTAATTAACATGGCGTATTAATTCCGTTTTTAAGCTTAATCCCTTAATAACGCGATAAACGCTCAGATCCTATTTTGCTTATTTGCTAAAGTAGCGGGGTCAGTATTTATTTAATAACCCCCCCTAGGAAACACGATGAAAATAATTAAAACCTCAGCACTGTTAGTTGCCATTCTGGCGGGTATAACCATACAAGGGTGTTCTATGACATCAAATACATCACCATCAACAACAGGTAATGCAGTTACACCTATTAGTAACCCGCTTACTCTTGAGCAAATTTATAAAGATAAATACTTTAAAGCACAGCGTAGTACTTACTTTAAATGGTTAGACGATGGCACTGGCTACACAGTACTTGAGCAACGTGAAGCCGATAAAAAAGTAGGCGTTAAAGCTGACGACGAGAAAGAGCACGGTGTAAAAGGCAACGACATTGTATTTTACAACGCCGATGGCACAGGGCGAAAAGTACTGGTTGCTTTTGAAAAGTTACTGCCAGAGGGCGCAGATGAAGCGTTTGCAATTGAGAGTTATCAATTTTCTAAAGATGGCCAGTGGCTCATGGTATTTACCAACAGTGAGCAAGTATGGCGTTCGCGCAGCCGAGGGGATTTTTGGTTACTTAACTTAAATACGAATAAACTCTCGCAGTTGGGCGGCGAAAATCCTGAGCCCAAAAAGCTTATGTTTGCTAAGTTCTCCCCCGACAGCTCAAAAGTAGCGTATGTGCGCGATAATAATATTTATATGCAAGCAGTTGGCAGCAATACCGTTAGCGCATTAACAACCGATGGCAGCGCTACCACAGTTAATGGTAATTTCGATTGGGTATACGAAGAAGAGTTTTCTATTCGTGATGGCTTTAGTTGGAGCCCAGATAATAAATCAATCGCGTATTGGCAGCTCGATACTAGCGGCGTTAAATACTTTACCTTGATCAACAACACCAAAGCGCTCTACCCTAGCCTTACTGAATTTCCATACCCTAAAGCAGGCGAAACTAACTCAGCAGTACGCGTAGGCGTAGTGAGCCTAAGTGACAAGCAAACCCGTTGGGCTAAGCTTGAGGGCAATAACCGCGATCGTTACATACCACGCATTAGCTGGGCAGGCGATGGTGAGTCGTTACTTATCCAAGACTTAAACCGCCCACAAAACCATAATAATTTATGGTTATTTAATTGGCAAAAGCAGCAGCTAACTAAAATACTGGCAGAAAAAGACGATGCGTTTATTGAATGGTTTTATAGTGCTAATTGGTCAAAAAGTGGTGAGTTTTTTATTTGGCACAGCGAACGCGACGGCTGGCGTCATTTATATCGCATATCGCGCGATGGCAAAAAAATTATCGACCTAACCCCTGGCGATTACGACATTGTTGATATGCTTGCAATCAACGAAGACAAAAACGTATTGTATTTTAGTGCATCACCAGATGATGCAGCTCAGCGCTATTTGTATCGCACAGCAATAGATGGCAGCAGTAAACCAGTACGAGTAACACCTGAGCAGTTTAACGGCTCCAACAGTTACTACGTGTCAAAGGATGCTTCTTGGGCCATGCACACCTATTCTAAATTTAATCAGCCGGCCGTTAAGCAAATTATTAAGGTGAGCGATCACAGTAATGTAAAAACCTTGGTCGAAAACAGCGAGCTGAAACAAAAATTAGCAGAGCAAAGTTTACCAAACCATGAGTTTTTTAAAGTAGCCGCGCATGATGGCACCGAGCTTGATGGTTATATTATGTTTCCTGCGGATATGGATCTAAATAAAAAGTACCCAATCGTATTTTATGTTTATGGCGAACCTTGGGGATCAACCGTACAAGATCGCTTTGAAGGTAATAGCTATTTATACAAATCGTTATTAACTCAAAAAGGCTTTATTGTTGCATCAGTTGATAACCGCGGTACACGCGCACCAAAAGGCCGAGATTGGCGCAAATCTATTTATAAAAAAATAGGCTCAATTACAGTGCAAGACCAAGTAGATGCACTTGATGCCATGGCTAAACGCTGGGATGTAATAGACACAGAGCGGGTTGGCGTATGGGGACACTCTGGCGGCGGCAGCTCTACACTTAATTTATTATTTCGTCACGGCGACAAATTTAAAGTAGGTATTGCTTCAGCACCTGTGCCCGATATACGTTTATACGACACCATTTATCAAGAGCGTTATTCGGGTAACCCAAACACCGATCCACAAAGCTATGATAATACCTCGCCAATTAGTTTTGCTAAAAACCTTAGCGGTAAATTATTACTGATCCACGGTACTGGCGACGATAACGTACACTATCAGGGGTCTGAGCGTTTAATTGACGAGCTTGTTAAGCATAATAAACAATTTGAGTTTTTTGCTTATCCTAATCGTTCACACAGCCTAAAAGAAGGCAAAGGAACGGCTTTGCATTACCACACTATGATGGCCGAATTTTTTGAAAAAAACTTACTAAAATAATTTTTGATTCATTATTAAAAAACAAAAGCCACAATTTAAATTTGTGGCTTTTTTGTGCAAACTGTAATGGGGGTTTACAGTTCTTTATAGGTACTAAACAGTCTCACCAACTATGCCACAATAGTTAAAACTGCTCGTCGTATTGACTAATGTGCTTGTACACACCTGTGGTGGTGTTTGTGGTAATAAATTCAATGTTGTATTTATGAAATGCATCGCCCATTTCCATACCTGGTGTGCCTAGTGGCATTGCGGGTACGGTCAAACCGATAATATGCGCTGGGTGTTTTTCCGATAAAAATTGTTTAATAAACTTAGCCGGTACGTGGCCTTCAAACACAAAACCGTTGGCCGACACAGCTGTATGGCATGAGCGCTGGTTAGGCTTTATTTGATATTGCGATTTTATTAATCCCATATCGTCTGCATCAATGGCTTTTGTATTAATGTCGCTTTGATTTATATGCTCAATCCAGCCTTTGCAACAGCCACAGTTTTTATCTTTATAAACAGTAAGCTTTAACTCCTGTTTTTTGGGACTATCGGCTGAGCTAGTTGCTTTATGTACTTGCGGTGATTGCTCAGAGCACGCCCCCATAAGAGGCAGTGCTAGTGCTAAAAGCACGCTTGAGGTGATTTTAATTATACGCATAATTAACGCCTTAATTTGACCAATGAATATGAGTTATTTTCCAGCCTGAATCGGTATTTTTTAAGGTGATTGACTCCATACCTGTGGCGCTTATTTCTTTACCTTTATAGTTGCCATGGCTTTTACTTCTTGATACCGAGTAAGCCATATCACCATTAATAAACACTTGGTGCTCTAATAGGTCGCTGTTAATTGCACTTAGGTATTTCATGTCAGCTAACATGTGGTGGTTAGCGTATTCATCGGCTGAGCGCTCAACGCCGCCACCTTCAAAAATAATCACATCATCGGCTAGTAATTGTCGAGCAGTTACTTTATCGCCTTGCTTAAGCGCAGTATGAAACGAGCTAACAACTTTTGCTGCAGCACTGCTTACATTAACAAATAAAGCTGATTTTTTTGCGTGCTCTTCATCACCATGCGCGTTTACAGTAAAAGAGCTTGTTGCAGTAAATAACAGCGCTGAGATCAATCCAAATTTAGGGTGTTTTATTAACATGTTTTTCTCTTTATAAGATAAATTATACGGGCGGCCCAACGAGCGTGGTAAATACACTGGTGGTTAGCAATACACACACGGCAATAAGCATTTCAACAGAAATAGAACGCTTTAAAGTAACAACATGATGTTGCTGTGTAATTTGCGGAACTAAACGTAGTTTATGCCAAGCACCCAGTAGTAACATAGCACTCACTAACAACAGTTTTAACATTATTAGCTGGCCATAATTTGAAGTAAATAATACAGAAAATGAATTTAAGTATTGCCATAATAAGGTTATACCAGATATGAGCAGTACCGCTATGATAATAATTGCTAGCTGTCCAAAGCGTTCCATTAAATGTTTTATCGTATTTAACGATAGCAGTTGGCAACTTTTATAAAGAGGCCATAGTGAGCCAATCCAACTAGCAATGGCAATTAAGTGCAGTGTTAATATACTTTTAATTAATAGGCCTTTTTCGGCGCTGTGGCCGGTTAAGGTAAAGCTATAGGTAAGGATAATAAGTGCTAATAGTGTAATAACAAAATTAGCCACGTTAGCTGAGTTTGAATGGGTGCGCCAAGTGCACACCGCAAACAAGGCAATTATAAATGCAGGCACTCTCATACTTACCTGCTCACCAATTACTGATTGCCAAATTATATCCAGCATGAAGGGGTCTATCATGCCAGCAAAACCAGATTCAGCCATGGCCCCCGCTTCAATTGGTATTTGTAATATTGCACCAATAAAGCCCACCATAACAAGGGTGATTTGCCAGCGCTTTAAATACCGATTAAAACAGCTTAATTGTGTATCTGGCGTTGTACTCTCATTATTAAGTAAGCGCATTAGCAAGCAGCCCGCAAGGGCTGCAATAGCTAAATAGCTTACTATTTTTAATAATAGTAACAGCACTGACCAATCACTTAATTGCATTATATGACTACCTAATGATTATGTTGTTTATGGCTAGCCGCCATGTTTTTCATTTTAGAATGTGTGTCGCTGGCGTGCAGCATAAAGTCAAAATTGCCTGACATTTTATGGCCATCGCCACCAAGCGCTATCCATTTAACTGTGTAATTACCTTGTTCAAGCTTGGGTAACGGCCAGCTAAAGTTGCTATTAGCTTTTGCACTGGGTTTAAAGTTAAAATCTACTTGCTTGTTTGCAGCATCACTTAAGAGTACTTTGGCAAGTTGTACTTCGTCGCTAAACGTTAACGTAAGTTGCTCTGGACTTTGCATTAGCATCGCACTATTTTGTGGTGTTGATTGCTTTAGCGAAATATGAGCTGATGCCGAAAAGCTTAAAGCTAAGCCTAAAATTGCCGCAATAGTTATAAATTTCATAATTACCTCTTATTTTTAAATATTAAAACCAAAATTTTATACCGGCAACAAACTCAGTATCGTTGCTGCTCTGCTCGTTTAGCTTGGCGTAATCTGCTGTGCTACCAAATTTATTAGTCCACTCTACACCTACATAAGGTGCAAATTGGCGAGTAAATTCATAACGAACCCTAACGCCAATAGCAGTACTAGATAGCCCACTGCCTAGCTCATTTTGTTCATCGTCTTTACCATAAAATGTTATTTCAGCACGAGGCTGTATAATGAGCCTTTGTGTTAAAAGCAGCTCATATTCAGCTTCTGCTGTAAATGCTGTGTTGCCGCTCTCACCTACATACGCTGTCATATCAAGCTCAAACCAATAAGGTGCTAAGCCTTGAATACCAAACGCTAACCATTGACGGTTTTTGCCTTCTTTATAATAATCGTAGCGAATACCGACTTGCGTATCCCAATAAGCCGAAATTGCATGACCCCATAAAATATCAGTTTGATTTTCTTCAAGCTTGCCATCACTAACATCACCCTCGGTTTTTATCACTAATCGATTAAAGGTGGTGCCGTACCAAGCTTGTAAATCGAAAACAGCAGCATCGGCTTGTTCGTTATACTCAAGACGATCACCTAAAATAGCGTAAAACTTATGCTCATCCGCAAGGGTTAAGCGCTCGCCATCTGCTAAAGCATATGGCCCTTGCGTTAAGGTTGTGCCATTAGCATAAGCGTGTGGATCGCGAGCATTTTTAGGGGCATCGCCGCCTTGCGGCTGCATTTTATCGCCCGCCATATCGCCAGACATGTCACCCATTTCAGTTTGAGCAAACACATGCAGGCTCAATAACGGTGCGCTAATTAATAGTGCACTAGTAAGTACTGTTGATAAGGTTAAATTTCTCATGATACAACCACCTCTCTAAACATACCTGCATCCATATGAAACAGTAAATGACAATGCCAAGCCCAACGACCAACATCATGTGGCGTAGTTAAAAAGCTAATTCTTTGGGCGGGCTGTACCATTATGGTGTGGCGGCGAACTAACACATCACCTTGATCGTTCTCCAAGTCGCTCCACATACCATGTAAATGCATAGGGTGTGTCATCATGGTATCGTTTTGTAAAATAACTCGTACCCGCTGATTATGCTTCATATGCACAGGGGTACTTTTACCAAACTCTAAGCCATCAAAAGACCAGCTGTAGCGTTCCATGTTGCCGGTTAAATGCAGCTCAATTTCGGCTTCGGGTGCTTGGTGGTCAACTATGCCATCAAGAGAGCGTAAATCTGCAAGTGTTAAAACTCGACGGCCGTTATTGCGCAGCCCAATACCAGGATCGTCTAAATTTGTGCGTGGCGTATCAACGCGCATATCAACTGAGGCGCCATATTCTGTTTTAGCGTGGCGAACTTTCTGACTTGGAACAGCCAGTGGGTTTTTACCCATATTATGCTTACTATGGTCCATTGCCATTGCACCGTGGTCCATTGTGCTATGATCCATTGCCCCCTGATCCATACTGGTTTTGTCCATGCTAGCGTGGCCCATAGCGCTGTGATCCATTCCAGGCATAGCAGAGTGATCCATATTGCCCATCATATCCCGCATTGCTAACCACTCAACGGGGTCAAGTGCAGGCACTGGCGCATCAATATTAGCAGCGACAGACAAAGTCCCTTTGGCATAACCTGAGCGGTCCATGCTTTGTGCAAAAATTGTGTATGCGTCATTTTTAGGCTCAACAACCACATCGTAGGTTTCACCTGGACCAAAGCGAAACTCATCTACGGTAACGGGTTCAACATTTTGTCCATCTGCTTGTACCACAGTTAATTTTAACTCTGGGATACGTACATCAAAAAAGGTGTTACTTGAGCCATTAATAAATCTTAAACGTACTTTTTCGCCCGCTTTAAACAGCCCACGCCAATTAGCCATTGGCGCAGTACCATTCATTAAATAGGTCATTGCCGAAGCCGATAAATCAGCTAAATCGGTTGGACTCATTCGCATCTGGTTCCACATTTCACGTCGTTGAAGTGCATTAGCAACGCCGCTTGTTGCTATGTCATCAAAAAACTCAGGTACAGTGGGCTGATTAAAGTTAAACACATCCCCCTGAATTTTTAATTTACGGAATAACTCCATGGGATCATCATCAGTCCAATCAGAGAGTTGAATAATATGTTCATTATCTGCGCTGATAACATCTTGCTCACGAGGCTCAATAATTAACGCCCCATACATACCGGTCATTTCTTGAAAGCCACTGTGTGAGTGATACCAATAAGTACCGCTTTGTTGTAACTTAAATTTATAAACAAACGTTTCGCCAGGCATAATGCCTTTAAAGCTAATGCCCGGTACACCATCCATTTGATACGGTAAAATAATTCCGTGCCAGTGAATAGAGCTAGGTACCGCTAAATTGTTGGTAACGCGAATGGTCACATCGTCACCTTCTTTAAGGCGTAATGTTGGCGCGGGAATAGAGCCATTAATGGTGGTTGCCATACGCACTACACCGGTAAAGTTTACTGGGGACTCATCAATAACCAGGTCAATAACTTTACCGCTCAACTCAGGCACAGTACCTGTTAATGTTGAAGCCGCTAAAGATGATGCTGCATGTAAAACAGTTGGAAAAGCTGCCAGCACACCGCCTACAATTAATCCTTGAACAAAACGCCTACGTGGCTTTGAAATGTGCTGTAATGACTCTTTAAAACCCATTTTATTACACCTGAATAGCAAAATATGCATTGAGTATAATATTTAAACCTGACATCGACATGACGCGAACATTACAAAGTTGTAATCTTAATGTCATGTTGCTGTTGTAGCGCATATGGCATAGTGCTGTTTAAGTGATAACTAAAATTATAATAAAAGTAACAAAGGAATTATATGCGCATACTAATCGTTGAAGACGAGATTAAAACCGGTGATTACTTAAAACAGGGCTTAACCGAAGCCGGCTTTCAGGTTTGTTTGGCGCGCAATGGCCTTGACGGTCACCATTTAGCAATGACCGAATTATTTGATGTGATTATATTAGATATAATGTTGCCCGATGTATCTGGCTGGCGAATTTTAGAGTCGGTACGAGAAGCCAAAAACGACACGCCAGTATTATTTTTATCGGCTCGCGATAGTGTTGATGACAGAGTAAAAGGGCTTGAACTTGGCGCAGATGATTACTTAATAAAACCGTTTGCTTTTTCAGAAGTACTTGCCCGCGTACGTACGCTTATTCGCCGTGGTGGCGTGCAAAAAGTGGCCGACATACTCACAATTGCAGACTTAGAAATGGATATACCAAAGCGTAAAATACAGCGAGCAGGCAAGCGTATTTTGCTCAGTAATAAAGAGTTTAGCTTATTAGAGCTACTACTGCGCCGAGAAGGCGAAGTGCTATCTCGCTCACTTATAGCGTCGCAAGTATGGGATATGAACTTTGAAAGTGATACCAATGTAATAGATGTTGCGATTAGACGCCTGCGGGGCAAGGTTGACGATGAGTATAGTATTAAACTTATTCATACAGTGCGCGGTATGGGCTATAAATTAGAGGTCGAAAATGCCCAAAATTAACGCTCGACCAATGTCGTTGACCATGCGGGTGGTATTGTTTATTGCTGTTACTGTAATAGCCTGTTTAACCTTAGTAGCGTCATTAATTAACTCCTCCATTGAGCATCACTTTATTGAGCAAGACAGTGGCGAGTTAAAGGTTATTAGCCAGTCAGTTGCAGCTGTTTTAGCCCAGCAGCATAGCTCAAGTGAACCTTTAGGGCAGGCATTATCTAAAGCTGTGGCAGGACATCATGGTGTTTATTATCAAGTAAATAGCCAGCAAGGAGCCTTAATTTACCAAAGTTCAGGTCGCGATTTTACTAAGCAGATTATGAGTGCGCCATCGGCGCTTGGTTTTAATCGCGATAACATAGTGCATTGGCAAGCCAATGATCATACCTATCGCGCATTAGTTAGCGACTTTAACGTGCAGCAACAGCATTATAAAATTACCGCCGCCATTGATATGAGTTTTCATAAACATTTTTTGCGCCAATTTAAACAAAGCCTATGGGTGATTATGTTTGGCTCAGCTGTGCTCATTTTACTCGTTGCTTGGTTTGCGGTACATCAGGGGTTAAATCCACTGCGTGGCTTAAGCAAAAAAATATATGACATTCAAACCCATAAAATGGATGTTAGGTTAGATGAAAGTAAAGTGCCAATTGAGCTGGTGAATATGGTGCATTCATTTAATGCCATGCTGGATAGATTACAAGATGAGTTTATGCGTTTATCAAATTTTTCTACCGATATAGCCCACGAACTGCGTACCCCGCTTACTAATATTATTACTCAAACACAAGTTGGCTTAACAAAACAGCGCGACCTTGTGCAATACCAAGAACTGTTGTTTTCAAACCTTGAAGAACTAGAGCGACTAACAAAAATGGTGAGTGATATGCTGTGGTTGGCAAAAACTCAAAATGGACTGATAAAAGCACAACAACAAGTATTACAAAGTGATGAAGAAATAGACGCGTTACTAGAATACTTTGATGCGGTAGCAGAAGATGCCAATATTACCTTTATTAAACAAGGTAGTAATGTTGAGTTTTATTGTGAACAATTACACTTTAGGCAGTTGTTATCTAATTTATTATCAAATGCGATTAGGTATACCCCAGCAGGCGAATCGATAACTATTAGTAGTGAGCGCACTGGAAATGATCAAGTGTGTATTGCGGTTACCAACCCAGGCGAAAAAATAGCAGCAGAGCATTTACCCTATTTATTTGACCGATTTTATCGAGCCGATAAATCAAGGCAGCGACAAGGCAACGGCGCGGGTTTAGGACTTGCGATAGTAAAAGCGCTAGTTACAGCAAATGGGGGCAACATAGTGGTAACCTCAAACGCGAACACTCGCTTTAAGGTGTTTTTTAAACACGTTAAAAGTTAAGCTTAATCCTTTTATTAGCACAGTGCCTATAGCGTAAAATGCAGTGTTAATTTGTGGCTTTTGTGCAAACTGTAATGGGGGTTTACAGTTTGCATAAGCAAAAAACGAAAGTAACCTGCGGTTGGTTTTGTTTAACAAGCCACACAGTTGTAAATTAATCAGCCTAGGGAATCTGTTACTTTGTGTTTATTGTTCATTTTCTGTCTTTATTTTTTGCACTAAAAAGTCTACTGCCGCTTTTACTTTAGGTACTAAGTAGCGCTGTTTTTGATACAGCAAATACACAGCCATATTAGCATTTTGAGTTATAGCTAACTCATGTTCAAAGTGAAGTTGTTGCAACTTACCTGAGTCAATATAAGGGGCTAACGCCCACCGAGTCGACATTAAAATACCTTCACCGTTGCACGCTTTTTTTGCTAGCCACGATCCGCTATTAGAAATAGCCACAGCAGGGCCAGATACATCATGCCATTGGCCGTCCATATTACATAACCAAGGCGTTGGCCCCGTTGGCGCTTTAAAATAAAGGCCATTATGCTGCTTTAGTTCCATCGCATTGTTAGGTGTTCCGTGTTTTTTTAAATAACAAGGTGATGCCACCGGAATAAAACCATTGTCCATTAACCTTATTGCTAGTACTCGCTCATTGGGTGCGTAACCACCGCGAATAGCAATATCAACATCGTCGCGTCCGAGTGTCGATAGCTGATCAGTTAAACTAACATCCAGCACTATTTCAGGGTATAAGGCGCTAAATTCATCTAGCAAAGGTAATAATATTTGCTCACCAAACCCCACCATAGAGCTAATACGTAAACGCCCCATTGGCGTTGTTTGATAACTGCGTACGGTTTCATTACTTTGTTCTAGTTGACTCAAAATTTGCTGTATATCGTTATAATAAATTTGCCCTACTTCTGTTAATTTAACGAGTCGGGTTGAGCGTTTTAACAGCGTAGCGCCTAAGCTTTTTTCTAAATCTGCAACGCGCCTTGATAACGACGACGGCGGCACGTTAAAAGTACTGGCTGCTTTGGTAAAGCTGCCAGTTTCGACTACTTTACTAAAATACCTAATTGCACGTAGTTGATCCAACGAGCTGCTCCATTTGTTGTTTTTAACTCAACTTTAAAATTGCCCTTGGGAATAACAAGGCTTTGAAAAGGACGTTGCTCATAAAAAGCTGAAATAAAATTAATATTTTACTAAACGCAGGAGTAAGGAAAGCATTAATCCCTGGTTTTTTAAATGCAAAATTTAAGCAGAAAAACGCCCTTAAATTATCATAAAGCAGGCTCTAAAATTTATGTATTTATGATAGATTAATTTGTTTAAAAGTGACAATTATTCTATCAAAACAATGGGTAGCTTATCTGATTTTCCAGCTGTTTTTACTAAAATGATACTGTTGAAGAGTGTCAATTAAACTCGTTAGTACAGGCCCCGATTGATGGCTTCGAGAAATTAAGCATCCTACAGGCGTTAACCACCCATTGTACTCATGGGTAACAGGCAATGCGACAATATGGCCTTGGTTTATCTGCTCTTTTACTGATAGCTCAGGTACGTTTGCCCACCCCATGCCCGCATGAACTAACTCAACCAGTGTTTGGTGAGTGTTGGCATACCACAACATAGAGCTAATACCGTAACTAAACCATAACTCTTTATGTTAAGCACTGCGATGTACACATTGTCTATAACGTTTTAAATCAGAGCCTTGCACTTTAGCTAGTTTGGCTAATTCGTGGGTCGATGATGCTACGGTTAAAAAGCGTGCTTGCCCTAGCAAGAAAAAATCCATATCCACCTTTAACTCACCGTCGGCATAAACAATACCGGCTTGCGCCCTACCCGAACGAGTTGTTCTACATCAAAGGTTGAGGTGGTGATGATATCAAAGTGAGTTATTGGGTATTTATCGGCAAGCGGCATGAGAATATTTAAAAAGTCTGGGCTCATTACACTCTCATCAACAGCAATAACCATTTCATGCTCATGCTCTTTTGCTAGCGATTCTATTGTTTGATCAAAATACTTTTGTTGATGCAAAATAGACTTTGCAATTGGCAGCAAGGTTTTGCCGTTATCAGTTAATACCGGAGTGTTTTTATCACGATTGAACAGCTCTTGATTAATGGCTATTTCAAGGTTTGCAATGGCTTGGCTTACCCCCGATTGAGCACGCTTTAATTTACGAGCAGCAGCTGAAAAAGATCCGGTGTCGCATACAGTGATAAATACTTTCAATTGCTCGAAGCTATACATGGTGTGTCTGAGAGTTACAGGTATTTGGCTCAGATTATCACTATTCGTGATAGCTGTTAACTTTATCTGTTTTGATTGACTGTCATAATCGCCGCTTAATAATTTCGTTATCCTTTTTTATCACCTTAGTGTTAATTGCTTTGTGTTAATCACTTAATTTTAAAGTAAGACCTTTATTGGAGAAATATAACAATGAGAGCTGTAGAGCGTGTGTTTCACTCTGTGTCATTTGAAGTAATAGCAGTAACTTTATCGATTGCCGGTTTAGCTGCTTTTACTGAGCACGATATCGCTGCATTATCAGGAACTATGATAGTTATTGCGAGTGTCGCCATGGTTTGGAATTATGCTTTTAATTGGGTTTTTGATCTTTATGTTAAAGGAGATAAAACTAAGCGTACTTTTTCAATGCGGCTATTTCACGTTATCTTATTTGAAGCGGGTTTACTGGTGTTAACTATTCCAATTATGGCTTATTTATTATCGGTGAGCTTATGGAATGCTTTTTTAATGGATTTAGGCGTGACTATTTTTATTACTATTTATGCTTTTTTATTTAACTTGAGTTACGACCATATTAGAGCCGCAGTAATTCAGCGCCGAGCTTGTAATAACCAAGTTTAGCCTGTTGGCATAACTTTGCTGAGTTCACCTGTTTTACTTAATTTAACGTAAATTATTACTGCAAATTTAATCTTGCTCGTAATACAGCCTGTTTGTTATCACGCCCTGTACCAGGAATAATATGGTGTGCCTCATGATATTTCGTCGGTTTTGGTTCACCAACAGCAAAAAGAAATCGGGCTTAATTATTGGTGGTATTGGTTGTATGATGAGTTTCTTCAAGTAATGCTTTACGTGTCGAATGGCTGCTAGTAACGCGATACGACTCAAGAGCAGACTGAGCAATCGAAACAGATTCAATCCTCTTTTTTTCTATTTGTAAATGGTCATAATCTAAAGCTAGCTTTTTTAATTTTTCGGCGCTTGGATTTTTTTGATGCTTTCATCGTGATAACTTTTAGCTTTGAGTTCAAAGTTATAAATTGCCATATCTAGCGGAGTTGGATTTGCAGCCCTATCTGGTTTTGGGTATTCCCTTAATGTAGTCATTACTTAATATATTCCTTTATTAATGTGACCCCAAATTAGTGCATACTCATGACAAATGCAAGAAATTCGGCTTTAAAGCATCTGTTGCCGTTACTTATTATTATACTTTATAAGCCATACTACACGGTTAGGGTTATGAAAGATTTCAACCTTACAACTATCCTTTATTGAAATATTTTGGCGTATCGGCTCACAAAAGGAGATTACGTATGCACACAGATAGTGATTCAATATCATTCACCAGTACAGGCTTTAAAACAGCATGCAACATTTTATCATTGTGGGAATGCAGTTCTGAGCAAGCTCAACGTATACTTAAGCTCTCAAAAACTTCCTATCATAAATTTAACGCTGCTCCTGAGACTGTGAAGCTCAACAACGAGCAATTAGAACGTATAAGTTGTCTACTCAATATTCACCACGCATTACGTTGCATGTTTAGCAACCCCGAAAATGTCAGGAAGTTTATGAAAATGAAAAACCATAATGACTTTTTTGCAGGTCGTTCGCCACTAGAAGTGATTGAGCATGGAGAATTCCTAGAACTTAACGAAGTAGCGAAGCGTATTGATGCATTGCAAAATAACTTATGATTTAAATGCTTTCAAATCGCCGCCGAAAGCAAGCTAGTTGAGTAGAAATATTACGAAACTAATTTAACTTTATGCTAGATTTTTAGGGTTTTATATATTACTTTGAACTGAACTTAGGGGAGTAGTCTCTTGCGTATGCAGGGAAACAGTCAACAATCTCCGAGCACTCAATGCTCGTGGCTGTTTCAAGCTTAATTAGCTTTGACAAGACTTAAGGTAAATAATCATATCGGGCAGATGTGGTTTCTTACCTTTTGTAAAATTCTGCCCTACGAGAGCCAAAATGTTGCACGTCTTATCTAACTTTACAAACTACACTGAACACAATCGACTATTCATTAGTTCAAACACCAGATACTTTCTTGAGTCAGAGGGAGCAGCGCTATGCTATTAGCATCTCTCGCAATTATCACAGGCTTTGCACTATTAGTATGGAGTGCTGATCGCTTTGTTGAAGGCGCTGCTGCTACAGCCCGTCATGTTGGTCTATCATCAATTTTAATTGGCATGGTAGTTGTGGGGTTCGGTACATCTGCACCTGAAATGGTTGTTTCAGCCATGGCTGCAAGTGATGGGAACCCCGAACTAGCCTTGGGGAACGCACTCGGTTCAAATATTGTCAATATAAGTTTAATACTGGGTGTTACCGCTCTCATTGCCCCCATTGTAGTTCAATCAAATATAGTAAAAAAAGAACTACCAATATTGGTCTCTACAGTGCTCCTGTGTGGTTATTTACTGTATGACGGAGCATTAACTTTCGTTGATGCCTTGCTACTTTTAGGTAGCTTGCTGCTTTTTCTTATTTGGTCTGTGCATTCAGGTAGAAACAGTTCGGCAGATACATTAGAAAAAGAATTTGATGATGAATTAAAAAGCCATTCTATGCCAATTTCAAAAGCAATTTTCTGGCTATTTGTAGGCTTAACACTGCTAATTATTAGTTCACGCATATTGGTTTGGGGTGCTGTTGAAATAGCAACTTCTCTGGGGGTCAGCGATTTAATTATTGGTTTAACGATTGTGGCATTAGGAACCTCTCTGCCAGAGCTGGCAGCGTGTATTTTGGCGGCTAAAAAAGGTGAGCACGACATTGCTATCGGTAATGTTGTTGGTTCTAATATTTTCAATATTCTGGCTGTTATTGGTATAGCGGGTGTAATAGAGCCAATTAATCACATTTCCTCAGAGGTCTTTAAAAGAGATTGGGGAGTCATGCTTATACTTACCCTAATGTTATTGGTCATGGCTTATGGTTTTGGTCGCCAAGGGAAAATAAGCCGTCTAGAAGGTACGGTACTCTTTAGTGCTTATTTAGGCTATAACGCTTACCTGATTATGGGGATTATATAAAATACTTTAGTAGTGCCTTAGAAAATAATAAATACCCTATATACGGAGTCTGTAAGCACTTAATAAGGCTCCAATATATTCGATTTCGGAATCATCATTTTAAGGAAAAGCAATGCAAAGCATCATTACTTTTTTTTCTGAGCATCAATTGCAACTTATTGCGATAGCGAAGAATACAATACTTACTTTGTTCATTTTAATTGCCGCGAGTATCGGCTCAAAACTAATAAGGCGCGCAGTACGTAAAGGTGTCTATCGTTTAAGTAAGCAAGACGAAATAATCACTAAACTACTAACCACACTTTCTGGGTATATTATCTATCTTATTGCCCTCGTCATTATTCTTGACCTGTTTGGTGTCAATACAGCGAGCTTAGTTGCACTAGTGGGTGCTGCTGGTTTAGCGATTGGCTTAGCTTTAAAAGACACTTTAAGTAATGTTGCCGCAGGTGTAATGCTACTGTTCCTTAAACCGCTAAAAAAATCTGAGTTTGTAGAGGTATCAGGAAATTCAGGAAGCGTAACCGATTTAGGCTTATTTACGACAGAGCTAGAGACCGCAGATGGAATATTTATTTCTCTGCCCAATAGTACTGTTTGGGCGAGTGCAATAAAAAACTTCAGTCGAAATGCAAAACGAAGAATGGATATTACGATTGGTATTTCTTATGGTGATTCAATTGAAGACGGCTTAGCCGCATTAAGAGAATTAGCTGCGGAAGAATCTCGAATAATAACAACCCCAGAGCCACAATATCTTGTCCATACCCTAGCAGATAGCTCAGTAAACTTGCAGCTACGCGCGTGGGTCCCAACACCTGACTATTGGGATATTTACTGGAAAACACAGCGTAAAGTGAAAGAAAGAGTTGAAAGTAAAGGCATTACGATCCCATTCCCTCAACGAGATTTACATATTATTAGTTCAAATCAAAAAGAATAATAAGCAATTATGCACATCTGGTTGACTTGACCATAAATCAGCCAGATGGCGCAAAGAGCATAATTAGTCCAACTAATTAGGGAATTATCATTCGCCCCATATGTCGCTGTAAGCAAAGCGTGACAAGCACTGGATTGACATATCAGTCACTTACAGACAATCGTGAGCGTCTAGCGAACTACACCTATGTTTTAAAATTCCAGGGTAACAAGCTGTCGATATCGGGCTCAGGCTGGC
>NZ_JBEONZ010000049.1:0-16885 GCF_040308705.1 Pseudoalteromonas sp. 19-MNA-CIBAN-0066
ACTTTAGCTGAAGGCCAACGTGTACAGTTTACTGTTACTCAAGGTCAAAAAGGCCCACAAGCCGAAAACATTGTTTGCATCTAATTGCATAACAATTTAATGGGTTAGCAATAACCCATTTAGAATACTAGTTTGAAAGAAGTTCTGTTTTATTTGTTAGTACCGAGTTGTTTTAGTAATAATCCTACGCGTTATCCTCAAGTTAACTATTTTTTCCGGCTCAATCGCCTCTTTTCAGGCACACTTATATTAATTTTTTAGGATACATATTATGTCTAATACAACTACTGGTTCAGTAAAATGGTTTAACGAAGCAAAAGGTTTTGGCTTTATCGAGCAAGAATCTGGCGCAGACGTGTTTGCACATTTCAGTGCAATCTCTGGCGACGGTTTCAAAACTTTAGCTGAAGGCCAACGTGTACAGTTTACTGTTACTCAAGGTCAAAAAGGCCCACAAGCCGAAAACATTGTTTGTATATAAACACTGTTAAATAATACGCTTTAGTGTATTAACAGCTCACATATAATTAATTTGTCTGTGAGCTAATTTTTTACCACTTACATTAAGTAATTGGTATTACTAAACATTTAAAATTGAGTATGTACTATGCAGCTTAATTTATTTTCGACTCACTGTTCGAGTCAGTCTCGCCTTATGCTTTATTCCACCTTATCTTTATCAATCTTAAGTCTTTTATATTCCTAGTTTGTAGATACACAGTAAAAGCGCTGGGCGAATTTAAGAGAGTTTTATGAATTTGAACCCAACCGCACCATTATCATCACCAATTTATGACAACCCGATCCCGGGTCGTGAATTTATTTTAAGCCTTTTTGGCAAAATGAAAAAAAACCTTAACCGTGAACAAATCGCGCATGCCTTAGAGCTAAAAAATGCTGAGCAAAAAGAAGCCCTCAGAAGGCGTTTACGCGCCATGGAACGCGATGGCCAACTTATGTTTAGCCAACACAAAGGTTACCAAGTTATTGATCAAGCCTTACTTGTGAGTGGTGTAATTACCCTACATGCAGATGGCTTTGGTTTCGTTAATTATAGCGCCAGCGAAAAAGATTTATTTATCGCTAAGAACCAGTTAGCTCACGTATTTGAAGGCGATATAGTGCAAATACTACAAGAAGCCGCTAGTCATAAACGCTCAAACAATAAATTAATAAAAATTATTGAGCATAAAACCACCCATTTAGCCGGTATATTAAAGCGCCAAGGCACAGACTACGTGCTAGTAGCCGATAACACAAAATGCCCACAAAAAGTGCAAGTAGCGCAGTGCCAATTAGCAAACACCAGTGTGGGCCAGTATGTAAACACTAAAATTACCCAGTACCCTACTTTTCGCCATGTAACTCAAGTGCAAATAACCGAAGTACTTGGTCAGCCTCACTCTGCAGGTATGGAAACAAAGCTTGCGCTGCGTCGTCATGGTGTTGCAGATAGCTGGAGCAAGGATTTACTAGCACAAGCAAGTTCACTTGGTAATGAAGTAACCGAGCAAGATAAATTAGCGCGTGTAGATTACCGCTTGTTTCCGTTTGTTACTATTGATGGCGAAGACGCAAAAGATTTTGACGACGCCGTATACTGCGAAAGAACAGAGCAAGGAAACTGGCGTTTACTGGTCGCTATTGCCGATGTGTCGCATTATGTAAAACCCAATGATGTGTTAGATATAGAAGTGCAACAACGCGCCACCTCTATTTATTGCCCGGGACAAGTTGTTCCTATGCTGCCAGAAGCATTATCAAATGGCCTGTGCTCGTTAAACCCACATGAAGATCGCCTGGTATTAGTGTGTGATATGACCATCAACCAAGATGGTCAAATGACTCAAGCTAATTTTACAGAGGGGCTGATCCACTCACATGCAAGGCTAACCTACACACAAGCACATGCTGTCATCGCTAAACCTAGTTCTAGCTCAGCTAAACAATTAGCCGAATTGAATGCTGATGTGTCGCCACTGATTAAAAATTTGCATTATCTTTATTTAGATTTAAGCGCAGCGCGCAAACTTCGCGGCGCTATTGATTTTGATACGCAAGAGCTCAAGCTTAATCTGAATAAAAATCAAAAAATTACCAGTATTGAGCCAATAGAGCGCAATGACGCACACCGCATGATTGAAGAATTTATGCTGTGCGCTAACGTGTGTACCGCACAATTTTTAGATAAACACCAAATCCCCGGATTATTTAGAGTACATGCAGGGCCACAACAGAAAAAGCTACAAACGCTACGGACGCTACTGGCCGAAAAAAGACTGCAGCTTGGCGGCGGTGATAAGCCAACGCCAGCCGATTACAATAAACTACTAAATAACATTAGTCAGCGCAGCGATGCCAGCGTGATCCGTACTTTATTACTGCGCTCACAATCGCAAGCCGAATACTCGGCTAATAACCAAGGTCACTTTGGCCTAGCATACGATGCTTACGCTCACTTTACCTCGCCAATTCGTCGCTATGCAGATTTAGTAACCCATCGTGCAATTCGCGCCAAAATTCAGGCTAAGCAGCAAAATGGTTTACAGCGGGCGATAAGCTTCTTAAATGTGTTTGCTAATAAAGCGTCTAGCGTTAGCAAGTTAGCTAAAAAGGCATACCCTTATAACCTTGAAAGTATAGAAACATTAAGCTTGCATTGCTCAGCACAATCGCGCAAAGCCAACGATATTAGCCGTGAAGTAGAAAGCGCCTTAAAATGTAGCTATATGGAAAAATACCTTGGCGATACATTTACCGCCACTATTAGTGGTGTATCAAGCGCTGGCTTTTTTGTTGAGCTAGACTGCACAGGCGTTGAGGGTTTAGTGCCAGTGAGTAACTTCAGCCAAGGTGAGTTTGTATTTAATGCTGCCAAACAACAGTGGAGCAACAGCAAACAAAAATTTACTATTGGTGAGCGTGTGAATGTGACCTTAAAAAGTATTGACTTACGCCAACGTAAAATGAGCTTTTCACTGGCTAGTTTAACGTTTCATTAATTGCAGACAAGCTGCACTGTTAGTTATTAATTTAAACCGCCGCGCTTAACTGTGAAATTTAATAGCTAACTTTATTAGCATTTATTGTTGTCGTGCTTGAGCATAACACCTGTATTGCCTACAATAGCGCACTATCTATTCAATGCAGATCACAATTATGACTGATACAAATAAACCAGAGTTACCAGACCAACTTTCGATTAATCCACGCAGCAAGTTTTATGTAGAAGAAGTATTCGAACATGAAATTGGTGTAACTCTGAACGGCAAAGAGCGTTTTGACGTTGAAGAATACTGCATCAGCGAAAGCTGGATCAAAGTTGCCGCACCTAAAGCGCTAGATCGTCGTGGCCAACCATTACTTATAAAAGTAAAAGGTACTGTAGACGTATTTTATAAATAAAATACTGATGCAGCACAAAGAAGCCGACGTAACGTCGGCTTTTTAGATCAATGTTTACTCTAATTACTTAACTTGAACTCCGGTTACTTAGATTTACCTCGCCAACCAGCCCAAACATCGTCTTCAAGATCTGCTTTTTTGTTCTTTTTCTTGCCCGTGCCTTCGGGTTTTGCCATTGGCTTTTCGTTTTTAAGCGCCTGTGCGGCATCAACATTCGCTTGGTTCACTGCAAAGCCTGCCACTTGCTCGCGCTCAAGACGTAGTTTGTTTTTCTTCTCAATTATTTTAAAGTGATGTAAATCTTCATAATCAACTAATGAAAGCGCTAAACCCACTTCACCTGCACGGCCGCTGCGGCCAATACGGTGCATATAATCAGCAGGGCTGCGTGGTAGATTAAAGTTAATAACCACTGGCAGCTTTTCAATATCTAAACCACGTGCTGCAATATCAGTTGCTATTAGCACTTCAATTTCGCCTGCTTTAAACTTTTCTATTACGCGGGTACGTTCACTTTGGCCTTTATCGCCATGAAAAACTTGTGCATTAACACCGCGCTTTTCAAGCTTTTGCGCTAAGTGTTCACAATCTTTTTTAGCATTAACAAAAATCAGTGCTTGGCGCCATTTATGGGTTTTAATTAAATGCGCTAAAACAGTGGTTTTCTCGCCTTTATTAACGCTAAATACACGCTGTACTAAAGTGCTTTCGTCTTTGCTTTGAACTTGTATTTCAACAGGGTCGTTTAATAAATCTTGTGTTAATAGCTTAACTTGCTCTGGGAAAGTTGCTGAAAATAACATAGTTTGTTTTTTAGCAGGCATTAACGCTAATAACTCAGCAAGCTCTTCGGTAAAGCCAAGGCTTAGCATACGGTCGGCTTCATCAAGCACAAGTGTATTTAGTTTATCGAGCTTAATAGCATTGCTTGAGATTAAATCGAGTAAGCGCCCTGGTGTTGCCACTATAATATCAGCGCCACCACGAAGTGCCTGCATTTGTGTATTAACCGATACACCACCAAACACAGCAATCGTTTTAATTGCGCCATTAAAGTTAGCAGAATACGATTTAACGCTATCGGCTACTTGAGTAGCAAGCTCACGAGTAGGTACTAAAATAAGCCCCGTTACAAAGTTACCTTTGCTGGCTGCGCTTTTACTACCTTGTTCAAGGAACATTTTTTGTAGTATTGGCAGCGCAAACGTTGCTGTTTTACCTGAGCCAGTATTTGCCCCAGCAATTAAATCACTGCCCGCAAGCACACTAGGAATAGCCTTAGCTTGAATTGGAGTAGGTTGGGTATATTCCAAGTCGGTTAAACGAGCTAATAGCTCTGGAATAAGGCCAAGTTCGTTAAAAGTGCTAGGGCTTGTGGCTGAGGTCATAAAGGTGTGGGCTCATTGCTAAAAATTAGCCTGCAATTTTAGCGTATTTAACGCTTATTAAGTAGGGGTTAGTGATTTAAATGTAGTTTTAGAAAAAGAGAACTGTTATAGAGTGAATTAGTGCACCTATTAATTGAACTCACAAAAAATAGCCTTTAAAAGTACGACTAACTTTATGCTGTAAAGTAACAGGTAGAATCATACCTACCCATTACTATTGAAAACGAAGTTTATTTTTTAAAATGGTTTTTTACTTTATCTCTAAATGCTTTGCCAAATTTAGAATGATCATTGAGCTCATGGCGTACTCTGCCGGCAACAATACAAGGGGAGATACTAAGGCTACTCGCAAATTTACGGACTGAACTAGTATCTTGCATTTCTAAAGGGTTCAAATCACCTGATGGTATTAAGCTTTCTTGAGCCAATGCATCGGCTTCTTGTTCAACTTTATCGCCACCTTCTGCATCTAAATTATCCAAGTACCAAGTCTCGGTGCCATCTAAATGCAATGCAATGTGAGCTAATTCATGCATCAATGAAAACCAAAAGTTATCTAATTTATCGTGGCGTAATGTAAGTGCAACAACAGGGTTCCCGCTTGCACAAATACATACAGCACCGTCCAAATACGTTTTTGGTAAATGACCTTCAATAACTAAATGAATACCATGGCGGTTTAAAAACTCTTTAGCTAATTTAGGCCCCTGATCCGACCATGACAATTGCGCTAACTTTTTCATCCAATTAGCATCAACAGTCCCTTTGACATATTTTACTGGGAGTTGCTCTAATTGTGCTTTTTGTAAAACCCTAACCTGCCAAGCCCATAAAGCATAGCTATCAGTCTCTTTGTCATTAGAGCGTAAATGAGCTGTGGTTCTTAACAATGCTGGCTTTAAAGAAAGCCCATTAGGTACAGACGTTAAAAACTGATTAAGCTTCTCAATTGAATACTCTTTCAATTCATTTATTGAGCCTTTAAATCCTTCAAAATATCCACGAGATCGCATTTCAGTTATAGGAAAGGCATCCCAATTAATATCTTTTGAGATAGCACTTTTATCGCAAGGCTCTTTAATCAACACATCAGCAGATATCCCTAAGCCTGCGCTTAGCTTACGAATCATATTCAAGCTTAAACTTCGTGTGCCGTTTAGTACTTCACTCACTTTAGAAGCAGATCCAAAATAAGGCACTAAATCTTTTTTAATCAAGCCCTGTTGCTCCATACGAAATTTTATTGCTTCAATTGGATCAGGGGAGGCAATAGGAAACGCTTCTTCCTCGTACTTTTCAATTAAAAATGCCAGTAAGTCCAGCTCATCACTTTCAGCTGAATCTGGTGCGGGATCAAAATCCATTAATGTCATGACACGCGCTAAAGCTTGCTCATGATCTTGAGACGATTTAATTAACTTAATGTGACCCATAATACCTCCTTAAAAGCGTTGCTTGTCATACTCCGAATGGGTTCCAACCCATTCAATCACAGCAATACCATGTTGATATCTCACTTTCACAACTAACCTATAACGGTTACCTTTAATATTAAAGATCACCCTATTATCAGCTAAAAAGTCTGCGCTTCGATATCGGTTCTTTATATCTTGGGGTGTTCTCCAGTCAGCTTCATTAGCTTCTGAAAACCAAGCTTCAAGTGCTTTTTTTGCATTAGCATGCTTTTGACTAAACTCTATAAGTTTGTCTCTTCCTAAGACCTTCATCTCACCTCAAAGTTCCCACCAAGGGAATTATAGTTATTATTACCAAAAAGGGAAGTTAAGTTTTTTCTTACTTCAAATACTTAACGGCTATAACATTTAGAGTATGCTTGCTTCAAAATTAGTTTATCACTAAGTTAATTAAGAGTACTATTAATTATCAAAAGGGTATATTTACTAATAATCAGTAAGTTAAGAAAAAGGAATTTCAATTGTTAAAGCGTATTACCTTGGTTGGTGAACAAAGAAAAGTTCTCACATTAAATCATGAAGGCCCAATACAAATTAAGGGGGCTGCCGGTAGTGGAAAGACTACCGTGGCTGTTTACCGTGCATGCCATTTAATGGATACCCATGCTGATATGTTTGAACCTAGTAAAGTTGCTATTTTCACTTTCGGTACAACTCTATCAAATTATCTATCTACGCTAACCCATAGCCTTAACGAAAATGATTACTCTAGTATGAAAATAATAAACTTTCATAAATGGGCTTTTGCTTTTATCCGCCAAAATGGTAAAAATTTATATGGGAAAACACTTTTCGATAATCAAATACAGTCAATATTGGCTCCAATAATCCGTTCTATTCCTGAAACTACCGAAAATTCACGAATTCTGAGTAAATCCCTAGATTTTTTCACAGATGAAATTTCATGGTTGAAAGGTAAGCTTATTAATTCCAAAGATGAATATATATCAACAGTTCGCTCTGGAAGAGGCACAAAGGACAGGGTAACAGCTAAAGATAGAGAAACTATATGGGAAGTCTTTACAAAATATAATCAAGCGTTGCTAGCGCAAGGTAAGGTTGATTTTGATGATTATGCCTTGCTAACTCTTAATATTATCAAGGAAAAAGGCAATGCCTTTGATCCTCCTTTCACTCATTTAGTGATAGACGAAGCGCAAGATTTAAATAAAGCTCAAATGGCAGTATTAGTTAAAATTGTATCTAAAACGACTAATAGCATCACAATAATTGCTGATGCAGCCCAGCGTATTTATAAAAGTGGTTTTAGTTGGAAAGAAGTCGGTTTAAACGTGGCAGGTGGTCGAACAGTCGAATTTAAAATAAATTACCGTAATCCCCAACCAATAGCCAAAGCGGCATTATCATTATTAGCCAAAGACAATGACTCTGAAGAGTTTACGAGTGTAGAAGTTAATACGACCGAGGGTGATAAACCGGTTATTAAAAAATGTAATAGCTTACTTGAAGAGTACGCATTTATTGCTGCGAGCATTCAAAAAATAACACGTAACGCACCTGATGAAACAATTTGCATACTGCATCGCACCAACAAAGGCGTTGACAATGTGGTTAGACAATTAGCGGGATCTAATATTGAGGTCGTAAAAGTAAAAGCTAATGATAGTAATGGTTCCGCAGTTAAAGCATTAACAATGCAGGGAGTCAAAGGGCTACAATTTGATCATGTCATTATTTTAGATTTAAATGACGACAATTTACCAATACAGTCGGGCTTTAGCGAGCCTGACGACGAGCTTCATTTAACAACGGAGAGACGTTTACTATATACTTGTATGACACGAGCAATGAAATCATTACTTATTACCTATTCCGGTAAACCCTCTCGGTATATCGCTGAAATAGACACCAGTTTAATTGAGTTGCAATAGTTAATGACAATCGCACAACGTATTAACGAAAGAAAAATAGATAGCCTCTATCATTTCACTACTATTGAAAATCTATTTAGCATTTTAGAGCGGGAATTCATTTATTCCCGAACTTTAATCGATCAACTTAAACTAACAAATGATGGGTTTTACACTGGGGATTATGTTGATCATATGGACCCTGAACGGTTTGATGGTTTAAGAGACTACATTAACTTAAGCCTATCTCGTCCTCATTGGTATTTGTTAAATAAGTATTCTAAACGCCCGGAATTAAAACATTTTGATTGGTGTATTTTGCAATTAAATACTGAGCCTTTATTACGGCCAGACACTTTGTTTTCAGTCTGTAATGCCGCTTCAAATGCAGCAAAAAATTATGGTATTTATCCAGGATTAAATGCGTTCGACAATATGTTCAAAGAGCAAGTTAAAACGTCATCTAAAATATATAGTAGACAAAACCTACCGTCGCATTTCACCACTGATATTCAAGCTGAAGTGTTAGTCAAAGATCAAATTTCGACTCAAAACATTCAAACTGTTCATCTACCAAGCGAAAAAAAATTAAAGCAGTACCAAGCAGCATTTAATTTACTTTCTTTAAAGTCTGACTTATTCGCAGTAAACGAACCTTTATTTACTGCGCCTATCCTTAAATAAGATTCCTTTGTACAGGCTTTTGTAGAGTTTCCCCCGCGTCTTGCATCATCAGTTGCTTATATTTATTCGAGTCTTCTAGAACGGATTGTAAGTGACCTGAATTAAATAGAGCAATATACAATGCAACAGAGCGAGCCTGACAGTTAAAGCTTTTAGCCGGATTGAATTCAATATCGGTAAAACTATCAAACTCTAAAACGGCTGAGGCTAATTCACTTTGACGATGTAATGCATTTATATATATCCAATCATAAAATAAGGTTTTAGGCTCTAAAGGCCACACATCTTCTTTGCCTCTAAAACCGACCATATCACCTGATTCTTTTAATCGAATATCACGTTTCGCCTCTAGTGGTGTTGTTTGTAACAAATCTTTAAATGGACCACCCTGTTCAAATATCTTTGCTGCTTGAAAAATGTTTTCTACAGCCACGTATTGGCCATTGCCTAATTCCACTTTTAAATTAAATGCACTAAGGGCAGTACCTATTTCCAAACTACTTTTCGAAGAAATCTCTAATGACGATTTTCCTAGCCCAAGTGCATCAATAGCTTCATGGAACTCCACAATTGATTTTTGTTTCTGCGACACGGCAAAGCCAGCATGCCACTTAAATTCAACCATGACTTCCTTAACAAATGGGAAGTCCTTTGACGGGATGAAAACAGGTCTACTGGCCATTGTGTGTTGTTCCCTCTAACATTCTCATATTGTTTTTATTTTGCCTTTTAACTGTTTTCTTCTTTGCTTTTTTACTTGAAAGAGCCTCACGTTCAGCTTTAACATTTGTAAGAAAAGATTGAGTGAGGCTACTGACGCACTCTAATGACGCATTGGCTTTTTGCTCCATGCGGTCAAAGCTCATCGTGTTAAGAAAGAAAATAAAAGTTACCCATTTTATTTTCCACAGCTAACTCCATTTAAGCCTTGATTCAACTTAGTGAGTATTTGTTTTTTAAACTTAAATTTCTATTATTGAATACTCTTAAGTTTATTACTAATAGTAATATACCAATATAAGTTGAAAATTATACATTCTTAATCAAAAAGGTATACATACAAAAAACGGCCACTTATTGTGGCCGTTTTAGTTGTATACTTTAAAGCTAGTAGCGTACTTTTTAGATTCGAACTTTGGCGATAGTTGCGCACATTAAACAGTGTTTTAAACATTATTTAACGTGCAAAAAAATCATAACTTTTGATTTTACTCAACCGTAACAGATTTAGCTAAGTTACGTGGTTGGTCAACGTCAGTGCCTTTAATTACTGCTACGTAGTACGACAGTAGCTGTAATGGTAAGGTGTAAACAATTGGCGCAATAATATCGTCAGTGTGATTTACGTTGATAACACGCATGGTGTTGTCTGATTCAAAGTGAGAATCTTTATCTGCGAATACGTAAATAATACCACCACGAGCACGTACTTCTTCTACGTTTGATTTAAGTTTTTCTAGCAGTTCGTTATTAGGTGCTACAACAATAATCGGCATGTCGGCGTCAATTAGTGCTAGTGGACCATGTTTAAGCTCGCCTGCAGCGTAGGCTTCTGCGTGAATGTACGAAATTTCTTTAAGCTTAAGCGCGCCTTCCATTGCGATTGGGTATTGTGAACCACGGCCTAAAAATAGTGAATGCTGCTTGTCGGCAAACTCTTCTGCTAACTCGGCAATGCTATCTGCAAGCTGTAAAGTTTCTTCTAATTTTGCAGGTAGTACTTTAATTGCATTAACAATTGCGCTTTGATCAAAGCCTTTTTCTTGCGCTATAGACGCAGTAAGCATTAACAAACCAACTAATTGCGTAGTAAACGCTTTAGTAGATGCTACGCCAATTTCGGCGCCGGCTTTGGTCATAAAGGCAAGGTCTGATTCGCGTACAAGTGATGAGCCAGGTACGTTACAAATGGTCATTGACGCCATGTAACCTTGTTGCTTTGCTAAACGCAGTGCAGCAAGTGTATCGGCTGTTTCGCCTGATTGTGAAATAGTTACTAGTAGGCTTTTTTCGTGTACAAACGACTGGCGGTAGCGAAATTCTGAGGCAATTTCTACATTACAGCTTACGCCTGCAAATTGCTCAAGCCAGTAACGTGCAACCATACCCGAATGGTAAGACGTACCACAGGCAATAATTTGTACGTGTTTTACATCTTTAAATATTTGTTGTGCACTGTCGCCAAAAGCGTCAATTGCTACTCGGTCGTTGTTTAAACGCCCTTCAAGGGTATTACGTACAGCAAGTGGCTGCTCGTAAATTTCTTTTAGCATGTAATGGCGGTAATCGCCTTTGCCTGATGCATCTTGAGTGATGTTTGATTCAACCACTTCACGCTCTACAGCGTTGCCATCGGCATCAAAAATTTCTACTGTGTCACGTGTAATACGTGCTACGTCGCCTTCTTCTAAAAATATAAAGCTGCGAGTAACCGGTAGTAGTGCCAATTGATCAGAGGCAATAAAGTTTTCGCCTAGGCCTAAACCTATAACAAGTGGGCTGCCTGAGCGCGCTACAATAATTTCGTTGCTGTTGTCTTTATCAAATACAACTGTACCAAATGCACCTTCAAATTGCTTAACGGCAGCTTGTACTGATGCGAGTAAGGTTTTGTGTTGCTGACGAAGTTGGTGAATTAAGTGCACCATAACTTCGGTGTCGGTGTCTGATAAAAATTCGTAACCGTCGCCTTTTAATGCGGCGCGCAAGCTTACGTGATTTTCGATGATGCCATTGTGTACTAGTGCTAGCTGGCCGCTTGAAACATGTGGATGTGCATTGGCTTCAGTTACACTACCGTGAGTAGCCCAGCGAGTGTGTGCAATACCTGTATGGCCGCTAACACCTGATTGCTCAAGTGCCGATTCTAGGTTTACTACTTTACCAACTGCTTTTACAGTTTTAAGGGTGTTGCCATCAAGCAGTGCTACGCCTGCTGAATCGTAACCACGGTACTCAAGGCGTTTAAGGCCTTCAACTAAAATTTTATTTACTGGACGTTCTGCAACTGCCCCAACTATTCCACACATAGTGTCTCCATTAATTTTTTAAATATTTGCCCGCTTATAACCTGAATTCAAGTTAACGGGCTATTCCATAATCTCTGCACAAATTAGTTTTACACCACATTCCTCAATTGCTTTGCGTTTATCGTCTGCTAAGCCATTGTCGGTTATTAAGGTGGTTACTATTTGCCACGGTAATTCTAAATTTGGGATTTTTCGGCCAATTTTATCTGATTCAACCATCACTATAACTTCACGTGCTGCTTTTGCCATTACTTGGCTTAAGCCAACTAGTTCGTTAAAGGTAGTAGTACCGCGCTTTACGTCTATGCCATCGGCACCAATAAATAGCTGATCAAAGTCGTAAGAGCATAGTACGCTTTCTGCAACTTGCCCCTGAAACGATTCTGAATGCGGATCCCATGTCCCACCGGTCATCAATAATGTTGGCTCGTTTTCGAGCGCTAGCAAGCGATTAGCAACTTTAATAGCATTCGTCATTACAACTAGGCCTTGTTTACTTGCAAGCTCTGGGATCATTGCTGCTGTAGTGCGCCCGCTATCAATAATAATGCGGTTATGATCTTTGATCAGTTCGGCTGCAGCCTTGGCTATAGCCACTTTACGCTTAGAATCAATCTCATCGCTTACTATCTCTTTTGGTAATGCAATAGCTCCACCATAACGGCGCAGTAACAGGCCACTTTTTTCAAGCGCAGTTAAATCTTTTCGAATGGTCACTTCTGAGGTTTGAAACTGCTCAGCTAATTTTTCCACGACCACTTCACCAAGCTCATTAACCTGAGCCAATATATTGTGACGTCGTTGCTGGGTGTTTCGTTTGGTCATAAGTGATATGCAATTAAGTTTCGTTTCGAAAGATGCGCAATTTTAAACGAAACTAGTTAAATGGCAAGTGAACGAGCAAAAATAAAGCAATTTAATCAAATTATAATAAAACTTAAAATACGGTAAGCTAGGGGTAATAGCCGAATAAAGTAAAGTATATGCAATTATTTAATAGTATCAGTAAAGAATATTTAACTCAGCGTAAGCTCGCCGGCGATATCTGCCGTTTATTTAATAAAAGCCCCAGTAAGGGCAATTTAAAGCGTATTAAAAGCTTATTTTTTGATTGCGGTGAAGAGGTAATTATTGAAGCAGGGTTTCACTGCGATTATGGTAGTACACTTATTATTGGTGATCGTACCTTTATAAATATTAACTGCACCATTTTAGATTCTCCGCTACCTGAGTCGGCCATTAGTATTGGTAACGACTGTTTAATAGGCCCTAATGTACAATTGCTAGCTGTATCTCACGCGCTAGATCCGCAGCAAAGATTAAGTAAAGAAAACTTTAGCCAGCCAATTAGTATAGGTAATAATGTATGGGTTGGTGCAGGCGTAATCATTTTAGCTGGAATAACTATTGGCGATAACGCCGTTATTGGAGCGGGCTCGATAGTAACAAAAAATGTGGCAGCCAACACCGTGGTGGTTGGAAATCCTGCGGTTAAAGTTAAAGATATTTGAAGCAGTAATTCGTTAAAAACAACCTACAAAGCCTACTCTGCAGGTTGTACAATATATAACTAAGCAGTGTGTTTCTAAAGGAGGGGTTTATTGTTTATTTTTTAATGTAAGCGCTAAACCCGCCATAATAAACTCAACTTGGGAAACCTGCGCAGCTAATGCTTGATGTAACCAGCCAGATTCGTCTACAAATGTACGGCTTAATTCGCCAAGCGGAACTATACCGTGCCCCACTTCGTTACTTACAAAAATAACTTGCCCTGGTAAGCTTGTAAGTTGAGCTAATAACTCAGCTTTTTGCGTTTGCCAGCAATGCTTGTCGCTATGGCATAAACAGTTTGTAAGCCATAGCGTTAAACAATCTACCAATATACAGTTATCAGCTTTACTATGGGCTTTAAGTAGTTTGGCAAGCGCTATGGGCTCTTCAACTAATTGCCAGTTTGCTGGGCGGTCTTTTTGATGGCGCGTAATACGTACTTGCATTTCATCGTCATTAGGCTGTGCAGTAGCCAGATAAATCACCGATTTATTACTCTTAATCGCTAACTGTTCTGCAAAACGACTTTTACCACTGCGGGCACCGCCTAAAATAAGTGCATGGTTGTTGCTCATAATAAGCCCACTAAGGTTAAGTAAATAATCACCTCAGATAACTGCTGCGCCGCGCCTAAACAATCTCCAGTATAACCACCTAGCTGGTGCTTAAACCAGCGTACTAATACACTGCGTAAAATGAGCAACACGGCAATAATAATCACCGCTGTTTGCCATACAATAATATGTAAGAAAATTAAACTCAGTAATAAAATTACTGCAGTGAGCGTTAAAATAGCTAAGCTGTTAAACGACAAATACATAGCTATAGGCTTAACTTTTGAGGTGGCATCCTCACTCACGTAAT
The DNA here is from genome assembly GCF_040308705.1 of Pseudoalteromonas sp. 19-MNA-CIBAN-0066. Taxonomy (NCBI): domain Bacteria; kingdom Pseudomonadati; phylum Pseudomonadota; class Gammaproteobacteria; order Alteromonadales; family Pseudoalteromonadaceae; genus Pseudoalteromonas; species Pseudoalteromonas sp. 19-MNA-CIBAN-0066. Next base: position 14,268 of record NZ_JBEONZ010000049.1, read on the forward strand.
CCATGCTCACAATTAAACTGGTTGCTATTACCCGACTTAAACACTGACCCAGCAATATCGCAGTTATAATGGCTGTGAGCGAAGTACTAAGTAATACTAGACTCTGAAACTTAATCAGTAATATTATAAATAATGCCGCAGCTCCATAAGTACCCAAACGGCTATCTTTCATGATAGTTAATTTTTGCTCTACCTGCCAACCGCCGCCAAAGCCATCCCACACATCAGCCCAGCCATCTTCATGAAACGCGCCAGTTAATAGCAAGCCAAAAGCCATCATTAATAACACACTTAAAGACGGCGGTAACAACAGCTGAAAAACACAGTAACTAAGTGCCAACAACCCACCAAGTAACAAACCTACTAATGCAAAATAGCGACTGGCTTGATTAAGGTGAGTATTAGTAACATTAAAACGCAAAGCAACCGGAATGCGGGTTAAAAAGCTAATCGCCAATAATACTAACTGCCACTGCGTGACCTTGGTTTGTAATTTATTATTTGGGGTATCTAAAAGTGAACTGTCACTCATATTATACAACCTGCTCAACACCGGCATCCGCAAAGCTTGCCATGTGGTTATAAAAGCCAAGAGCGGCTTGTAGCAAAGGTAAGCTCAATGCTGCGCCAGTGCCTTCACCTAAGCGTAAATCTAATTGTAGCAAGGGTTTAACTTCAAGCTTGCTTAACATTTGTTGATGGCCTTGTTCATTAGAACAATGAGCAAAAATTAAATACTCTTTTACTATAGGGTTAATTTTAATCGCAACCATAGCCGCAGCACTACAAATAAAGCCATCAACAATAACGGCCATACCTTGCTCTGCCGCCGCTAGCATTGCACCGGTAATATGCACAATTTCAAAGCCACCCACTGCAGCAAGCAGCGCTATTGGATCAGCCAAGTGTGCTTTATGCAGTTGTAATGCTTGCTCAACAACATTGATTTTACGCGCAATTAATTCGTCACTCACGCCAGTGCCTCTACCCACACATTGCGTCACAGGTAAATTTAATATTGCTGCCATAATAGCTGCGGCACTCGTGGTATTGCCAATTCCCATCTCCCCCATAGCCAATGTATTACAGCCTTGTTGTTTAAGCTGTAAAACCAGTGACTTAGCATTACTAAACCCTTGCTCTACTTGCGCAGTGCTCATGGCCATGTGTAAGTTAAGCGGGGCGGTTATATTACCAAGTCGGCAATCATGTACCTTGCTAGCAGGGCTTTTTTCTAATATACCGCAATCAACAACCTCAAGTTGCCAGCCAAGTTGCTGACAAAATATATTTATAGCAGCGCCGCCAGCGACAAAGTTAGCGACCATTTGTGCAGTTACTTCACTCGGTGCAATTGATACTCCTTGCGCTGCAATCCCATGATCTCCAGCAAAAACAACTAAAGTAGGGTTACAAATCTCAGCTTTAAATGCAGTAAATTCAACGTCACTCTTTATCGTTTGAGATAGTATTTTTACTAACTGTAATGCAATCAGTTCAAGCTGACCTAGTGCCCCTAGGGGTTTGGTTTTATTATTTATTTTATTGTGAATAAGGTGGTCAAATTGATTATTCAAAGGGGCTATTTTAAACATTGTGTAGCAACTCACGTTTTCAAAAAAGTAAAAAGATAACTGCTAAATCCCACAACTGATATCATTGTGATAAAAGAGGATCAGGCGTTTTTAAAAAATAATTTTAGGCCAAGCTTGGCCATTTTCATCAAAAAATATATCGATACAAATAACCTTGCCATAAGCGACAGTAAATATATTTTGATAATTTAACTGTTTTGGCATCTGACAAATAATAGCGAGTAATTGCTTTATTACTCCTGCATGCGTAATTACAAGTTGTGAGCGAGTACCTTGGCAAATAGTATTAACTAATAATTGCTGCCACCACGTTGTTATGCGCTGATAAAAATGAGCCATACTTTCACCGTTAGGTGGCGTCACGAGCCAAGGGCTTTGCCAAAAGTCACCAATTGTCGGTGTTTTAGTATGCTGCCACAGTTCATCATAGCTTTGGCCATCCCAATCACCAAAGTTAAACTCTTTAATATCGTCGGTTATATTCAGTGGTATTTTATTAAAATCACAAAATTGCCGAGCAAACTCACTACAGCGCTTTAAAGACGATGAGGTAACTAAATCAATATTTGCTAACCTGCCACAGGCGATATTTAACTGCTCAAACCCTTTTTTACTCAATATAAAATCGGTATGCCCCGCTAAAACATCTTTAGTCGTAAGCTCACCATGTCGCAGTAAATAAACTCGGCTAGAAAATGCTGTCATGCTCATACAAGTCTAAAATAAATGTACTTTGAGTTTATCAGCATAGTATTTTTTTATCTTTGAGTTTTACTTATTAATGACTTGAATTTTACTTTTCTGCAGACGTAAAAAAAACCGATTATTTTCAATCGGGCTATCTCGATTTGGAGCCTGGCAATGTCGTGGTGCCCACAGCGGTAGAAAGTCACAGTGTAAATACCCCACATTCATTGGCTAGTGGTGATGTTTTTATGATTTGAGTGTCGGGTGTCGCTACGCTCGCCCAACCTACGCGGGAGACTTGTGTACATTATTCACCCACACTTCACTTTTCTGCAG
>NZ_JBEONZ010000050.1:0-16719 GCF_040308705.1 Pseudoalteromonas sp. 19-MNA-CIBAN-0066
CCGTAACCCTCACACTCGCCCGGGTGCTTATTCAAACGATGGCGGCGATACTTTACTCGTTGGCGATTTAACCGGTGATATGAGTGGCAACTGCCCAACTATTGCCATTGATGATAACGTGCTTGATAATCCAGATTATATTAATGAGGTGGCAAATAACCCAGATTGTTTTGCATTTAATGAAATGCTGCCGGGTGGTTTTACACCAAACTTTGGCGGTAATATTACCGATGCGTCACTCACTATTGGTACTAAAGGTCAGTTTACTGATGGCTTTTTAAAGGATGTATATTACGACTTAAGCGGCACGGTTGGTTATAATGAATCTCGCTACTTTATTTACGACACGATCAATGCGTCTTTAGGCCCAGAAAGCCCACGTGACTTTAGCCCAGGTAAATACGAACAATTAGAGAAAAACTTTAACTTTGATCTATCCAAAGGTTTTGATTTTGGCCTAGCATACGATGTAAACATAGCATCAGGCCTAGAATGGCATGAAGAAACCTTTACTGTGATCTCTGGCGATGAAGCCTCGTTTATTGCAGGGCCACTTACCGATCAAGGCTTTGGTATTGGTTCAAATGGCTTCCCGGGGTTTAAACCCTCTGATGCCGGTGAATATAGCCGTCGTAACTACGCCGCTTATGTTGATATAGAAGCGCCCTTTACTGAAGAGTTTTTAATGGGTCTAGCCGTTCGTTTTGAAGATTACGATACCTTTGGCACGACAACTAACTACAAATTAATGGCTCAGTATCACTTAACTGAAGATTTAAATATTCGTGGTTCAATCAGCACAGGTTTTAGAGCGCCAACGGTTGGCCAAGCTAATGTGAGTAACGTACAAACAAACCTTAGCAGGGGTGTATTAGTAGATTCAGCATTATTACCACCTACTAACCCAATTGCGATACAACTTGGCGGGCAAGAATTAGAGCCTGAAGAATCACAAAGCTATACTTTTGGCGCTGTGTACACGCTAGGCGATTTATTTTTAACGGTAGATTATTACAATATTAAAGTTGATGAGCGCATTAGTCAATCTGATAAAATTGAACTTAGCCAAGCAGACAAAGACAAACTTACTGCCTCGGGCATTCCTAACGTACAAAACCTAGCACAGGTAAGCTTTTTTACTAATGACTTTGACACCACTACACAAGGTGTTGATTTAGTGGCTAACTACTCAACTGAGTTACTTAATGGCAGCTCAACATTTAGCTTAGCGTACAACTGGAATGAAACCGAAGTTACCCGCTCAACCATTATTACAGGGCCGTTTAAAGTAAGCCGTCTTGAGAATGACTTACCTAATCATCGTGCAACTCTAAGCTGGGCACAACAATGGGAAAGCTTCTCTGCGTTTACCCGCGTAAACTACTTTGGTGAATACCAAGGTGTGCATGTAGATTATGACGAAACAGCTAAAATGGCAGATGCTGCGGTTACCTTAGATGCTGAAATTACTTATTTTTTAAACGAATCAATGAGCTTTTCTGTAGGTGCACAAAACTTACTTGACCAAGAAGCTGAAAAACTTGATTTTAGTGGCGCTAGCGACTTTATCCCTAATAATAATTGGGGTGGTCAATACTACGAAACATCACCATTTGGTATTAACGGTGGTTATTATTACGTTAAAGCAACTTATACTTTTTAATCCTTATTGGTCATAAGGTGAAGGCGAAATGTGAAAGACATTTCGCCTTTTTCGCTGTATAGATAGTCAAGACAGAATCAACAGGAATGTTAAAGTTACAATGCTACTTAAAAAAGCGAATCAGTTACTGGCAGAAAACAAACTTAAAGATGCTGAGTTTTACTACAAAACAATACTTAAAGCCGATGCTGATAACGGCGAAGCCCTGTTTGGTTTAGGCCGAATTGCACTGCGCTTAGAGCGTAATGATGATGCTGTATATTTATTACAAAAAGCCTGTGAACGCCTGCCTTATATGCTTGAACCTCTACACGCACTGGCTGATGCATTTAATAATGTAAATTCACCAAATGATGCGCTAAAAGTGCTTGAGTACGCAAAAAACTTAGCCAGTAATAACCCCGACCCACATTACTATTTAGCCCAGCACTATTTAACGTCTGGTGAGCTAGATAAAGCCCATACTACTTTTTCGCATGCACTGAGCTTAGGCGTTTACCCCGTTACAGCGTATATTTTATTAGAATTGGTACAATTGGGGCGTTTTGACAAAGAACATAACTACCTCAGTAACTTGCATCACTTGCTAACGCAAACTAATAATTTACGCCTTAAAATGGTGTGCTATTACGCTTTGGCAAAAAGTTACGACAAACTAGAGGATACAGAGCAGGCATTTAACTACTTTGTGTTAGCTAACAAATTACAACGAAAACTAAGCGAATTTGATACCCAAGATCTTACTACTTTTTACGACGACATAATAAAGTACAATACAGCTGCTCTTTTAAGTTCAGCAAATAAAAGTGTGAAAGGTGGCATTACTCCTCTATTCATCATTGGCATGCCACGCAGCGGCTCAACTCTACTTGAACAGATGCTGGTAAACCATAGCCAATGTTCAAGCATGGGTGAAAGTATGAGTATAAGTAGTGATGTGATGGTGTTTTTAGAACAAAAAACCGGTTTTGGTTACCCACTGTGTTTAAATCATTTAACACATGAGTTAATTAATAAAGCCCGCGACCTTTATATAACAAAATTAAAAACTGCAAGCCCCTCTCGCCCCTTTGTTATTAATAAACTGCCGAGCAACTATCAGGCTATTGGGCTTATTTATATGCTATTTCCATATGCAAAATTTATTAATTTAACACGCGATTTTAATGCCACTGCATTTTTGGTATTTAGTAATTATTTTGCCGAAAACGAGCCTTACTTTTGCTCGTTAACCGAGTTTAAGCAATATCATAGCTTGTACGAAAAATTAATGGCGCATTGGCAAACATTTCCGGCACTGCAAATATATAACCTAAGTTATGAGCAATTAGTAACGGACCCCAAAGGCCAACTCACTGCACTACTTAGGTTTATAGGTTGCTCGTTTGAAGAAAATTGCTTGGCATTTTATAAACAAAAAATCGCGGTTACCACACTCAGCAAACACGCTATACGTGAACCGGTTAATCTGCACAATGTTGATAAGTGGCAACGCTACAAAACGCCATTACTTAAGCTTTTGGCGCAGTCGCAAACCAATTAAGTACATCTTTAAACTGCTCATTGCGCGCATGCGGATGGGTTAACATATTAATATGGTCGTAATCTATTTTATGGCCATAACGACGTCCATAAATTTGCATTTTTTGTACCCCAGGACCCGACTCTTCCATAAACTTTTGAATATCTATTGGTTGTGCGAGGGCTTTATCTTTTGCGCCTGCAATATGCAGCGTTGGCGGCAAGGTTAATTGTGCAACGGCTTTAGCGTAATCAAAGTTATCGTCACTGTCTATCCAAGGTGTTTTTTTAGCCCACTGCATACTTTGCCAATGCGACTTTTGTGTTTCATCGTCACTGCCCCACTTTAAGCGTTTAGCCGGTAAGTACCCATGCTTTTTAGCCATTAACGGCGCCATAAAATACCAAATGAAATTAGCTTGAAGTAACTTTTTAGGGTGATTATTAAATAACGAGCGCTTAGTGCCAAAGTAAGCACAGGCTTTTACGTCGTTAATATAATTTGGGAATCGTGCAAATGCGCTATTCATTAACACTCCACCCCAAGAGTGAGCCAGCCAATAATCTGGTTTTTTCCCCTCTAACTGCTCTATTTTATCTATAAATGCAGGAATATCTTCTAAAATAGCTTCGGTTTGACCATAACGAGCATGCTTGTCTATAACCGGTTTACTTTCACCACGACCACGTAAATCAGCCACATAACACACAAACCCTTGCTCGGCTAAAAAAGGCGCTAAGCCTTTGTTGCTATGGGTATAAAATATTTTACCGTTTTCTACCGCGCCATGCATAAAAAACGCCACTGCGCCATTTGGCTTATCGCTACTAATACGACGTAAATGCAGTGTTTGCTGATCGGCTAATGTTATAAATACTGATTGCTGAGTGATTGCCACAGTGAGTCCTTTTTAATTGCTAACAGCTCATCCTACCAGTAACAACCTCGTAGCCATAGGGAAAATTATCACGTTTTTATCTCGGTATTTGTTACAATTAACTTTTATTCCTGTTGTAAAAATAATCATCATGAAAGCAAGCACCTCACGCGCAAAACTACACCCTCGTAATCAACATTTAAATGGCTACGATCTTGACCTATTAACTGAGCAGCATCCTGCACTTTCTGCTTTTATTATTACAACACCTGCAGGTACAAAAAGTATTGATTTTAGCGATAACAAAGCGGTAAAAACCCTTAATCAAGCCCTTTTAAAAGCCCATTACAATGTAGATTTTTGGGATATTCCACAGCATAACTTATGCCCACCTATTCCGGGACGAGTAGACTATATTCATTATTTGGCCGACTTATTAGCTGACGATAACCAAACGCAAATTCCCACTGGCCGTCAAGTTAAAGTATTAGATATTGGCACCGGCGCTAATTTAGTTTACCCGCTCACAGGTGGGCATGAATATAACTGGCATTTTACTGGCACCGATATTGACCCTGCAGCCATTAAAGTAGCAAAACAAATTGCGCAATTTAATAATTTAAAAATAACCTTAAAACAGCAAAAAAATGCCGCAAATATATTCAAAGGAGTTATAAACAGTAAAGATCTGTATCACTTAACGCTGTGTAACCCGCCGTTTCATGCCAGCAGCGAAGACGCTGTTAAAGGTAGCGAACGTAAATGGAAAAACCTTGGCAAAGCACCTAGCAGCACACTTAACTTTGGTGGTCAAAATAACGAGCTATGGTGCGAAGGCGGTGAAGTGCAATTTATCTCTAATATGATTAAAGAAAGTGCAGCCGTTGCAGAGCAAGTAATGTGGTTTACCTCTTTGGTGTCGAAAAAAGATAATATTGCGGCTTTAGAGCAAGAATTAAAACAGCACCCTATAGCCCAATATAAAATAGTTGATATGGCACAAGGGCAAAAAGTAAGTCGTTTTATTGCTTGGAGTTATTTTGATAAAGCCACGCGTGAGCAAATTTGCGAAGAACTCGAATAATAATATAGTAAGGATTAACCCTATGATAGATTTTCGCTCAGATACGGTAACTAAACCCTCTAAAGCTATGCGCGATATAATGTATAACGCCCCTGTAGGCGATGACGTATATGGCGATGATGAAAGTGTTAACCAACTAGAAGCATATGCATGTGAGCGCTTTGAATTTGCGGAGGCACTTTTTTGTAGCTCAGGTACTCAAGCTAACTTATTGGCGTTAATGGCACATTGTGAGCGCGGAGACGAATACATTTGCGGTCAAAGCGCCCATAACTATAAATTTGAAGGCGGCGGCGCAGCCGTTTTAGGCTCAATACAACCCCAGCCAATTGAAAACGAAGCAGACGGTACACTTTGCTTTAATAAAATAGCGGCGGCAATAAAGCCTGATGATAATCATTTTGCCAACACTCGCTTATTAAGCCTTGAAAACACCATAGGCGGTAAAGTACTTGCTCTTGACTATCTTGCTGCAGCGCGCAAGTTTGTAAACCAGCACAGCTTATCGCTACACCTAGATGGTGCGCGTGCGTTTAATGCAGCAGCCGATCTTAATGTGGATATAACTGCCATTACTCAGCACTTTGATTCTGTTTCGATTTGTTTATCTAAAGGGCTAGGTGCGCCGGTTGGCTCGTTATTGCTAGGTTCAAAAGCACTGATTAGCAAAGCAAGACGTTGGCGCAAAGTACTTGGCGGCGGTATGCGCCAAGCAGGAATGTTAGCAGCAGCAGGGCAATACGCACTTGAGCATAATGTAAAACGCTTAAGCGATGATCATGCTAATGCTCGCTACCTAGCACAGCAATTAAGTACACTTAATGGCTTTAACGTTAACATGACAAACACCACCAACATGGTTTATGCCAGCTGCGAGCCTAATATTAATATACAGCAGCTAGCAGCTGATTTAAAAGCGCAAGGAATACTGTTTAGTCCAAGTAAGCAACTTAGGTTAGTAACTCACTTAGACATAACTAAAGCAGATATAGACACCTTTATAAAGGTATTAGCGGCCCATATTTAACGCGGCTTTATAATGTTTGCGGCACACCGATTCATACCGGTTGTTGCCGCCTATTTCTACTTGGTTACCATCGGCTATTGCATTGCCATTTTCATCTGTACGCAATACGTGGTTAGCTTTTCGACCACAATGACACACAGTTTTAAGCTCCACTAACTTATCGGCCCAAGCAAGTAAATACTGCGAGCCGGTAAATAGCTCGCCTCTAAAGTCGTTACGCAAGCCATAACATAGTACCGGAATACCCAGTTCATCAACCACATCGGTTAACTGCATCACTTGCTCTTTAGATAAAAACTGGCATTCGTCAACCAGCACACAATGGCGTTTTTTTTCTTGATTAAGTGACTGTATCAGCGCAAATACATCTTTGTTTTCATCAAAAATATGCGCATCGGCTTGCAGCCCAATTCGCGAAGATACTTTGCCTACACCCGCTCTATCATCAATTGCAGCTGTGAGGATCACCGGCTCCATACCACGCTCTTGGTAATTAAATGCAGATTGTAATAAAGTGGTTGATTTACCCGCATTCATTGCAGAATAATAAAAGTATAATTGCGCCATTGCTGTGCCTTCAGATAAAAAGTGCGCTTATGCTACCTCAAACGAGCGTTAATACCAATTTGGTTTATGCATTTTATGCATTAAGAACTGATCAACCGGTTTCGTGCTGCAATAACCATTGTTTTCTTGCAAGTCCACCCGCGTAACCTGTTAATTTTGCGTTTGCACCAATAATACGATGACACGGCACAATAATACTTATTGGATTTTTGCCATTTGCAGCGCCAACAGCGCGCACCGCTTTGGGGTTGTTTAATACCTTAGCAATATCGCCATACGTTTTAAGTTCCCCATAGGGAACGTTAAGTAATGCCTGCCATACACTTTGTTGAAACACGGTTCCTTGGGTATCTAAAGGTACTGTAAAGGTAGTGCGCTGCTTAGCAAAATACTCATTAAGCTGCGCTGCGGCGCATAAAATAGCGGCATTAGTCACTTCGCTAAGCGCTGTAATGGGGTAATTTTTAGGAGGATAAAAACCCACATAGCTCACGCCGTTTTCGCTGCCTTGAATAATAATATCGTCGATAGGACTCGGTAGTAAGGTTTGAATTATCATCAGTTTACGGCAAGGATACTCGGTACTTTAGTGCCGAGAGGAATTGCCGCCTCCATTAGTTGAGTTAACGTAGTGGTTCGAGCAGAAATCCGAACCGTGTTTTTCTTAATGTTAGCGCTGGCGTGAACCTTATCACCTAAAATAGTTTCTAGGGCAAAGTAGCCTGAGCTACGCTTGCCTTTAACAAAACCAGTACCTTGTGGTGTTTGTACAAAGTCGTGTTTTTTTAGGCCAAATAGCTTGCCGACTGGTATCCGCTTTTCGGAGCGGATACCCTTTGTCTATTGGTAGTCACCAGAAGCCACATGACGTTTACGTAAAACATGTTTGGCTTGTTGTACAAGCTCGCCATCTTCACAACAAATTGACACGGCATCATAGTAATGAGTTTTCGGCAAGCCCAATACTTGTTCGCGCTTAAATTTGGTCACGTAGCCAAACGTTTCTTCAAAATCCCAGCACTGTTTTAACTGGGCTTTGAGTATACCTATTTCAGTCGCATGTTTAGTCTTTGAGCGCTTCATTTTCAGCTCAAACTTTCCTGCGTGTAAATCATTATGGCACGTCTCGCATAGCGTTATTAGGTTACTGGGTGCATCAGTGCCGCCCTGAGAACGAAATACTTTGTGGTGTACGTGCAGCTTGGCGCTGTGCTTCGTTTTACGTCCACTTTGACATTTATAATTGTCACGTTGCAATACGTAGGCTTTAACGTTGTAGTAGCCCAGCTGTGCGCCTTGCTGGTAGCCGGCACCAGTCACAGTTGGGTTAGTTATCTTGTGTATATCGAAGCTAGCAGTTTCAACCTTCCAATGTGAAATTGGTAAGATAGCTTCAACCTGCTTTTTCTCACGCAAGTGTGAATCAAGCTTGCTTTTTAGAGACGGTGCTAAGCGCCCCTCTTTACGCATTGAGGCACGGTTCAACCAACGTGCAGGGCGGTAGCGTAGCTTACGGTTTCTGCGAGTCCTTCGATACATTGCACGTTGCTGCATCTTTTTTGATACGTCAGTGCGCAAAGCCACCTCGCTTTGATAAATCACTTTACCATTTGCGATAGCTGCACAGCCAACGTGTTTACTGCCAGTGTCCATGCCAGCAACTACGTGCTGAGTATGGGCGCTCGACCCATGCAATAATTTGATTGTGAACGGGGTACGTTTGACTACCTTAGCTTCGCCAGCTTTAAGCAGCTTACGTGCTTTAGCGGCCTTGCAAGGCATCAAAGGCTTCCCGTGCTTGTTAAGTACATACGCTAACATAGCGCGTATCTCCTTCGAGTAGTGCGTATGGCTGTGCTTGAGGCACACAGCAAATTCGACTTCCTCTCGACCAGATAATTTAGCTTCGCAACGTGGTTGACTGCCCCTAACTCAATAGGACTGTTTACAGTGCCACGAAAGAGCTTGGAACTGAGGCGGCATTCCAAGGTTTCTACATCTAAATTATCGTTTATTAACATTTCTAATCCTCAGTTAGTGGTCTGGTCAACAAGCGCTTTTACAAGCTCATCCGAGGGTGAGTAGTTGACTATAATTGCTGCCATAGTTGAAAAGTTAAATATGATCGAAATGGCGCGCAGTTATCGCTGCTAAACACGGCTACAGCGGCTTGCGCTTTTTTAACACCTAAATCACCATCGAGTAAAATATCGGGCTGACTTTGGCCACGTAACTTTGCATAGTTTACCGTCCACGGGCCTATGCCCTTTAAATTTAGCCATAAATCTAAATCGTCACATTGTGGGTTTAACGTGCAAAACTGCGCCAAATTATACAATGCATTTTTACGCGCTTGAGGCATTTTAAAAAACGCAAAATCACTGTTTACCAATTGCTGTGGGGTTGGAAAATAAACAGCCCCGTTGCACTGCTCCCCCAACTCACTAACGAGTTTAGTTACTAAATTATGCGCAGCAGTAACACTTACTTGCTGCCCAAGTACCGCGCGAATGCCCGCTTCAAAACTCGACCAAATTCCTGGTAGGCGCAGCCCTTCGCTCACCGCAAATGCATTATTAATATTATCTTGTATATGCATTGTGATTAAATTTATATCGGCGTCTAAATCAAGTACTCGCCGAATATTGGTAATAACTTGCTGTAAGCAATGCGTATTATTAATCGTTATCGCCACTTTAAAGTGATTTTTTTGAGCTATAAACTCGGCATTAAAACGGCCTTTGCAGTGCTCGTCTGAAAATGTACGCCCATAACTTGTCGCTGTTATCCACTCCATAGGCGCAATTAAGCGTTTTGCTAAAAACTGCTGCATAGCAGGCCAATTATATAGCGGCCTAAAGGGAAGAGTTAAATTGAGAGTTGAGTTTACAATAGAGCTAGGTGCTTTATCGCTGCTGCGTAATTTTGAAGGGGCAATATTTAGTTGCTGTAAAAATGCGTCGTTAAAACGTCTAATGCTATTAAATCCCGCTGCAAAAGCAATGTGCGTTAGCGGTAGAGTGGTTTCTTGGATCAGTTTTTTAGCAAAATGACACTGATTGAAAAGACGGTATTGCGTGATCGAAATACCAAAGTGCTGAGTAAATAAACGCCTTAAATAACGGCTACTTATCCCTAACCTTGCCGCGAGTTTTTCGCAATCATAACAAGCACCTTGATCAATTAACTGTTTTGCTCGCAGTGTCGTGGTTTTAACTCCTTGCCAAGCAAAGCTCCCCGGCGCACTATCGGGCCTACACCGCATGCAGGGTCTAAACCCCGCTTTAGCAGCATTATGTGCATACTGATAATAGGTAACGTTTATTTCATTAGCCGTGGGGGCTGGGCATATTGACCGACAATATATACCGGTACTTTTAACCGCCACATAAAAAAGCCCATCAAAACGAGGATCGCGACTCTGCCGTGCTTTTTGCCAGTGTTTATCATTCATAAACGCACACACTAATTACTAATAAGAAGCTTAAGCTTAAAGTATACGCCACACTTTACTAGCCAATTTCGGACCTTAACCATATAAGTTAACCAAAGGCAGGAATTATATGGTTAAGTTACTGTTTATTATGTAACGTGTTAAAAGGCACTCTGCCTTATTTGGCAAAGTCGATTAACTCTTGCCCTGTTAAGCGATAAATAATCCATTCATTTTGCGGCTTAGCGCCCATACTATCGTAAAAGTCTATTGCGGGTTTATTCCAATCTAATACCACCCATTCAAAACGCCCACAATTTTTATTCAGCGCTTGATTTGCTAAGTGCTTCATTATTGCTTTACCTGCCCCTTTACCGCGGCTATCAGGGCTTACATATAAATCCTCTAGGTAGAGGCCGTTTTTACCAAGCCAGGTAGAGTAATTATAAAAATAAACAGCAAAGCCAATGGGCTCGTCGCCATCAAAGCATATAATGCTATGCGCTGTTGCGCCTTCACTAAAAAGGGTATCTAAAATGGCTTGTTCATTAGTTTTAACTGCTTGTGGCTCTTTTTCATAAATAGCGAGCTCATTAATAAAGTGCAAAATGGTTTTTGCATCACTTGCTTGCGCATCACGAATGTCGATTGTGTTTGTCATACTGCTTTAACCTTAAAAATATTGCTCTAATTTATCTTTTAAAATATCAAGTTCAATTGGCTTGCTTAAATAATCATTCATGCCAGCTGCAATACACCGCTCTTTGTCTGAATCCATGGCATTGGCTGTTAATGCTATAATTTTAATTGCTTTATGCTGTTCGCCAGCCTCACCTTTACGTATTGCAATAGTGGCATCATAACCATCCATAACCGGCATTTGGCAATCCATTAGTACAACTTGAAAGTAACCTGCTTCATGTTTTGCGAGTTCCTCTAAAGCACGTTGACCATTTTCGGCTAAGACTGTTTCGCAATTGAGCTTTTTAAGCATTAAAGTAGATACTTGCTGGTTTATTGGATTATCTTCAACCAATAATATTTTAGCAGGCTCAATGGTTTTGGCTTTGCGCAACGATGAAATATACCCAGATGTTACCAATGGCAGTGCTTCGTGCTGCTCGCTATTAGTAATAACCGAAAGCGCAGAAATTAAATCGGCGGTTGTTACTGGCTTTGGAAAGTAAGCCTGAAAGCCTGCGTCAGAATAGCGCTGAGCCCCCTCTAAGCCTGCAATACTGGTCATCATTACTAATGGCATATGTTTGTAATCTGCATGCGCTTTTAATACTTCACATAACTCTATGCCATCCATGCCGGGCATTTGCATGTCTAATACAGCTATGTCATACATGCCCTGATTGTTTTTAACTCTATTTTCACAAATTAGCAGCGCATGTTCGGCATTATTTGCCAGCTCAACATTAGCTCCCCAGTGCTTGAGCTGCTCTGAAATAACCAAACGATTTGTTTCGTTATCATCAACCACCAATATACTTAACCCATTAATATTAGCCTTTGGCATATAGCGCTCTTGTTGATCGCCCTTCAGCACCTCCATGGTGACGATAAACTCACTCCCTTGGCCAGCATTACTTTTAATTGCAATAGCGCCTCCCATTAGTTCACATAACTGCTTACTAATAGCAAGACCAAGGCCAGTGCCTCCATATTCTCGAGTAGTAGACGCATCAACTTGCATAAAGGGCGCAAATAACTGTTGTTGTTTTTCTTTGCTAATGCCAATACCAGAATCTTTTACGCTAACTTGCAGCATTAGCTGGGCCTCAATACGCTCAATAGATGCGCTAACCACCACTTCGCCTTCGTTTGTAAACTTAACGGCATTACTTAATAAATTAGTTAATACTTGGCGTATTCTCCCTGGATCGCCACTTAACTGCGATGGCTCTAAGGCAACCAAATCTAAAATTATTTCTATGCCTTTATTTTGAGCTGTTAATGCTTGCGCAGCGGCTACTTCCCCAATTAAATCGCGGGCATTAAAGTTAATACTCTCTAGCTCAATTTTACCTGCTTCTGCTTTTGAAAAATCTAAAATGTCGTTTATTACACCCAGTAATGAATGCGCACTGGTTTTAGCAATTGCTACTTTAGTTTCAATAGGCTTGGGCAGTTGCTCTAACTGAATAAGCTCAAGCATGCCTAAAACACCATTCATTGGCGTACGTATTTCATGGCTCATAGTTGCTAAAAACTGACTTTTTGCTACACCGGCTTCTTTTGCCAAAACCAAAGCTATTTTTAATTCCTCAGCGGTTTGTTTACGGCGTTGTGACACTAAGGTACTGCCTACTAAAGTTGCTAAAGAGCGTAAGTAGGTTTCTTCGCTTTGCGTCCATTGGCGAAACTCCCCAACGGTTTCTGCGCATAAAATACCTAAATTTCCGTCACCGGTTGTAATAACTGCATCTAGCATAGATTTTATATTATTAGGTTTTGCATAGTGCTCAATAAAATCAACGGTAGCGGGATGACTATAAACATCGTCAATGGCTATTAAGTTTTGTTTATAAATAGCTTCGTAGTAGGCAGGGTAATCCTCTGCACTGAGCTGTGCATTACAGCAATCAACACCTTGCCCTTGTATATTTAAACTATGGCAAATCATTAAATCGCGTTGTTCGTTAAAAATCCAAATAGAAGCGCGCTGTACATCAAGCACTTCACACATAGACTTAACGGCTAATTTTTTCACCTCTGCCACATCACTGCTTTGCACTTCAGGTGCAACAGTAAGCATGGCTAAGCTTTTGTTGTAACGATTGGCTTTTTCGCTTTCAAGTTCAAGTCGCTTATGTGCATCAATACTTTGAAAAGAGCCAAAAACACGAATACACTGGCCGTTTTCAAACTCACTTTGCCCGATTGACTTAACCCAACGTTCTTGGCCAGTGTAAGTAACAATAATAAGCTCAATATTCCAGCTTTTCCCACTACTTATTGCACTTTCAAAAAGGGCATTAATTTTATCTCTGTGATAGCCTTCTTTATAATGATTTATTGCGGTGGCTATATCTGGAGAGTAACTCTGTGGCACTTCGTGAATTGCGCGTACTTCGTCTGACCAATAAAGCGTTTGCGCTTTTAAGTCTATTTCCCACGCACCTATTTGCCCCTGTTTACTCATAGATTCAAGCAGGCTTTGCTGACGTGTTATTTTTAATTGCGCCTGATAACGCTCTGTAATATCGAGTATAAAACCATCTAAATATAATACGTTTCCGTCAGTGTCATAAATGGCTTGGCCTTTTTCATTTACCCAACGTACTTCATTACCTTTCGTTATGATCCGGTATTCAACAGACCAAGGCGTGTGCTCGTCAATGCACTTAATAATCGTTTTTTCAATATCGTCACGATCGTCCGAATAAATTATTTCTAAATAACTTAACTGCTTATTCTCTAATATTGCCTCAGCGTCATAACCCGTAAGCTCTTTAGTTTGCTTACTCATATAAAGCATAGTCCACACTTTATCGTACTTACAGCGGTAAATAATGCCTGGAATATTGCCTACTAACGAGGCAAATTGGTCACGACTATTTTGTAATTCTAGCTCTGTTGCTTTTTGTTCTGTAATATCCAAATGGGTACCTATCATCCGCTTTGGTGAGCCATCATCATTCCATTCAACCACTTTTGCAGTGTCTAGTATCCATACCCAATGACCTTGTTTATGTTTCATACGTGCTTCATTAACGTAATAGTCTGTTTCACCAGAAAAATGAGCGTTTAATTTTTGCTCCGAAACGATTAAATCGTCTGGGTGGGCATACTTATACCAAGTGCCTATTACTGCTGGGCCTAACTCATCTAAGGTATAGCCAATTATTTCAGCCCAACGGTGATTAAAAGTGACTTTACCTGTGTCAATGTACCAATCCCAAATTCCCACAGCGGTAGTGTCTATTACCAACTGTAGTTGTGCTTTATGCTCTTCTAGCTCTATTTCTTGTAACTTTAATGCGGTTAAATCTGTTCGAATGGCTATATAGCTCTGTGGCTTAGCATTTTCATCTAAAAATGGCGCTATGGTGGTATCTACCCAATATAAATTACCTTGTTTGGCTTTATTACATATTTTCCCATGCCATACTTTTCCCTGTTTTAGGGTTTGGTACATTTCTTTAAAAAACTGTTTTGGGTGAGTGCCCGAATTAAGAATACGGTGATTTTTACCTATTAACTCGTGTTCGTCATAACCACTTATTTCACAAAACTTTTTATTAACAAAAGTGATAGTGCCTTTTAAATCTGTTGCAGCCACAATCGCGTGCTCATCAAGTGCACTTTTTTGCTCTGCTAAGTGCCTTAGCACAACCTGTAGTTCAGCCCCTTGTTTATAAAACTCTGTTAGTTGTTGCTGTTTATTTTCGGCCAATTTACACAGCTTACTCGATAACAAATTAAACTCTTGGCTGTCGGGTAAAATAGGTACTTGGGTGCTTTTCCCCTTGGTAATTTTATCAACAAGAGCTGTTAAGCGCCTTAATGGATGAAACAATACTCGACCAAACCACCAAGAGCACGCTAAAACAGCCAACAACATAAGCAGTGTTGCCAAAGCAAAATACTTAATAGAATAAGTATTTGTTAGCTCCTGAACATTCGGCTTAGACACTAATAGCAGCCAGCTTTGATCACCCAAAAAATTCAGCTGACTAACAAAGCCATACATTACATCATTATTTTCGTTGTTATAGGTAAACGTTTTTTGCATTAATTGTGTTTTATTTAATAATGTTTGCTCTGTTGATGGCTGTTGGTTTAATAAAGGCAAACTATTACTTGGCAATAAACTAAAACTAAGCTCGCTGTTTTTAGTATACATTGCATTTAATTGATTCATTAGCCACTGGGGGTTTATATCGGCTAAAAGAATACGGCTTAATTGTTGCTCCGTATTATATATACCAAGCGCAATAATAAAATGTGGTTGTTTTTCAATTAAAAATGATTGAAATGAAGGCGTTGCATGCTCACTCAAGCTAGTATGGATATTAGTTAACGATTGAGGAGCTATTTTGCTAATAAAAGAAGATGTAGGTGTAGCAAGCAAAGCTGCGCTATCTATTAGCTCTACATTATTTACAAATTCGTATACGTTAACAAACTCAGTTATTGCACTTTGTTGTTGCACAGAGTTAGTCGTTAACTGGTTTTTAAGTAACTTAAAATCTTTAATATAATCAGCCAGCCAAAAGCGACTAAACTGCTGAGCAATATTTGTTACCTGTTGTAATTCAGTTTGGGCGTGTTGTTCTAATGTATTATTTATTCGCTTAAAGCTCAGCCAAGAAAACAAACACAAAGGTATTAATGCAATAACTACAAAGGCTATAGTTAGCTTACTTTGTACAGACTGTCCTTTACCTGCTAGCTTTGTGAAGCTCAAACCTTTATTCATACCTGAATTACCTAGTAATTTTACCCATTTTAATACTATGTATTAATGCATTAAAAAGCCTAAGACGCAAGTTTTGCGCTAATAAGCCCATGAATTTTTTATGTGTTTTACAAACAGTACTGCTACCTGGATTTTAACTAGATATACGCCTAAGTATACACAATGAGTTAGCTAAGTTTCATCAAGCCCCGTGTAGCTGTTTTTAGCTGCTCGTGATATAACAATCTTAATATAAGTAGTTACTTGGGGATATTATGGGTCATGACCATGCACACAGCCATGTAGACGACAGCCAAAGTAACAAGCAACTCGCGCTAGCTGTTGCCATTAATGTTCTGCTTACTGTTGCGCAAGTTATTGGCGGAATATTTTCTGGCAGTTTGTCACTCATGGCAGACGCACTGCATAATCTTAGTGATGCAGCCGCTATATTTATTGCCCTTGTTGCGCGTAAAATTGGTAACAAACCTGCCGATAACACACATCACTTTGGCTACAAGCGCGCCGAAATTTTAGCTACTTTGTTCAATAGCAGTACATTAATACTGATAGGTGTGTATTTAATTTTTGAAGCTATGAGCAGTTATTTAAACCCGCAGCCAATTGATGGTTGGATCATAGTGTGGGTGGCTGCATTTGCCCTGCTAATAGATTTAATCACTGCACTTTTAACTTACCGAGCTGGCGCAAATAGCAGTATGAATATAAGAGCTGCTTTTATTCATAATGTATCTGATGCGATGGCGTCTGTTGTGGTTATTGTTGCAGGTACTTTAATTATTTTGTACCAGTGGTATATAGTTGATTTAATTGCGACAATTTTAATTTCTATTTATGTTATTTACCATGGCGTGTTACTGCTTAAACAAAGCTGTCGCATTTTAATGCAAGCTGCGCCTAATAACTTTGATACCCAAGCTGTTACATGCGCTCTCACCAAAAACTTTAATATAGAGCAAGTAATAGCTATAAAAGTATGGCAATTAGATGATAAAACCAGCCATTGCGAACTGCTGATTAACGCTCATAACTCACTTGATTTAGCAGCCGTTAAACACTTTTTACAGCATAATTTTAATATTGAAAACTGCATAATAGAAAAGCACAATAATTTA
>NZ_JBEONZ010000051.1:0-16333 GCF_040308705.1 Pseudoalteromonas sp. 19-MNA-CIBAN-0066
ATGCGACCAAGTAATTATTATGCCTTGATCTGATCACTACTTGCTCTATAAGTTCAATTTATAATGATCTTGCCGTGGATATTATGCTTTTTTAGCGAGGATATCTTGATCATTAAGATAGTTTCGACACGCTTTATCGCCTGTAAATTCAGATTCACCAGCAATAATGGCGTGTTTTTAGGCTGAACAGCCAGTAATAAAGCTAAGTATTAGAAAAGATACAATAGGGTTTTTCATTAGTAAATTACTCCATAATTAAAATAAGCTTTGAGTAAGCTCATAATTCCTCACTAAAGCTTAACAAACCGATGGTGATTTTACTAATTGATAATAAAAAGGGCGAGTCTATCCTTTGAGCGTGAGTATTGTGTATTCTAGTCTAATTCCAACTGGCTTTAATGTGATATCAATTGATTTTTCCTCAACACCTCTCTTCTGGTACTACTACCATAAAACTAATCACAGCACTCATCATATAGAATACGCATAGATTCATAACAAGAAGACCGATTGCGCCACCAATTAGTGCTACTTGAACTTTTAAATTAGGTACTATTAATGAGACAACACAGCCTGCTGCTACATTAAAAGCCAACTACTAAAGTGTAAATCAAGCATACCTGAAATATGCGCCAAAATAGCACTAGCTAAGCTAGTCCATTCCAGCGCCAGCAGCAAACAAACTTTTTTCTATCATTTGTCCTTTATATAAAAAGTTGCTATTTAAATTGCTATATACACTGGTATAGATTTAGTCCATAAATATTATTTACTATCAACCATTTGAATATTCAGCAATCGATCGCCTCTCTCATTACCAATTAGTAAATTAATGCCCTCAGTAATTTCAATTTGGCTGCCCAATGGGTAGCTTTCTTTGGTTGATGCATTAATTAAGTTTGCCATGCTTTCGTTTACTAAATACCAGACGTCATTATGAAAAACAAAATAACCTTGTCGCTTTTTATCACTGTTCTTCAACCTTTCGTTTGGTGTTACAAAACGATTGGTGTGCCATCTGTATAAAGACTGGTTTGTATAAACCATTAGCCTGTGATCATCAGAGACAAAGCGCCCTTTTTCTCTTTCAGAGTAAAAGTTAATAACGGGAAGCAACCCTATGTATTTAGTACTGCAAAAAGGACACGTTGGTGAGAGTGTATTATCAAAAATATACCAGCCTTGTTTGCACTCCGCATTAACGCATGGCTGAATCAAATCAATCGATTTAATTAGCGCACTTTCCCACTCATCTGCAGTTGGTCTTTTTTGAGGTGCATGAAGTCCTTCTATAAAAGCCCTTTCAAATAACTTACTTATGTAAGGGCCGGTAATTGAGTAAGGTAGTTTATTAGTGTCTTTCCATGGCAGTTCGGTTGGTTTTACTCTTTCTACTTTTATTCTGTTATCAGCGTTTGTAGGATGCTCAACAAATAAAGCTTTTTCGCCCATTGATAACGTTTCATCTTTTTGAGGATCTAAATCTCTTACTTTATCGCCTCGTAGGGGGTGGCGCAATAATAAGTAGTTATAAATTAATACAGCAAGCGCGTGTCTGTCTGTTGATATATTGGGTAAGCACCTAGCTAGATCTGTTTTAGATAGATGTGCTGTGGCTACAACTTCTGGTGCAATAAAGTCAGGTGTGCCTACTACGTCTGGAGGGTACTTTCCTGGTACAACTAATCCATCTACATCAATAATGGTTGCAAGCCCTTCTACAGGTGAAACAAGCACATTTCTATAACTCAAATCAGAATGAGCAAGTCCTGCTGCATGTAATCTACGAACGGCTCTAGCAATAGTAAGAGATATTTTAAGATATTTAGACCAATCTCCTTTTTCACGTTCATCTAAAAAGCGATTTTGATTGTTAGCAGATGCAAACCATTTACCTTGTTTTTCTTTACCTTTAATATTTAAAAAATCATTATTGACTGAGCCATAATCAAAGAAAAAATGAGCCTGGTACGATGGCACTACAATGCCTGTAAGACCATTATGTTCAATTATTTTTTCTGGCCAACAAAAAAAACTTTTCCAGTAATCACCGGTTTCATGCTGAAAAATACTTTCACGGTAGCGACCCGTTATCATTTCAAGTCGCTCTATGCTTGCACCGTCTAATTTATCTCTATAAAAAGCGACAACATATGTTTTGCAAGGGCTAAAGTACACATCTTTCATTACTCCTGAGCCAATAATTTCGTCTACATACTCTACTTTAGAGCCATCAAGTGCATTTATTTTAACAACTGCCATAAATCACTCCTTAACGAGGCAAACAGAAATAGTACGATCGTCATGGTTACCTTTAGACCAAAAATCCATCCACTGAGTTAACCCTTGTAATCCACTTTCGCGATTTTTGTTCATAATATGCGGTTCTAGCTCATTCCATAACTTATCCCAATGAAGTAGTGATTCTAGCTGTTTTTCTGTTTCAAACCACGCATCCGTGATCCCATCCGTAGCTAAAATAAGCGCACTCATGGACTCAACTTTATCCATTTTTACGCGCCTGTAAACACTTCCATCTTCAAATATTTTATTATCTAAAAATCGTGTTTGCCCAGCAAATTCACCACTATCTGGTTCGCCCATTAACACTACTTTTTTATTTTTATCATATATTGCAATACCACCGTCACCAATCCAAAAAGAGATAACAAGATAACCCTCTTCAACTTTTTTATGTGCGGCAAGTATTAACGTTGTAGAGAAGTCTTTTACACTGTCGCCTTGGTTTGCATCAACACTACTATGTATCGCTTTTGCAGCGCTAAAAACGGCTTTAACAATGGTATGTTGATAAGCTTCTAGTAATGACTTTTGGTTTTCTTCGCTATTCTCGTTAGAGAAGTCGTTATATGCTCTCTCAAGTTCAGTGCCATAATGACCATTTAAAGATTCTTTAAGTGAATTGGTTGCACTGTTCACCGCTACAAATGCGCCTTGGCGAGAATATTTGCACGAACCTGCTCCATCAGCAACACAGCTAATAACCCATTCAGATGAATCATCGCAGTAAAGTTTAAAATCATCATCGCGATGAATACCTTTGTGAGCATGTGAGCGACCTCTTACACTGCTCCCCATTAATAACATGCTGCTATTTTCACAATAAGCATGGTAAGTATCTGGTTTATGAAAACGGGCTGTGTCATCTGAGGGGATATTTTTCCAAAGTGACCTTGGGTCTGGCACAAAAGTTACTTTTACTCTTACAACCACACCCTGGACCTGACCATTAGCGAGTGGCGTTGAGCCGTATAAATCAAACTTATAATCGCCAATCTGGTCCGTAGTACCAAAAAACGTTAGTTTATCAGCATCAAAGTTTATGCCCTCAAATTCATCAATACTTTTAGTTTGAAAAAAGCTGACTTTTGCATCAGTTTCACTCTCAAGGGATATCGATTCTGAGAACGCGGTATTCACTCTAAGATTAGGAAGGCGTAAATTAATAACTAACGGCGGAATTTTTTTATCTACATTTAAATTATTCTGTTTTTTATCCAATTTACCGCCCTCTAATCTTGTTAAGCGACGCATACCTTTGTCATTTTCCACCAATGGCGCAAGCTCTTTAAGCAATGCATTAATATGGTGTTGTATAACAATTCGATCTAAATACTGATTAGCACGCTTTTGTACAAATGACTTCTTTGTATTTGTGAGTGAAGCTTGGTATAGAGTCTCTAATAATGTTTGTTCAAGCTTTACTTTTCTCATTAGCCCTGCCCTCGCGTAATTGAGAACTCACTATTTCCTTGGCTAAATTTAATGTTTGTTTCGCACCATGGGCACATTACGATATCCTCATCACCAATACACAACAATTTACCACAACCGCACATAGCAAAAGCTGACTGATTACCGCACTGCGGGCAAGGCGGAATGCCATCAAGAGAAGATGTATCAACTTGCTCTGCAACATAGTCATCTGAGGACCATTCAAAGTAACTTTCTTCTAATTTATATGCGCCTTCGAGATGATAATACTGATGATTTTGAATAAAACGCTCCATCCCTTCAACAACCTTTGGTTTGGCGTATTTAATTAAATAAGGACGACGGTTGCTTGAACAACGGCCTGTTAACGTTACGCAACTTGAATCAGACGCACTCGCCTCGCCTGTACTATCCATTACTGTTAAGCCAGCATTACTAACTTTTTCTAAAGATACGGGGGGATTTTTGTTATCAAGCTCTATCATTTGGCTTTGTGCTTTAACAGAGGCACTGACCCATTCTATAAATTTAAAAAATTGATTTTTATCTGTCTTCTCTAGTGCTAGTACCGGATTTGCTACTTGATTTAATATATTTATATCTGCATTTAAGCCCAATGTAATAGCAATAAGACTGGCATTTGTAGCATACTTACTTTGCCAACGTATAATTGCCTGGCTAGGATCATCTGTTGGCTTTCCATCCGTAATAAGAAAAACAATGGGCTCCCAATCACCACGTTCTTCATAGGTGGTTTTATTTACATTGGCATCTATTTCATCCATTAATACGTTTAATGCGCCACCTAAAGACGTACCACCACCAACCGGAATTTTAGGAGGGTAAAAAGAAATCAAATCAATTAAAGGCGCAATTGTTTTAGCCTTACCAGCAAATGCTATAACACTAATAAAAATAGTTTCTAATGAATGAGGGTCTTGACGTAAAGAAGAAACAATGTTTTCGATGCCTTTTTCCATCAACTCAATAGGCTCTCCAGTCATAGACTCAGATACATCTATAACAAAAAAAATAGGTAATCTACGCATGTTATTTCCTTATAATACGATTTGAAACTCCGCCGGTGGAGGTGGTAGTGAGTTTTCTAATGGTCCATCAACACCTGAACTCATAGAGCCAGCTGCAATAGAGTCACTTACCCACTTAAAAAATTGTGAAAATGCCGAACTTTCCATGTTGTCTAAGACAACAACATTACTCGTTAATTGCTTTAAAAACTCAGGGTTTGCCTTAGGGCCCGCCGCACACGCAATTATTTCAGCAAAGTTGCTTGCTTTGACTTTTGGTAGACTTTCTTTAAATACCATTAAATCTGATGGTGACCCGTCTGTCATAATAAACAGCATGGGTCTAAAGTCACCTTTAGTGGTATCAGAGGATTTAATTACATTTTTTGAAACTTTATCAACCACAAACTCAAGTGCTTCACCCATATGGGTAGCACCTGATTTGGGTAGTTCAATCTCCGAGAATTGTGCACTTTCGAGAGGTGTTAAAGGTAAAAGCTCTTTTATTTCTCGATCGAATGTAATTAAAGATATATAGACAGATTCTAGTGCATAAGGATCTTGTCGTAATGCACTAAGCATTGCGCTAATACCCACATTAACAGCATGAATTGGCTCTCCTTGCATAGAGCCAGAGCTATCTATTAAAAGGTATACAGGTAAACGTCGACTCATTAGTCACTCCTACTTCTTAGTTAAATCAACTAAGTTAATTTCAGGTGGTGGCGGAGGAAGATCCGATAGTTGTGAGGCTTCTGACTCACCATTTTCGACTTTTTGAGAGTTTGTAGAAATACTTGCAGATACCCATTCAAAAAAGGCTGAAATCGCATTGGAGTCTGCATTTTCAAGATGCACAACGTTTTCAGTAATTTTTGAAAGCTCGTCTATTTTTGCATGGTGACCTGCAGCACATGCCACTACAATACCCATTTGAGTTGCTTTTAAATCATCTATACCTTTTTGAAAGTCATCAGTTGCACCACCATCGCTAAAAACAAAAACAAGTGGGCGCCAATCACCTTTTTCGTCAAGCGTTGTTGTTTTAACTTCTTCATTCACTTTACTGGCAAGTAAGGTAAGTGCAGCGCCAAGTGATGTAGTACCTGAAGGTATTAAATCGGGTGATTGAAACGACATTAAATCAGTCAGTGGTACTGACTGGATAGCTTTAGTGTTAAATTCTATTATTGATAAGAAAGCAGTTTCAAGCGCATAAGGGTCTTGACGAAGTGAAGAAAGTAGGGTTTGTAAACCATTTTTAACTGATTCAATCGGCTCTCCATACATAGAGCCAGATGTGTCTAATAATAGGTATACAGGTAAACGTCTCATAATGAGCTCCTTATTAAGTAATAAAAATCTCATGCATAGATAAGCAATTAAACATAGAACTAATATTTGTCATTATTAATATATTCACATATTTATTAACTATCTTATCTGCACAATAATTTTCATTTACTGATTTATAAATCAAACTCAGATGCAGGAATACCTACCGCATTACAAGCGTCTTTAATTGCACGTTTTTCGTCTGCGTCAAAATCGCCATCAGCACCGCCAATAATAATACCTAACTGAATACATGCGCGTGCTTGGTCTGGCTTACCCTTTAAAACACTCAAAGCTTGAATTGCTTCTATTTTACCAAAGTCGTAATCGGCTTCTAATTTGTTGCAATAAAAATCAAACTTCTCTTTTAAATCAGAAGCAGAAAAAACTTTTAAAGATTCGTTAGATACAATAAACCCAGCTGTTTTTTTACGCTCATCTGCGTCAATATCGCCATCAGCCGCTGCAACTAAAGCACATATAGCCATTGAAGCATCTGCAAACTTTTTGTTTTTAAATTGTCCGATGTTTTTTTGTAGACTGTCGTTTGCATCGCTTATTTTTTCTTTAACGTTATTCCAAAAACTCATACTATTCTCCATTGATATTTATAAATGGACTTAATTGTCCATTTTTAACATAAAACATTTTTTCAGCAAGCTCTAACATCGGTATGTCTGCAGGCAAATTACCATAAGCCTCTTTGACTAAACACGTTAATTTTTCATCTGCTATTAACGCATTAAATCGCGCCACTTTTTCTTCAATTTGACACTCTGTACCAATTAAGCCATTAAGTACATTATCATCTTCCTTTAAGAGTGTACCTATTACTCTCTCAACTGGCCACTTCAGTTTATTGACAATGCCTTCGATAAAAAATTGCGGTGAAGCGGTAATAATCCATATTTCCACACCTTGAGCATCTAATGTCATCATACGATCTAGCACAGATTTAATCGGGGTTAATTTTTCGGCTGTATTTACACCCGCTTCAAATACCAGTTCGTTACTTTTATTGTTTAAAGAAAGTTTATAAAAATGCTGTTTAATCTCATTTTTTATAATTTCCCTAGAAATCTTTCGCTTTGCTACAATGGGTAAAAGATAAGTAAATAGAGGCCTTCTACCTAGAAAATATTTGAATAAAAAGCTCAAAGAGTTTTCTTTCACTAGTGTTTCGTCAAAATCAAATATTGCAATTTTTTTCATACCTAACCTACATCTTTAATAAGTGCGCAAGCACCAAAAGGCATATCAGGAAGTACACACACTTCAATGCTTTTTTCATTGGCTATAGTAATTAAATGTGTGGTGTTTGGGTTATTCGCATCATTCACTATCAAAAGATCTGGTACTCGGCGAAGCATTACTCGTGTTGCTTCAGCAATACCGGGTTTAATTCTATTTATATCGGTTACATTAAATTTATTCATTAGCAAACCAATATAACTTTGCGTTAGCTGATTACGCGTTTCTCTATGCTGCTCATCTGGCACAGCTGATAATTTATAATCTGTTTCTTTAAAACAATTAGATACTTCTGAAATAAACTTATTTGAATAATCGTATTGAGCTAAATGTTCATATGAAATACAGCCATGAAAGTCGTCTTTTTTAATCTGATCATTAATAACTGAGCGACTAATCAAACCACTTACGGTTGAGTTCATTAATGCACTGGGAATTGCATAATCCTCAAAAGTTACTGAGTAATCAGCAGTTCCACCGATGTCGGAGACAACATATAACGAATTGCCTATATTAACTTTACGGCTAATATTATATTCCGCAATCGCTTTTTTAAGCTCTTTGGTAATAACACCTTTAGCAGTCCAGCCATCAATAAATACAATACTTTGAGGAGGTGTTTTTAAATCAAAAATAAGGTAATCTAATGCATTAACATCAATACCTTTATCACGAACAATACTAATTGAATAATGGGTTGAATTATATTGTGAGTAATTATTTATACCTTTATTAACAAGCACGCCAATAGGTGTGCCAGCTCTAACTAGAGAAACAATACACACATCTTGCTTAATATTTTCAGAAATTAGACATGATAGATTGAGAACTTCTTTAGCCAATTTATACTTATATTTTGCTGTTAAATCATGAAATAATTTTTCATATTCAGGAGTTGGTCTATTTTCTTGGCTAACCATCTGAGAATAATGTAATTTACCTGTTTGAATTAAACGCTCTTTGTCTTCGATCGAATGAAATTCTGGTTTTATTTTTTTTAATAAAAACATGCAATCATGCTCTGGATAACTACCAATTAATGGTGTTTTCATTGATTTTATTCCCTATCAAGAATTTGTGAACCGTCAGGAACAATTAAAAAATCAGCTTCTTTCATAAAAGGTAAATCACTGATGCTGTCGCCAATACTAAACACCGTGTCATTCTCTCCAATCTGCAATTTATTTTTAATAAACTTAACAGCGACCTCTTTTCTTGCGTAAGGTGGTAACATCGCAAAATTACGTCCATTACTGTGTAATAACATGTCATTAGGAAGTATGCTTTTTAAATACAAATCAACATCTTTAGCTTTATTTTCACTGTAATCACCTTTCGATACTTTAACACATACATAAGCAGTTATACCTTGGTCAACAATAAGCCTTACCCGCACGGCATCACTTAATGCTGTAAAATGATTATGTACATGATCAAACATTTTTACTAACTCGCTTTCCCACAATGCTAGATTAAACTCTACTTTAATAAATTCATGCCATTGCTCTAACAATGTATGATTTTGATCTAATATAATGGCGCCATGTGATACCACTGCATACGGTGTGTTTTTAATAACAGGTAGGCTACAATTTAAAAACGAATTTGTTCTTCTGCCTGTCACCGGTATAAATACGCCACCTGCTGCTTCAAAAACATTAAGTAGTTTTTGCTGCTGTAGCGAAGAATACCCTTGAGATTCACCTTCGTTATTTGTTGTTGCTACAATAGATACGTCACTTTTAAGGCTTTTAAACAGTGTGTCGTCTAAATCAGTAAATACAAATAGCCTTGAAGTGTGATACGCTAGCATTTCCATTCGTGGTATTTAACCTCATCTGTAAATAGTAGTCCTTCGTAATTTCTTTCACTAACAACAAATATTGATTTGTTTTCAGGGAAGAAATTATACAAATAATGTTCACTATCATTTTCTACTGTAGCAATTCTATGCTTATTAACGATTGTATCGCACAGCAATATTGGTGATCGGTTAATTGATTGAAAAACAACTTCAACGCCTTCATTTTCAAGCCTTTCAGCTAATAGAAACGGAATGTATTGATGCTCTCCATCCGCAATAACGACCGTACTTTGAGATGTACTAATGCTGTTTATTTTTTCTTTATAAGGCATTAGTAAACCACATCTACCCGTGTCGTTTACAGATGCCCCATTAGTAAGCTTAGAGTTTACTTTATCAGGGAGTTGGGGGTTAAAGTCTGGGTCTTTATCTAAACTAATATTAGCCTTAAGTAAGGAAACATAGCGAATTGGAACATCCAAATTCAAGTCATGTAAATAGTTTTGCTCACCCATTAAATCGACAATTGACGTAACAACTATTTCTTCTAAATCGGGTAAGTAAGGAAGTATTTTTAAAAGCAAAACCTTGATAGTACGCCCAGTAGTAATTTCATCATCAACTATAACAAGTCGTTTAGATTTAATTATAGAGCTTAATAAATTTTCACTTGGTTGATAAAACATGTGATTAACTGCATGGCTATGCTCTTCATCTACAGTAAACCATAATTTTTCATCTAGTTTATGCCTTGTAGTATGCTGAAAATAAACATCATCATTTTGAATGTGGGCCAAACTGTCAGCAGCACCTGCTCCTAATCCTGTTGCAGCTTCAGCAAAACTCACAACATAGGTTTGAGGCCCCTCACCTATCTTTTCAGCTAGTTGATTGTAAGTTTGTCTCATTATTTTAGGTGAAGTTGGGGTGTAACGTCCTATCAATTTATTTACTAAAATAAAATAGCGTTTAGGATTTTCTCGACAAGCAAATGTCAAAATACGATCTAATGTTGTTTTTTCTTCAGCCGTTTTTAACGAGATTGTACCGGCTTTAATGTCGTAGATATGTTTCATATTTTCCAGTTATATTTCCGTATGCTTATAAAAACCCCAGTTACTATTATGCTCCTGTTTGACTGAATAATTTTTAATATATTTATAGGCCAATTACATTAAAGCTAGTGTGTAAGTTTTTTATTGATGTGCACGTTAATTATTTTTTTAGAGCCAACTTTAAATACTCAAGTAACAATGTGTAATGAAGGTAAATACTAAACTCCATACATATAAATTATAAATGGGCTTAAAATATAAGCCCATTTCTTAATTTATATCAACTTCACACTATTTAATATGAGGTTGATTAAATCTCTATTTAATTATTATTAAATCATTATTGAATAACGAAATACATACTTCCTGCCCAAATTACAAACATAGCAAGTAAAAAGTAAGCTATCTTTTTTGTTACTCTTTTGTAATTAAATAATAAACTTGCAGCCACTGCCGCAGTAATACCAACAATAGACCAACGTAATATTGTTAAATTGTCATCTTGCACAAGTGGTAGCGAATCTACACCATTAATTATAAACCAAGCCAGCAGCGGTAATGCAAATGCAATAGTCGTATCAAAAGTGTTAGATGCTAATGGGTTTGCAACTGCATCCTCATATTCACCTTTTTGAGCATCTTTAACTGATAAAATTAAGTCAGGTACAGACGATGCTGCAGCACCAAAAACTAAACCAGAAAAAAATTGAGGTACACCTAATACTGTTGCGCTGCCTAAAACACCTTCAACTAGTATGTGTGATGCACCTGAGATAACCGCAATAGCTAATGATAAAACAATTACTGCACTAGTTGCAGAAAATGCACGATTAGAGAAAAAAATTGCATTAAAGTTAAAAGTAAATATATTCGCAATAAATCCTTTGTCTTCTATCTCTTCATACTCATATTCTTCATCATCGTCGCCAGCTTTGTGACTTTTAGCATCAAAATATAAATGAACTGCATATAATAAATAAATTACATTTAATATAACGGCCATCAAAATTGTAAAGCTATTAAAACCAAGGCATACAATTAATGCTATTTCAGCGGTTAAAACCCAAAAAACATCACGTAAAAGTACATGTTTGTTTAGTTCAATATGTTCTACCGATTTACCACTTCCATCTTTCGCCATAATGATAGACAAAGCAGGTATAACACAACCATTAAAGATCGCAGAACCAGCAGTAACACCTAAAGCAACCATTACTAAAGACGGGTCGTTAAACCAAAATAAACAAGCAATCACAACACACATTTCAGGCATGCTAGAACCGATAGCATTCACTGTCGCGCCTTTTACCCCTGGCGGGAAATTGCGACCTAAATACCCTGCTGCCTGCTCAAAAGTGTCACATGCATACTTAAGTAAGTAACACGACAAAATAATATATATAAATGGTAATATTGTATCTAACACGTCTTTCTCCGACTAGGCAATATTAACGCCATAATTAACAGCCATAGCATGCAGACCACCTGCATACCCTTGACCAACCGCTCTAAATTTCCATTCATTATTATGTCTATACAGCTCACCAAAAATGATGGCTGTTTCAGTTGAGTAATCTTCTGATAGGTCATAACGAATTATTTCTTCATCTGACTTTTCATTAACAACGCGTATAAACGCATTCGACACTTGCCCAAAATTTTGAGAACGGGCATTCGCATCATGAATGGTTACACCAATAATAACTTTATGAACGTTATTAGGAACAGCCTCTAAATCAATTTTTATTGACTCATCATCTCCGTCACCTTCTCCGGTTAAATTATCTCCAGTATGCTCAATTGATAAGCAAGGTGAAGTTAACGCACCATAAAAAATGAAGTGTTGATCAGATATGATTTTTCCACTTTCATTCAACATAAACGCTGATGCGTCTAAATCAAAATCGGCACCATCTGATGAACGAGAATCCCAACCAAGCCCTACTAAACATTTACTGATACCAGGTGCGATTTTTTCAAGAGAAACATTTGCACCCTTTTGTAAGGATATAGCCATTATTGACTCCTTTAATATCTATAAATTCTTTACAGGTAACTACTTTCAGCCGTTTTGATAGTTTGCTCAAGCTTTTTATCGCTTGTTGTTTCACCAATTGCAGAAAATTTCCAGTTGCCATTATGCTTATACAATTTACCTAAAATCATAGAAACAGAGCCCGCAAATTTAGGGTCGTTCGCAATATCGTACACTGCGTGAATTGAGTCTACGCGACCAGGTGTACCTTCGTATAAACGAATTGATGCAAAAGGAATTGTTTTAAAATCATCGCCACTGAACGAGTTAAGTACAAATACAATTTGTTCTGCAGCAGCCGGTAATTGTCCCAAGTTAACGTTAATTACTTCGTTATCTAGTCCATCATCACCATCAGTATCACCGGTTAAGTCGTCACCAGAATGCTGAATCCCCGTTGAAGCTAGCTTCCCAAAGTATACTATGTCTAATAATTTTTTATTGGCATCAAAAACTGCACAACTTGCGTCTAAATCTACCGCAACCATTTTTTTGCCAAAGAAGCCTTTTTTCTCTATAGCTCCCCAGTTAACGCCTACACAGATGTTTGTTAAAGTAGAGCCATTAGATTTTTCAAGGCTGATTTTCTGACCTTTTTGTAATGAAATTGCCATTTTAAATCCTTTATATTAAAAAAAATCAGCTGAAACTATAATTAATTTCAACTGATTTATTGGTAAACTAATGTGGTGTGGTATTAAACCGATACGCCGTATTGGCGAGCTAAAGGTGCAAGACCACCTTCAAAACCTTGGCCAATCGCTTTAAATTTCCACTCGCTGTTATGGCGGTATAACTCACCGAAAATCAATGCTGTTTCAATTGAGTAATCTTCAGATAGGTCATAACGTGCAACTTCTTCATTCGATGAAGAATTAACAATACGGATAAATGCGTTTGATACTTGACCAAAGTTTTGTTTTCTTGTTTCAGCATCATGAATAGTTACAGCAACTACAATTTTAGTAATATCTGCAGGGATATCTTTAAGACTAACTTTGACTGATTCATCATCGCCTTCGCCTTCGCCCGTTAAGTTATCACCAGTATGCTCTACTGATTTACATTCAGAAACTAGGTTATTGAAGAAGATAAAACCGTTATCAGCTTTTACCTTGCCTTCTGCATTAAGCATAAATACTGATGCATCTAGGTCAAAATCAGCACCGTCTGTGGCGCGAGAATCCCAACCTAGACCTAATAGACAATTTGTCATCCCTGGAGCAACTTTCTCTAGAGAAACATTACCACCTTTTTGTAAAGATACTGCCATTTTAAAACTCCTTTATAATTTATGTATACGAATAAAAATAAAACACTTACGATACAGATTTAATGTATCTACTTAAAAAATAATACCATAATGAACTATCTAAATAAGAGCAAGGTAATACTGCAATATATCTCAAGCTATAAGACCTTGACTCTTCTCATTTTTAGTTCGTTATTTACTTCCTGCTGTCCATTTAAAGCCCCACCCATATGCTTTATCGCAATCAGCATGACCTTTGAAAAAACGATTAAGCCTTTTTACTGCAACTATATTATTTTCAACTGTTAGCTCTGCAATAGCACAAAAACCTGTATTACTTGACGTTTCATTTAGCTGGGTTTCAATCGGGGGCATGTCTGGCACATGCAACGTTACTACAGCATTTGCTTTATCCCAATTTGGGCTGCCTGAATAAATGAATGAAAAAATAATAATACGCTTTACGTTATTAATACTATTACCGTCTATATGTATCCACTCACCGCTTGAGCTGTCACCTGTTCTATCATCTGCTAATAACTTAATGTAAGGGCTATATTCAAAACGATTCCCTAAAGCTTGAATTATGCTCTTGTCACCGTTTTTCAGCTCAATGTATGCACCAAGATCTAGATCGATTCCTGAACTAAAAAAGCCGCTTTTGCCCTTTTCCCAGTTTAAATTAACTTTTATAAGGCCTAATAAGCCAGCCTTTTTGATTAGATCAACTTTAGGAGAGCTTTTAGTTAAATTAATTTTACTCAAATTAACTTTTGGTGCTGGTGTAGTTACAGGTGCCGCCTTAGATGATGAAGGCTCAACTACAGGTTCATCCTCAATATCAACGCCATAATGCTCAGCTAAAGGTTTTAAACCGCCGTTAAATCCTTGAGCTACTAGCTTTACCTTCCAGCTATTATTTCTATTGTAAATTTCTAATAAAATTAAAGCTGACTCAGTCCTGTTAGCTGTATTTATTTCACAAGTAAAATCGTCACATCCGAGCGTGAAGTTGGGGATTTCAGAAAAGTTCTTTTTATCAAGTGTGGCTACAACTGATAATTTTTTTATGTATGGAGGAACACGATCTAAATTTACATTTATCACAGAGGGTTGTATATGAATTGTTCCACAAACGCTCTTAGGGTTGCCATAAAAGATCATATCTTCGTCTGAAGTTACTTTCCCATCACCATCCAAGCAAAAAACAGAAATGTCTGTGCTAGCAGATAATGAGTGCTTTATATTTACTATTGATTGAGAAAGGTTAGTATTCCCACCCATTACTAACGATACCATTATAATTCCATTTATTTTCGTTATGATAATAACAACTTTAATCTAGCATAGACTCAATAGTCAATAGCCAATTGCCAATTGCCAAATAAATATGGTTTTGTTAAAATCTTATTTATCAACTAACTATTCCAAATAGAAAAAGTTTACATAAAAACTACATGGTTAATTAAAAGAGTTATATAAATGGCAATTATAAGTTCCACTAACTTTAACCATATAGTATAATTTTTAAAGAATTTAAAAGGAATTTAAAAGGAATTTAAAAGGAATTTAAAATGAAAACATTATTTCAACTTTGGTTATCCCTCACTATTATTAGCTATACTATTTTCACTCCTATATATCTATTTTCTAACTCTTCAGAAGACACTATAGAAGAATTAACTTTTGAAGAGCTATATGTAATGATGAAATTAGAAAGGCATCCATCTTCAGCAAAAGACCTTGCAAACAAGCTTGAAAAATTAGCTGATAGATTTGATTTTGATCCTAGTCTAGAGTTATTTGAGTCATTAGAGTCACAAACAAATATAGACAATATAAAAATTAGTGTTACTGAAGGTATTTTAAAATTACCTGGCGAAGCAGGGTTACTAGACAAAGTAAATGTAACTTTTGATCATAGTTCAAAAGGAAGTGTTAAACTTTCCTTCTTAACATCCGATAAAAGTTATTTTCTGCCTAATTTTTCACAATTTTACGGGCCTCTTGATGTTTTCATAAATGGTAAACAACTAAGTGTTGCATTATATGATAAGTTTTTCTATGAACTCTATTACCCTTCCTAGTATTTACTATAAAAACAATTACTTTAAATTTATTGGTCAATTAAATTTGACCAATATCTTATCTCAAAATCTCCTCATCTATTTGGCCTATTGCGATATTTTATTTGTATAAGCTAACCACTCTGTAATACCTAATTATGTATCTGTATCGACTTGCTTAGGAAAGCGTTTAAGGCAGTTCATCAATGAATTTTGACTGATAGAAGATACTAAACTGGCAAAGCGAATAATGATTTATGTTTAGCCACTGACTGCTGAGCAAGTAATTTTTCCCACTTAGCTTGACAATTTTTTCAATAAATACTTGAATAATATAGATTTTTTATAAGCTCTTCAGCATGTATTTCCTTGAGTCGTCGGTTTTCATCTTCAAGCACTGTTAACCATTCTATCAATTAAGCATCCATATTTAGCACCCCATTTATAAAAAGGAGCGCCGCTCATACTACGCTCTCGGCAAAGTTCAGGAACAGCCGTGCCTGCTTCAGATTGTTTAATGATCGAAAAGCTCTGACAACCCGTAAATTTTGATTTTTTATGCAGAATCTCCTGAACCTAGGTTATGAAAAACTCTACTTTTAGCTGCTATTATTTTTCGGAGAGATTACTAGGGCGTGTTGATCTTTGTGGTATGAAAAACAAACAGCATGAAGATAAGGTATAATTGAATTCGTCAGAAAACTTTACACCGAACCTACATGCCAAGATTAATGTTAACAGACGGGACATGGAATGTCTTATCAAAAGTAAT
>NZ_JBEONZ010000052.1:0-14913 GCF_040308705.1 Pseudoalteromonas sp. 19-MNA-CIBAN-0066
CTGCGTAGGTTGGCATGGCTACTTATTACTTTGCTCATGTGTCAATCGGGCTTTTCGTTCGCCGCTCAATGCGATGACTACCCTGCGGAGGTATCGTCAGTCCCTGAACAATCAAAGTCGATAGGCACTTATGATGTTCCCGAAAAAAATGTAAATGCTGGTGATAATACGTCGAGTGAAGAGTCTAAGTGTTTCCATTGTGTGCTGTGTCAATGTGGACAGATTAAGTTTCTGGCACAGCACCCAATAAATGACGTATCTAAACCGTTATATACCAATCAATACAGTTATTCCCGCAACGTCACTGACGGCCTAGTCGAAGGCCTTTTGCGCCCACCTCAACATTAATCCATTCCCTCCTATATGTTTGCATGGGTGCTTTCCATGAATGTCGTTATCTTATGAACAAAAGGTTCTTTTATGAGTTCTTCACGCCCATTGGGCATAAAAAAAGCTAGCTCAGCGTATCTGAAATTGATATCTGCTGCACTGGTAACCATGAGTATATCTGTTCAATCTGCCAATGCGCAAAAGTCTTCAATCACGCTTGAAAATGCGCTCAAACGCACATTATCAAACAACCCAGATTTAGTTGTGTTCGAATTTAAATCTTCGGCTTTGGATGGTGAATCAAAAATGGCCAGCTTACGACCTGAAATGTCTGTTGGGGTTGAAGTTGAAAATGTGTTGGGTGCGTATTCTCATGACTTTGATCACCGATTCTCATCAGCTTTGATCGCTTGATTTATCATTTTGTAGAGCCATTTTTAAATTAACTTAACTGATCATCATCAGTCAATTCATTTAACTGTTTTCGTATCGATTCTCCTTTTAAATTCAACTTAATTGCACCATGAATCAGCCTATCTAAAATAGCATCAGCGTGCGTTGATTCGCCGATCATTTGGTGCCAATTTTCCTGTGGTAACTGACTAATGATGATGTGTGATTTATAACCATATCTAGCATCGACTAATTCAAGTAAGTCGCTTCGTTGCTGAGCACTGAGTGGCTCTAGCCCCCAATCGTCTAAAATAAGTAAGTCGTATTTAATGAGTTTACCCAATAATTTTCGATAACTGCCATCGGCCTGTGCTAGAAATAGACTTTCAAGTAATTCTTTTAATCGAATATAGAAGACACTTTTTCCTTGTAAACAGTGCTCGTGACCCAAGGCACACGCGAGGTAGGTTTTGCCACAGCCTGTGGCGCCTGTAATTAATATATTCTGATGTAAACTCAGCCAGGTGCTTTGGCTGAGGCTGCGTATTTGTGCTTTATCTAGATTGCGCTTCGGCGAGTAAATGAGTTGATTTAACTGACCCGGTACGCGGAATTTTGCTTGTCGCACCAATCGCTCTATTTTTCTTTGGTCACGCGTATCAATTTCATGCGTTAGCAATAAACTGACGCGCTCTATAAAGCTTTGTTCTTGGTATAGGTTTGGCTGTTCAAGCTGCTGCTTGAGTGCTTGCTTTATACCCGATAACTTGAGCAATTGAAGTTGCTGATTAATTGTTTCTATCATGTTTACATTCCTTAATGGTAGTAATCTGTGCCACGTATGTTGCTGTGTGTAATTGGCTTTTCTGGCTCTGTTTGGAGTGTGGGTAATGGTTGTTGGTCTAACCCTTTTTGCAGCATTTGCTTAATAGATCTGTGTGTGGTCGTATTCATGCAAATTGCTCGGTAACATGCTCGCTCGAGGCGTTCTTTTGAATACGTTTTAGCTAAACTTAATACCCCTAAACAGGTGCGATAAGCTTGCTCTGGATGACGTTTGCTATTAAGCAATAATTCAACGACTTGATGAGTATAATCACCGATACTCAATGCCCATGAGCGTAAATTTATCGGTGACTGCTCATGCTGTTTTTGATGCGCCTTTGGCATATGATGTGTCTGTGTCGTATGTCCGCCTAAACGGTTTGAGCGAGGATGCTGTGCTATTAAAGTGCCGTCATAATAAAGCTGCACGAGTTGATTGGATATGTGTGCGCGTAATTGTTTTTTAACCCACAGATAAGGCACGCTGTAGTAATGTTTTTCTATTTCAACATGGTAATCAATATGCACACGTACTGTTTTGATTTGTGTATATTGATAGGGCTTTTCAGGCAATGGCTTTAATGCGTTTTTATCCACCATATCAAATAGCTGTTTGCGTGATTGTTGATATTGCTTCATCACCTTATTGTTCATCATATCCAGTAGCTTTGCTATTTCATGATTGAGTTGCGCTAAGCTGTGGAAGGTTTGGTTACGTAAGCGTGCCATGATCCAACGCTCAACAATTTGTACGCCGACTTCAGCCTTCGATTTATCTTTGGGTTTATAAGGTCTAGCCGGAATGACAGCAACGTTAAAGTACTCGGCTAACTGGTGGTACGTCGGATTTAAATCAGGCTCGTAGCGACAGGTTTTACTGACAGCACTTCTGAGATTATCGGGAATAACAACGTCAGGAACGCCGCCTAAAAATTCAAAGCAACGCGCATGACTCATTACCCAATCTTCAAGTTGCTGACTATACGTTGCTTCAGCATAGGTATAATTTGATGCACCTAGTACAGCAACGAATATCTGAGCAGTGCGCTTTTCTTGTGTCGTCGGACAAGTAATGGTAATTGTGGGGCCACAATAATCCACAAACAGCTTTTCACCCCCTTTATGCTGCTGACGCATTGAGAGTCGCTGGGTACCTAACCATTGTTTATAAGCTCGGCAGAAGTGACTGTAGCTGTAATAAGGCTCACCCACTTTTTCAAGTAACTCATCAAATACGAGCTGTAATGTTAGGTGTTTATGTTGTTTTAAGTCTTTATTGATATTTAACCAGTCAGGCGTTGGGTGTCTTTTTTTACGCGTTGAGAAGCGCTTGAGTTTGGTGTTGAAAAATGTATTTTGCTGTTTATCCTCTGGTATTGGCCATTGATTTAAGCCTAACTCATTGGCCTTTTTAAGGTAATTAGCCACAGTACCAGGTGAAATATTTAAACTTCTGGCAATCTCTCGATGGGATAATTGTGCTGAGTACTTCAGCCGTAAAATGGAATGTAATTTACTCATAGATATAGGTCTTGTTGTCATTGTTGTTATCCTCATCAAACGATTCAGATAACGGTTTAACACACCTACAAAAATGATAAAACGTGAACTCGGTTACGAGTGGTATTAAGCTTTGATCGGCAAAATCATTAAGAGCATAAATGTGATCATTTACAAGTGATTTTAGTGATCAAAGCTTAATGAGAATAAGCGATCAAAGTTAATGCAATTGGGTGATCAAAGCTGGAGAGAATATGCATGTTGGGAACAGGCGAAGTGTCTGGTATCAAAGATGCCGAATTGACACTGACCTTATCGTCGGTCATCGAGCTTGGAGATAAAGTCAGCGGCCGAATGAATGTGGTGAGTTCAAAAAAAGCACAACTGCTTACACAACGGCGCATTCGTACGCTGGACATCTTGGGTGAAACAACTCGACGATATATCAATGTCATTGTCCAACAAGCGTTGCACAAGACTGAGCAACGAGCTGAAATGCTGGCTCGCACAATGCTTCAGACAGTCTCTACACGGGTTGAAGCGGGGGCTTCTTCACCACTTGAGAAAAAACGTGCAGAGTCAGCGTTGTCGCAGGCGCGTTTGTCGTTATTGATAAGTGAACAAAAACTCAATGAGTATAAACGCGACCTGGCCATCATGTGGGGTGACACTAACGCTGCGTTTGCGGAAGTTGAAGGGACACTGTTATCGTTTCCAAATTCACTATCACTTGAACATATGCTTTCACAGCTTCAAAGCAATCCACACGTTCTGCTTTATGCTGATAACTATCGGGTACAAGAGGCCAGATTGAGAGTGGTTCAGGCCAGTCAGCAGTTCGACATTGCGTGGGAAGCCGGTATCCGAAGAATGCAGGGAATTGATGACACAGCGTTAGTCGCCAGTATTTCGGTGCCGTTAAATACCAAGCAGCGGAATCTAGGTGAATACGAACAACAGCGCGCATTGCTTGACAGTATAGACTATCAAAAACAAGCGAAAATTCGTGAACTCACTCGCCAATTAAATCAAGTCATTAGCGCAAAAGACCAAGCCTTGCTCACTGTTACGACCCTTCAAGACAATGTCGTCCCAACATTGGAATCTGCATTGAAATTGGCGCGGGATGGCTATGAAAGTGGTCGCTACAACTACATAGAGTGGGTGACAACGCAACAGCAACTCATAGATATGCAACGAACTATGATAAAAGCCGCAGGCTTAGTTCACCTTCGAAGCGCAGATCTAGAGGCACTTACGGGAATTCCCGTGTTTTCTGACTCTCCCTCGACGTCTGCTCAATCATCACAATGAATAGAGAAAAAATAATGAATAAATCACAATTTACATTAGTTACTAGCGCACGTGACTTGCTTGGCATGTTAGTCATGCTAGTTACTTTACTGTTTGCTTCTGTCGCCCTGGCTGATGATGACGATGAGGAAGCCGAAGAAAGACCCGAGTACGTAGTGTTATCTCAAGAACGGATGCTTGAACACGATATCGTGACTGCATCGGCCGCATCAGGAACATTATCGCTCACAACCAGAACCTTTGGGCGGATAGTTCATGATCCTGCGTCACTGAGTCATATTCGTGCCCGCTTCGACGGTGTTGTAAAACGTATCATGGTGAATATTGGAGATAAAGTAGAAAAAGGTGACACACTGGCAATCATTGAGTCAAACGAGAGTTTAAATCAATACTCAATCACCTCACCGATGTCTGGAAAAATCATAGCTAGACACGCCAATGATGGTGAGCTCACCAACGGTCAAGTACTGCTTTCTGTTGCTAATTACTCTCGCGCAATTGCTCAATTGGCTATTTTCCCCAAACAACGTACTCGTATTGCCGCTGATATGGAAGTCACTTTAAGGCTTGAGGAATTGCAGCAACAATCAAGTATAAGCCACATTACGTCCTCACCTGATGACAAACCTTATTCTATCGCGTTTGTGAACGTTGATAATGGCAGTGGTTATTGGCCTTTAGGCGCTATGGTAGAGGGTTATATTCAGATTGGGTTCCAAGAAGTCAATCTGGCTCTCCCCAAAAGTTCAATACAAGAGTTAGATGGGCAAACCATTGTTTTTGTCAAAGAAGGGGAGCGATTTTACCCCCGCCAAGTAAAGCTTGGGAACACGGACAACCGTTTAGTAGAGATTGTGAAGGGCGTTCAAATAGGCCAGCAAGTCGTTGTAGAAAATAGCTATCTACTAAAAGCTGATTTATTAAAAATGGAGGCGGGCGATGATGACTAATTACCTGCGCATTTATTGTCAAAAGCAAAGCCAAGTCCATAAAAACGGTGAGGTGAGAACATGATAGCACCAATACTCCGTCTATCCATTGAGCGACGTGGTGTCATGATGTTGTTCGCCTTGTTTGTCGCCTTTTTTGGTATGTACAGTTACAAACAATTGCCGATTGATGCTGTGCCTGATATCACCAACGTGCAAGTGCAGATAAATACCGCAACCCCAGGTTACTCGCCTTTGGAGACTGAACAACGCATAACGTTTATAGTTGAAACCTCGCTGGCCGGTTTGCCTAATTTATCGTATACCCGCTCGATATCACGCTATGGTTTGTCGCAAGTCACAGTCGTGTTTAAAGAGGGCACTGATTTATATTTCGCACGAAATCTCGTCAACGAGCGTCTCACCGCCATCGCGGCGCAATTGCCAACAGGGTTAACCCCTGAAATGGGCCCTATCTCCACAGGCTTGGGTGAAATTTACATGTACTCGTTAAGTGCTGAGCCTCAGGCGCGACAGGACAACGGTCAACCCTATGATGCTATGGCATTAAGGGAGATCCATGATTGGGTAATTAAGCCCCAATTGTCGCTTGTTGAGGGGGTGACCGAGGTTTATGCGATAGGCGGATTTGAAAAGCAATATCATGTGAATCCTAATCCAGTCGCAATGATAAACTTTGGGATAAGTACAGGTGACCTTCTCAGTGCGCTAGAACGCAACAATGCGAATCAAGGCGCTGGTTTTGTAGAACAAAATGGGCAACAAGTACTGATCAGATCGGAAGCCCAACTTAAGGGCATCGACGATATCGGCCAAGTGGTTGTTAAGATCATTGATGGCGTACCGGTAAAAATTCAAGACATCGCCCAAATCAACCTCGGTAAAGAGCTGCGCTCTGGAGCCGGCACGTTAAATGGCCAAGAAACAGTGATTGGCACGACAATGATGTTAGTGGGAGAAAACTCTCGTACGGTCGCCAAAGCTGTGGACAGTAAGCTCGAAACCATTAAAACAAGCTTACCCGAGGGCGTAATCCTTGAAGCGGTTTACGATAGGACAAGCCTCGTTGACAAAACCATCGACACAGTGCAGAAAAACCTCGTCGAGGGCGCTTTACTTGTCATCGTTGTGCTATTCGTTTTGCTTGGGAATGTGCGAGCTGCACTTATTACCGCCGCTGTAATACCCTTGGCAATGCTTGCCACGATATCGGGCATGGTCAAAACAGATGTGTCTGCTAACTTGATGAGTTTAGGCGCACTGGATTTTGGCTTGATTGTCGATGGCGCAGTT
This sequence comes from Pseudoalteromonas sp. 19-MNA-CIBAN-0066, assembly GCF_040308705.1. Classification (NCBI taxonomy): domain Bacteria; kingdom Pseudomonadati; phylum Pseudomonadota; class Gammaproteobacteria; order Alteromonadales; family Pseudoalteromonadaceae; genus Pseudoalteromonas; species Pseudoalteromonas sp. 19-MNA-CIBAN-0066. The sequence goes on from NZ_JBEONZ010000052.1 coordinate 6,606, forward strand.
ATCATTGTTGAAAACTGTATCAGACGATTATCCGAATCCCAGAAACAAAACGGCGCTACTCTACCGCTCAAAGAAAGGCTGAATGTTGTATATGAAGCCACTAATGAAGTCATACGCCCCAGTTTGTTTGGTGTATTGATCATTACCATTGTTTATATCCCCTTGTTCACGCTCACTGGCGTCGAAGGTAAAATGTTCCACCCCATGGCAGCGACCGTGATAATGGCTTTGCTTGCCGCAATGGTATTTTGTTTTACCGTAGTGCCTGCGGCGATAGCAATTTTCATGAGAGGTAAAATTAGCGAAAAAGAAAGCCCAATTATTAAAGGTGCAAAGGCAGTCTATCGTCCTGTTTTAACCGGAGCGCTGCGTTTTAGATGGCTAGTGGTAGTAGCAGCGAGTGCTTTGGTTGTCGGCAGTTTATGGATGGGCAGTAAATTAGGCTCCGAGTTTATTCCCCAGCTCAATGAAGGTGATATCTTAGTACAAGCGATACGCATCCCTGGGACTGGGGTAGAACAAGCAGTTGAAATGCAAAAAACTCTTGAAGCGAAACTTATGCAGTATGAGCAAGTTCAGACGGTATTCGGTCGCACGGGTACGGGTGAGGTCGCTACCGATCCTATGCCGCCCAACATTACTGATACGTTTGTTATTTTGAAGCCTAGGGAACAATGGCCCGATCCATCAATGACTAAAGCCGAGCTAGTCGAAACGTTTGAAGAGGACTTGTTTACCTTGCCCGGCAATAATTATGAATTTACCCAACCTATTCAAATGCGGTTTAATGAATTGATCAGTGGGGTAAGGGCAGATTTGGGCATAAAACTATTTGGGGATGACTTAGATACCCTCTTTGCATCTGCTTCTGACATTTTGTCCGTTATTTCAACGATTGAAGGGGCTGATGACGCGAGGCTTGAGCAGGTAGAAGGCATTCCAATCTTCACCGTCACACCAAAGCCTAATCAATTGGCACGCTTTGGTTTGGATATAGCCGACTTGCAGTTATGGCTCAATGCTGCGACAGGTGGAAAAACCGCTGGAATGATTTTTGAAGGCGACAGACGCTTTGAAATTGTCGTGCGATATGCCGACGACATTCGAAATGAACTCACTCAGCTTGAGAGCGTTCCCATAGTCACGCCCTCTGGTGAGCATGTACCAATAAGCGAATTAGCCACACTTGCATTTAAAGAAGTACCTAGCCAAATAAGCCGGGAGAATGGCAAACGTAGTATTGTTGTCACAGCAAATGTGCGTGACAGAGATATTGGCACTTTTGTTGAAGAAGCTCAGGCGAGAATTAATGATGAAGTAGATTTACCTGCTGGTTATTGGCTCGACTATGGTGGAACCTTTGAGCAGCTCGAAAGTGCGAGTCAACGATTGACGATTGTGGTACCGGTTACGTTGTTTGTGATTTTGACAATGCTGGTAATTGCGTTTGGTTCTATACGCGATGCGTTGATTATATTCACAGGTATCCCTTTGGCATTAACAGGCGGTGTAATGTCTCTTTGGTTAAGGGATATGCCTTTATCCATATCCGCGTCGGTAGGATTTATCGCGTTGTCTGGGATTGCCGTATTAAACGGATTGGTAATGCTGTCCTTCATCAAGCAACGTTTGCTAGAAACCGGAGAATTAGTGAATAGCATTGTTGAAGGGGCACTTATTCGTTTGCGTCCGGTATTAATGACAGCACTAGTGGCAAGCCTTGGGTTTGTGCCCATGGCGTTCAATACGGGCATAGGTGCAGAGGTGCAACAGCCTTTGGCCACGGTGGTCATCGGCGGGATAATATCGTCAACCTTGCTAACACTGGTAGTGCTGCCTGTACTCTATCGACTCGTGCATAGTAAAGGGGATCAGTAGTGTTCTTGGGCATTTATTCGTAAATGCCCAAGTTTTACCTGAACGATTTTTAGGTACCTATTGACTCTTTATAAGTGGTACATCATGTACACATATTGATTATTTACATGAGTAACATTGGCGCTTTTGCGCAAAAGCACCACGCTATACCTATCGACTTCACCCCATTTAGGCGCTGTATAGCGCGTCTAGCATTGAGTATTCACTTTTACATTCACTATTTCACCAGTTACGGATGAAGCTACGATAAAATCGCAGGCTTGAGCGCGCCAAGCCGACTCACTGGTTGTCATTTTAACGCGTAAAACCCCCTTAAATTAGGTAAAAAAGCGCCTGACCACATAATAAAAAAGTGAATTTTTTCACTTTTTCATCTCAGACTTTTAGCTGCTAAGACTCTATGAAATAGCCATATTGAGACACGGTGAATCCTTTTTTATGGGCATTAATTGATACGTTGGTATATTAAAAAGTGAATTTTTACACTTTTTTATCTCAGACTTTTAGTGTGCTAGCGTGTCGTAAATGGCCAGATTGAGACACTTTTCACTCGCATTTTGCCCGATTAAAACTGTCTCAAATGTTAAAAATTAGACGTTTTTGTGTCTCATTTAAAAAGCTAAATCGCGCGCAAAGCCTTGCTGTGTAAGGGTTTGAGGGGAAGGTAGTGTTTTCTTCTAATAGCGGGAACTATTGGATGAGGTTTTTATTTAAATTTCAAAGGCTTATCGTTAAAAGGCGCTATTTTATTACTGATTCATAGAGCGGTGTGATAGTTTCAACCGCTTCGCTAAGAGAAACACTTGTCATTAATCGGTATTTATTAATTGCCAACAGTCGCTCATTTTTCATCAATAGGTTAAATACAGGTCTTGGTAATCTTACACCGTTCAAAATGGCATATTTTTCTTCAAGTTTTAGCTGTATTTCGCTCATTGCCTGTATTCCAAGATTTCTTAACTTATGGGTATGATAGCACGTCTTTAACGTGCTTAAAGTTATTTTTTAGCCAATTTTTGTTCAACATTCCCCAATCTAAAACCGAGTACGAACCGCCCTTGTTTTCAAGCGCTATAGAAAGCTCGGGAATTGCTGCTAATGTGTCTTGAGCTGTTCGCCTTGGCATTCCTGTAGCTTCCATAATTGCTGGCACAGTGTTAACGCCTGTGCTAATGAGCCAAGTCACGTAAGCTCGCCTATATAAGCTAGTTTTTGTTTTGCTATGTGTCATTTAATAACTCTTTGAAATATTTTAAAGCTAGGGGCTGTTGATCTTTGTAGTACATATATCAATCAGCCCACATTGGTAGCCACATCATAGTAAATGCTAAAGCGAGCATTGAATGATAATTTCGTTCAAGCTTTTCATACCGCGTGGCTATCCCTCTATATTGCTTAATACGGCCAAATGCATTCTCAACCAAGTGCCGATATTTGTACATGCACCAGTCAATATCTTCATTGCCTACTAAACTGTTGCCCTTACGTGGAATAACGGGTGTAGCGTTATTATCACGAACAAACGCTCTCAGTTTTTCACTGTCGTAGCCTTTATCTGCGACAACCATATTACTTGTTGGGCAATTAGCTACGAGTGACTCTGCATGGACGATTCGACCACTTAAGTACATTACTTTTGATAAGACATTCCATGTCCCGTCTGTTAACATTAATCTTGGCATGTAGGTTCGGTGTAAAGTTTTCTGGCGAATTCAATTATACCTTATCTTCATGCTGTTTGTTTTTCATACCACAAAGATCAACACGCCCTAATCATTTTGAGTTTCGGATGGTAACAATATATCCTCAAATGCTTTTAAGTTAGCAATATCACATTCCGATAAAAATCTATCCTCGAACCCTAGCGCGGTTATTAACTGATACTTACTTGAGGACAAATACCTAATTACTTCTAAATGCTCCTGATATTTTTTGATTATGTTATTTATTGCTTGCTCCCTACTTCTAGTAGAACGTCCTTTCCAAGCAGGCTCGTGGTGGAACAATCTATTTCTAAATTTATTTAAAGTACCAAAATTTTGAAAAATGGTATTCAAGGAAACCTTACTTGCTTTGGCGTTGGGAAAGCATTGATTAAATTTGAACTGCCATAAATTATGATCTTTATCTCTTGAATTATTATAGTCTCTCGATAACATATGAACCCAGAACCCAAATGGTAGCCGCGACACTAAATCATTTGTCGTGTATTTAGCTCCCACCTCATCCAAGCACTGCTGCTCTGCTTGGGTCACTTGATTTTTTGATTGGTCACTAATTGCCTTTGTTTTGAACCATTCTGGATCTTCAAACTGCTCTGACGCAGACTGATGTATTGAATTTCTTAATGTAACTTCAAGTATTTGAACTACGGTGAAAAAATGACTCATAATACTCTGCATTGACATATAAACAGCTATTAATTCATGGTCAGATTTACAGGAGAATACTTGACGATATGTTTCAAGCTTTTCCGTAGATAGACCCTTTTTTATTTCTGCAAGATCCAAGTTATTTGCCCTTATTAAATTTATTAGGTATTATTACAACAACTGAGGCATTGCCTCTTGTTGTGATAGCCCTGTCCTCTTACGCTCTATGAGTATTGACAACAGGTAGCGAGTTTAAGAGCCATCCCAATTGGGGTGGCTCACTTGTTTCTGACGAACAATAAATTCTGAAACACACCTTATTGCCCTGTTACTTGTATTCTTGAATAGACATTATTAATAGCCTCTGATATTTGCAACACATTCCAATATTTTGTTTATCCAACTAGTTACCGCTTTACTCATAGAGTGATGGTAAATGCACTATGTCAAAATTTTTATGCTCACCACACTTAGGGCAAGACTCAGGTATATTTGCTTCTTTGGTATAACTCTTATCAAAACCGCATTCCATACAAGATGCAGCCCAAACAGGCTCTTTGTCATCCATTATTTATCGAATCCTTCCGAGAAAACCCATTGATCGAAGCGGCGTCGGTGGGATGAATCGGAATAACTAGCCCTGTTCTTGATGAGAATGGTAGTGCAGTGTGATTTAGTTTCATATTCCATATTGACAACTCATTTCCATACAGTAGTCTATACAGTATATGAAAAAGACGCTTAGATACAACTACAGGCTAAATCCTACGCCAGAGCAAGAAGCTAAACTCGTTGAATTTGGCGCGACAGCGCGTGGCATTTGGAACTTATTACTGTCTGAAAATATGCGTCGATATGAGTTCGATAAAACATTCTTGTTCTACAATGATATGGCCTCGCTTCTTAAGGAAATAAAGCCTTTTGAAGAGTTTACGTGGATTAAGTCTTTTGACTCGGCAGCAGCTCAGCAAGTTGCTCGTGATTTAGAAACGGCAATGAAAAATGCGTTTTCTAAGGGGCGCTTACAACGTTTCCCAAAACACAAGATTTCATACAAAAAGAAAAAGCTTCACAATGACAGTTTTCGAGCGGTCAATAACTCGAACTGTATCCGCATTGAAAATGGCGCTATCAGTATCCCAAAAGTTGGTAAAGTGCCTATCATTTTACATCGCGAACTGGCTAGCAAGATCAAAACGGTAACTGTTCAGTTTCGCCACGGTAAATGGGAATGCAGCATTACTCAAGAAGTGGAGTGCAAAACAGCGCTTCGCGTTTTAAAAACAATCACAGGTTTTGACATTAACTCAAAGCAAACGGTAGTTGGCTCGAACGGCTACGTGGCCGACAATCCCAAGTTTTTAAAGCAGTCAAAAACAAAGTTAAATCAATTGCAACGTCAGCTTGCACGCCGAACTAAAGGTTCAAATCGCTGGCAAAAAACCAAACAACGCATCAACAAATTACACGGCAAAATCTCACGGCAAAGGCTCGACTTTGCACACAAAATTTCATGCCAGATAACCAATGAAAATGACATTTTAGTGTTCGAAGATTTAAACGTAAAAGGGATGCAAAAGTTCAATGGCAGCATGGTTGCCGACAATGTGATGGGCTTAATTACTCAGCTTTCAAAATACAAAACTGAGCTTGAAGGTAAACTCTATCACGAGATTGGCAGGTTTGAAAAATCCACTGGGGTTTGTTCTGAATGCGGCCAACATCATGTTTTAACATTGAACGACAGGCTTTTCACTTGTAAAGCTTGCGAAGTTTACCAAAACCGAGACTTGTCAGCGGCTAAAAGCATAGCAAAAACAGGTGAATTAAATTTAATTGCGGCTGGGATCGTCGCAAGGGTAGCCCCCACATCTCAGCGGAAATCAGCTATTAAAACGAAAGTCTTCGAGCTATCGAAGTTTGCTGTTGGAACTGAGAAAAAAGAAGCAGCCTAGCATTCATAAGCTAGACTGTAGAAGCCCATTGATCGACACGGAGTGGCGTCGGTGGGTAGTTCACCCTTAAAATTCTTCAACTAGTGTGCTTTAACAGCTTCAACAGCCATTGTTAACTGGTCATCTGCAAAGGACGGTTTAAAGCGAAAACCAATTCGAAACAAACAAGTCATTAATTTATCAATGCTGAATTTATCAATTCGGCCATTTACCAAATCGCTTACGCGAGGTTGAGTTAGCCCTAATTTAACCCCTGCATCGGCCTGTGACCAGTTTTTAGCATTGATAATTTCACGAATAACAATCATCAGATCTGAGCGCGTCTGTAGTTCAGAGGCTTCTGCTTTATCTTCTGTGATTGCATCAAAGATATTTGAGTATTCAAGAGTCATCTTAATAACCTTATTGTTTAACTTATAATCACTATATATCAGCATTGATATATATACAAGTAGTGATATGTGTCACTTAATTTCTTTTTCCATTAATTTGTATCGTTTCTTCGCAGTGTCCATTGCCTGCCTATCTACTCCGTTAGTGGTTTTGGTTAATGAGTGCAAAATAAAAACAGTGTCAGCAAATTTAGCAACATAAATCGTTCTGTATGCTGGTCTGCCGTTTTCTATTAGTTCAACCGCGCCAATACCTACACTTTCCTTTAAGTGCTTAAACTTGCTAAATGGCTCTTTGTTTTGACAGATTGCGTTTAAATCATTTGCAAAGCGCTTTTGAATTTTATCAGGCAACGCTAGAAACTCTTTTTTTGATTGATTGTTTATAAACTTAAACTTTTTCAACTGGCTAATGTCCTTCTAATATCATTTATTCTTTTATTCCTAGTGGCGGCACTGACTTATACAAGTTATTCAGTGCATCAGTTAATCGCTGTGGATCAGGGATGATGTATGTATCAGTCATATCATCACTAACATGGCCTATAGCCATTTGTATAACGTCATAATCGACACCAGCATCAGATAGTAGGCTGGCGGTACTTTTACGCCCTGAGTGGCTTGAGCCTTGTTTAAAGCCGCAACTCTTAAACAGGTTTCTAACGTAGTTCTCCATGCTTGAGCAAACTAGCGTTTCTTTTTGCCCGTCTTGAGTTTGATACTTTTTGACGTTAAAAGACAAAGTTACCCAGCGCTTTCCGCTTCTAGCTAAAAATAAAGGGCTATCTCCATTTAAGCCACCATAACTACCATCTACAGATAGCATAGCTTTATCTCTAATGCGTCTATCCCGCCAAGCTAAAACGGCTTGCCTTTGTTGCTTTAAAACCAGAGCGCAATCACGGCTTTGATTCGTTTTGGTGTAATCAGCTCTCATTCTAAAAATAGATTTTAGCTCGCCTGATTTAGTAAAAACATCTTTAACTAGCAACTGGCAAGTTTCACCAATGCGCGTTAGTGAGCCGAACAAGAACCAAATTAACGCTACGTTTCTCTCTGCGGTTTCACCACGATTAGCATTAGCAAGTATGTGTTTTAGCTGCGCTTTACTTTCGATTTTTCCTGCGCCTTTTCTGCCTGCTTCAAGTCGCTTTACTGCTTCTGATATTGGCCTACGTCTAACAGGCTTATGACCTTTCTCAAATGGCATATAATTTCCAAACAACACCCAATTCCAATGTGGTATATTAAATAATCACCAAAAACTATAAGCATTGTTTTTTTTGGTCATATTGGAATAGTGATTTAGGCGGGGTAACATCTTCGTTCACCAGGGCATGTGAAGTATTGTAAAGTTGAGTTAGACTAAGAAGTGACCCAAATAACATTCAGTGATTTTTTATTATGGTTAAAGCTCTGTTATTTGGTAATTCTCGGAGTTAAACCAGTGTACCAAACCCGCTTTGAAGTTGAACACACAATACCAAAAGCTTCCGTGTAGATGAGCAGGCAGCAGCTCTATGGCCTCAACTCCCTCATCGCACACTATTACCTTTTCAGGCTTTGGTAATACTTTGAACTCTATGCGTTCTTCTTCAAATTCTACCCAATAGCGCCAAGTGCTCCATCTAAACCTAATGAGCCAAAGCGAGTTAATTTAGGTGGTGGTGAAAGGCGCACCACCACGAAGTGGTGGCTTTAATCAAATCCT
>NZ_JBEONZ010000053.1:0-13960 GCF_040308705.1 Pseudoalteromonas sp. 19-MNA-CIBAN-0066
CGCCTTTCACCACCACCTAAATTAACTCGCTTTGGCTCATTAGATTTAGATGGAGCACTTGGCGCTATTGGGTAGAACCCAATACGTGGTTTGAAAGCTCAGGGAATAACGCGAACGAGCCTGCAATAAATATAACAAATAGCCAGGGCGCACACAGTTTTGAAAAGTCAGCAACGGTTGAAAAGCCATACATAGCAACAAATACAACAATTGAGCCAACGGCTAAAACAATGGCGACAAACCAAAAGCTGTTTGGATACCAATCAAGCTGCGCGGGTATGTCGAACAAAAACCGCACGGCCGTGGAGGATACCGTGATCATGGCCGCCGATATAATACTAAAAATAACTACATTAGCCCAGTTATAGAGCTTGGTCATTGAGTTACCAGCAATTTTGTTTAAGTAGTTATATAAACTTAAGCGGGTTTGTACTGCAATGGGTGCCGTAATTAGCCACCAAGAACACATTGCTAGCAGGTTACCTATTAATAACCCCAATAGAATGTCGATGGTTGATGCGCCTAATGCAACAAAGGTTGCGCCAATAACAAATTCAGTGGCAGCAACATGTTCACCAGCGTATAGCCCTGCAAAATGTTTCCAGCCGTGAAGCTTATTATTAGCAACCGGAAGTTGCTCTTCGTTTACATCTTTAAATGTGTGTGTGTGTGGACTCGTTGCCATGGTATTTCCTAGTTGTTAACAGCAAAGTACTTAATACCTAAAGACTTTGCTTCTTATAATTTAGTTTTATAAACGCGTAACCACTTGTTTTAGTTTTTATAATTAATATCAGTACTAACAACGCTTATATTTTGCCACTTATAAACCCTATAAATGTGTGTTGGTATAAGTAGCCATGTTTAAATGTTTTTACTTTTAAGTGCAGGATAAGCTGTAAAAAACTGCTGCCAATGAGTTAAGTGAGCAACATTTGGATACGCTTTACGAACATAGTTAATGGCCGTTTGCATGTGCTGCCCGCCACTGTAATGCAGTACTTGCATATTGGCATTTATGGCTGCACATACGCCAGCTTCGCTGTCCTCAATGACCAAGCAATGCTCTGGTTTTACGCCCATTTGCTTAGCTGCATGTAAAAATAAGTCGGGGGCGGGTTTACCACGCTTTACTTCACTGCTGGTAAATATCGTATTGCTAAAACAGTTACTTAAATTAACTATATCTAATGCTTTAGCTGTACGTGCTGGGCTGCTACTTGTGGCAATACATTTGGGCACAGCTAAGTTATTAAGTACTTCGTTTATGCCATCGGTTGTACTGAGCGCTGAACCAAACTCGTTTAAGAGCGCTTCTCGGTAATCATCTTCAAAGCTATTTGGCAAAGTGACATTAAAGGCGTTTTGGATTTTTTGACTTACGGTTTTAAAATTACACCCCAAAAAGTGTTGCTGTACATATCCGCGGTCAATGTTAACCGTTAAATACGCAAGCATATCAATCAACACTTGAGCGCTGAGTATTTCACTGTCGATGACTACCCCATCGCAATCAAATATTACTAAATCAATTTTAGCGTTCATTGGGTTACCTTAAACATTTACTTTTTGTGCAAAACATCAAATGAGCATAAGCCCGACTAGTGAGCATATTCCCTTTATTGTTTTTGAATGTCAACAAAAAGTGAACGAATTTACTTGTCGCTACTACAAACATAAATAAACAAAACTAAAAGCCGCTGTATTTAATCAAGTTTACAAAAAATATATAAACCTAAAATTGGATCTAAAAGTATATTTTAAGCCCCACTTGCAATCTTATTTATGAATTATTCTAATCTATTTAATCAACTTTACCGAACAAAGGAATGTTCATACACTCCTCAACAGTTAAACAGCCAGCAGCACTGCCGGCAATTTTAAATAATAAGGTCAACATGAATATTTTATTAAACGCAATAAACAAGAATACAAAACTAACATTAAGCGCGTTAGCACTTGCGATGGCATTACCAGCAAGCGCGGCTACATTAACTAAAGACAACGGCGCAGCTGTTGGCGACAACCAAAATTCAATAACTGCAGGCGAGCGCGGCAGTGTGTTATTAGAAGACGTACAACTAATTCAAAAACTACAACGCTTTGCACGTGAACGTATTCCTGAGCGTGTGGTACATGCGCGTGGTACGGGTGCTCATGGTGTATTTGTGGCATCAAAAAGTTTAGATGATTTAACCATGGCAGCACCTTTTACCGAGGTCGGTAAAGAAACTGACGTTTTTGTACGTTTTTCATCGGTAATTCACTCAAAAGGTAGCCCAGAAACACTGCGCGACCCACGTGGCTTTGCGATTAAATTTTACACCGATCAAGGTAACTGGGATTTAGTGGGCCTTAACTTACCGGTGTTTTTTATTCGTGATGCAATTAAATTTCCAGATATGATCCATTCATTAAAGCCATCACCTGTAGATAACATTCAAGATCCTAACCGTGTTTTTGACTTTTTTTCATACGAACCAGGCTCTACTCACATGTTAACGTGGGTTTATAGCGACTACGGCACACCAGCAAGCTTACGTAAAATGGATGGTTGGGGTGTTCACTCTTACAAAATGATTAATAAATTGGGCGATGTTAAGTACGTTAAATTTCATTGGGTAAGTAAACAAGGCATTGAGAATTTAAATGCAAAAGAAGTCGCTGAAGTTCAAGGCCAAGACTTTCAACATTTAACACGTGATTTATACAGCGAAGTAAATAAAGGTAACTTCCCAGAATGGGATCTATACATTAAAACGCTTGATCCGTCGCAGCTTGACGACTTTGATTACAACCCATTAGATGCAACAAAAATGTGGTTAGGTGTAAAAGAAGTGAAGGCAGGTACATTAACGCTTAATCGCATGCCAACTAACTTTTTTCAGTCAACAGAACAAGTAGCAATGGCACCGTCTAACATTATTACGGGTATTGAACCCTCAGAAGATAAGTTATTACAAGGGCGTGTATTTTCATACGCAGATACGCAAATGTATCGCCTTGGTGCTAACCATCAACAGTTGCCAATTAACCGTGCAAAAGTGGAGGTAGTTAACTACAACCAAGACGGCGCAATGAACTATGGTAATACTCAAAGCAACGTAAACTATCAACCAAGCCAAGAGAACCTAGCTGAAAACCCAATTGCCCGTAGAAGTAATACAGAGCTTAAAGGTTTTGTACAACAAGCAGCCATTAAAAAGCAGCAAAACTTTGCGCAAGCAGGTGTTTTATACCGAGGTTTTAGTAAGCAAGAACGTACTAATCTGATCAATAATCTAGCGGGCGATTTAGTAAAAATAAAAGACAGTAACGTTAAGCACAAAATGCTTAGCCACTTTTACAAAGCTGATAGTGAGTACGGTACACGTTTAACTAAAGCCATTAATGGCGATATTAAAATAGTTAAGCAGCTGGCAGCTAACCTGTAATTAGCAAGTTACAAAACATTAGTCCCAACTAAACAAGCTGTTATATAAGTAACCACAACCATGAGGAAGGAGGCAACCAATCCCCTTCCTCTTTTTAAAAGGTATAAAGTAATGCGTAATTTATTAATTATAGTAGTGCTACTAATAAGTTTTACCAGTAGTGTTTACGCTCAAAATACAACGGATACACAAACACCTAGTACACAACTTGAAAACCAACACTCAGCGCAAACACAATACGAGAGTTTATTTGCTTATTACTTTGCTGCTGCACGTACCAACGATACCGCTGTAATTAAGCAATTTGTAAGTGCCGGCATTCCTATCGACAGCTATAACAATAAAGGTTACACCGCATTAATGATTGCCACTTACCATGGTAATAAAAATACGGTAAACACACTTTTACACTTAGGCGCTAATGCTTGCATGGAAGACAACCGAGGCAACACAGCGCTAATGGCCGCTATTTTTAGAGGTGAGTTTAGTATAGCCAAAACACTGGTATCACTTGATTGCGACAACGCACATCAAAACAAAGCAGGCCAAACAGCCGAACAATTTGCACACACATTTGGCCAGCAAAAAGTGCTCAATTTACTCACGCAGGTTAAAAATTCTAAATAAAGTTCAAAAGCCCTTATAAAAGAGCTTTAGGTGTAACTAAACTTTAGCGGACTGCTTATTTAAGTCGTTACTTCTACATTATATTTTTGGGGTTTATCTCGCGTTACAAAGTAGCAAATTAGCGAGCCAAGTGTTACCAGCACCACTCCTTGCCAAAACGAAGCACTTAACGTAATAGACAAATACAACGCCGAAATAATAGTAGAAAACACCGGTGTAAAGTACGAAAGCGTTCCAAGCAGCATTAAGTTACCGCCAATAATCGCTTGATTCCACAGTGCATAACCACTGCCAACAACTACACCCGCAAGTAACAATGTCATGCTTGAGCTGATTGAAAACGTTAATGGCGCTTCATTACTAAAACCATATTGCGCCCACAAACTCATTGCCGTAACAGTAAAAAATAACGTAATAGCATTTTTACCATTACTTATTTTTTGCGTTACTACGCAATAAATAGCCCATATAAACGCGGCAGCTAATGCCATTAAATAAGTAGCAGGATTATCAGCAAAGTTAGTAACTAACGTATCGACTGACATTTCTTGATCGCCCGTAATACACCAAGCAACCCCTAAAAAAGCAATGATCATACTTGGGTAAACCCAGTAACTTACTTTTTTACGCCCAATAATAATAGAGAGCAATATAGTCAGCGTGGGCCATAAATAATTAATTACCGCCATTTCCATAGCCTGATGACGACTATTTGCCATACCGATAGAAAGTGCCAAGCAAATTTCGTACGACACAAATAATAAAGTACCTACTACCAAGTAGCGTTTCGAAAAACCACTAAACTTAGGCACTCCCATAACCAAAATTAAAAATATCGCACTGACAGAGTACATAGCCGCAGCACCACCAATGGGGCTAAACAACTCAGAAATATCCCGTAGTAATGCCACTAAGCAGCTCCACAGTAGTATTGCAGCGACTCCATAAAGTGTATATTTATTTTTGCTTATAAAATCCATATTAAACCTAAAGTACTACTTAATAATCTGAAGCTAAACTAACAGTAATTTTTTGTTTTAACAATAACATGCCGTTAATCTGCAGTGCATAACTAGCATTATCAAAGCTAAATATTATCACTATAGTTATAAGCAATAAGCGTAAACAGCCATTCAGTGTTTAAATTTAGCAAAGCAGCACAAACGCTAGGTAAATTAAAGTTACTGACTCTTTTGTCTCGTATTACCACTTTTACAGTGGTGTGGTTAAATAACTCACTAAACAGAGAAAGCAAATATGAACAAGTTCACGACTCCCGATCTATACGACGAACACCGTGATAGCGTACAAGTAGCCGACTGTGGATTACAGCACTTTGGTAACAAAACCACCTTTAGTGGTCAAGTCGTTACTGTAACGTGCCCCGATGACAATTCGTTTGCCGCTGAAATACTTCATCAAAATGGCGTAGGTAAAGTGCTGGTTATTAACGGCTTTGCTAGTAAACGCTTTGCATTTATTGGCGATATTATGGCAGAGCGTGCTTTAAAAAATGGCTGGGAAGGTATAGTTATAAATGGTTGTTGCCGAGATATTGAGATTCTTGCTACCTTAAATTTACCTATTATGGCGCTTGGCTCAACACCACGCAGTACGTTAAAGCGAGGTTGTGGTGAAAATAATCAAGCTATTGCCATGTTAAGCGTCTGCATTGAGCCTAATGATTGGCTTTACGCCGATGTGAACGGACTAATTGTGAGTAAACATAAACTTAGTTAGTTGCTAAATCACAACTGAAATAGATTAGCTGCCGCTTTTTTAATAAAATCTGAAACAAAAAAGCCCAGCATTGCTGGGCTTGTGTCATATTAATAGGTAACTATTTTATTAGTTAAAAGTTACCGTCATATTGTGAACGTTGCTCAACGTTTGGCAGTGCATCATCCATATTTATAGTGTTGAACAAAGCCTGGAGGGTTCTTAAAATATCTTGATAATTATACGAGCAAGCCGATGATTTTAAATTTGTTTTTATAAATGCTGATTGCTGTAACATAAAACTTTTCCTTAGAATTCTTATGTAACACTACCTAATTTTTGAACAACTTACAATACAGTTTTTACATTCGTTCACAGTTGTTAACCACCTGTTTTGCAGCTCACGATAAGCATGCTTTGCTGTCTTACGTATCTATTTATTTAACCCAAACTAACTATTACTTATTGCATAACACACTGTAATTAACGAAGCCAAAATTAACATCAGTAAAGGAAAACTAGTAATAGTCATTTAGAATAAAGCTGTAAAACAAAAGCAATCAATAAATTTAGTTTATAGTCGCTTTTAACTTATTTAACGCATCAACTGAAAAGCCTCTATCGTAAAAATAAAGTATTTTACCGCTGTTATTTATAACTCAAGTTTCGGGATTCAAACCCAATAATAAAAGCCAAATAACATGATGATTTAAAAGAAGTTGATGTCTCATTGTGGTAAAATGCTTGTTGCATAGACAAAGCAAAAAACAACAAGAGACATCAAATGAACTCTGCCACAAACACGACAAACTTACCACCATTAACGGCTGATTTACTTAGCCAAGCAAACCTGAATATCGATAATACGTTTAACTCAACATGGAAAAGCCTTAACTTTAAAGGCATGTTGAACCAAGCTAAGTTTTCAAAGCGCTCAGGCACACCTGTCGGTGATATTGTTTATCTACTGATGCTTTGGGTTTGGCTTAAGGTCGACTCTGTTGCCATGTTTTCAAGGGATGCCTTATTAAGCTTTTCAGCGGCTAAAAAAGATGCACTGTATGATTTACTCAACCGTGAAGATTTAGATTGGCGAAAACTGCAACTATTAACGGCTAAAAAAGTACTCAAATCGAACAGTAAAAATAAGCTTAGTGCCTTTGTTATTGACGACTCAGTAAAAATAAGGCGAGGTAAAAAAATGCCCGGCGTATCGAGTCACTTTGACCATTTAACAGCACGCTGTGTAATGGGGCAGCAAATACTCACGCTGGGTGTTGCCAATGATGAGCAATTTGTTCCCGTCGATAATGAGATTTTCATTAGCCAGGTTAAGGAGCAAGCGTTAGATTATAAATTTGCTGATGGTCGCAGTATCGCCGCCAAGCGTTATCAAAAATCCAAGCAGCAAACTAAACCAGAAATGGTGTGCGACATGATAGCACGAGCTATCCGCGCAGGGATTAATGCCGATTATTTTTTAGCTGATGCATGGTTTGCCACTAAACACATCTTAAGAATGACGATAGAACACTCACTTGTTGCTATTGTCAGAATGAAAAAGAATAAGATGAAATATCGTTTAGTGGTGGATGGTGTCAGCCACTTACTCAGCGCTAAAGAGCTATACCAGCGATACGTTAAAGGGAGCTGGCAAACGCTTAAGAATATGCCTTACCAAAGCAAGTCCATAACGGTGGAATTAAACCTTAGCAGCTCAGATCAAGAGCCTGCACAATGGGTGAAAGTAAAATTACTCTTTGTACGCTCAGTAAATGAAGCTAAACAACAGGCAAGTAAACATGACTGGGCGCTGTTCTTGACAACAGATAGCCAACTTGAAGATGAAAAAATACTTGAGGTTTATGCACTGCGTTGGGGGATTGAAGTTTACTTTAAGGAAGCGAAACAAAAGCTTGGTTTTTTAAAAGAGCAAAGCAGACACTACAGTGCTTACATCGCTTCAATTCACCTGACGGGGTTAAGGTTTTGTTTGTTGCTTTTTGCCAAGCAGGAAGAAGGCGCTGCTAGGCTGAGCAGTGTCAGGAGCGGTTTTGAAGAAAGTCTGACTGGTTTAAATTTTGCCAGTAAATTATGGGGATTATTCAAAGCACTCATAGCAGGAGCACTAAATGAAATGACTAATTTAACACTCGTTGAAAAATCAGGTGTACTAAACAAGATAGAACAAACGGTTGTGAATTTTTTTACGCAAGTTATGCAAATGGACAGTTTTACCTTACGGCAAGAGGCGTTAGAATAAGAGAAAGTTCATTTTTTTACTAAAAAATGAACTCCGAAACTTGAGTTATAAGGACTACACGGGTATTATTGGGATTTTGATTACCAGTAAATTTTTGTACTTTTTCGCCGTCTTTATAAATAGTGATTACCCCAGCCCAAAGCTCTTTTGGAATTCCTTTGCGCATACCACTGTCTATAAATGCACTAAACATGCGAGGTGCCATACCAGCAATAGTGGGTAGTTCGTAGGTAGGAATAACTACACCACTCATATCTAAGCCAATTAACCAGCGATCAATGTCAAACTGACTATCTTGCTTATAGCCTATAAGCAAAAGTGTTTTATCTGCATTAAAATCGCTTGGAATAGTCACTTTATTTTGCGTTAAACTTTCGCCGTCAATCGTTGGAAATTGTTTACCAATTACTTGCTGATTTGGGTACTGAGTAGAACATGCCGCTAAAAATATAAATAAAAAAGCAGTGAGTATTGATTTAGCCATAGTAAATCCTAATTATAATTTTTAAAGTAATACCTGTGCTTTTATATACGCTAAGCGTTACTTTATCGATCTAGCTATATACTCTTTAAATTCTAAAATAGGCATAGGCCGGCCATACTTCCAGCCTTGCCCGTAATGTACCCCTGCTTCTTTTAAAATGACTTCTTGCTCTGTTGTTTCTATGCCCTCTGCCACACAGGTATAACCAAATTTATGTACCAACTCCATAATATTAGGGATCATAGAGGCTTTTAAGCCTTCCGTAGCTATGTCTTGTACAAATGAACGGTCTATTTTAAGCTGATGGAAACTCAAATTATGTAAGTTTTTTAGGTTTGAATACCCAGTGCCAAAATCATCAAGTGACAAGCGAAAACCCGACTCGATTAATGTTTTAAAATAGCCATGAGCAATAGTTGAATCTAAATACTCGTCTTCGGTAATTTCTAAACAAATTACAAATTTAGATTGCATTAACCCGGCTATTTTCGGTAATGACAACACATTTCCTTGCTCTACATCACAAGGAAAAATATTTAATGACACCTTTAATCCACTTGGTAACTGCTCTGCACTTTCTAACTCATTAAGTACAGTGTTAATCATTATTTTGGTAAAAGACCAAGTTAAATTAATTTGTCTAAGTATAGGAATAAATTGATCCGGTGTAAGCACCCCGTAATCATCTTTAAAACGCGCAAGTACCTCGCAACCAATTATTTTTCCGCTTTGTAAGTTAACTATTGGCTGATAAACCCAATAAAAATTACCGCTCTTTAATCCCCTACGTATCCTGCTTACAATTGAGCGACGCGTAGTTAGGTGCTCATCAACTAATAAGCCACACGAAATACTCACCAAGCAAATTAAAATAAACGAAATAATAAATAGTTGACGATTATCGGCAAAAAATACATCCCATGGCAAATACAAAGCAACACAATAATTTCTATTATTATTACTGCACGTTATATTCGTTTCGTAATGTAAATAGTCATTACTTTTTATATTATTATGAAGCCCTGTTTGCCCAGCTAAATGAAATAAGTTTTCAGATTCTTTATAAAAAACCTGCCAATTAGGCGTTACAATAATTTTAGGATCGAATACTTCTGATTTTAGTATGAGGTTATAATTGCCTTGGCGAATAATTAGTACTTTTAGTGGGCGCTTAGTAAAAAGTAATAAGTAAAGATCAGACTCAAAGCGTATGCCTATTTGTGAAGGTTTATTTTTATTTACAATATAATCTGGTTGGTTATCTGGTAAAGGATTTTCAAGCATACCAGTACCTGTAGTACAGATTAATGTATTATTTTTAAAGTAGCCTATATCAATAGCAAACTTGGCATCAAATAGCATCCGCCGCATAGCAAGTAAATTCGCTTCGTTACAAGTAGTAAAATTTAGGTTATTTAATTTAGTTAAAACACGAACGCTTTCCTCTACACCATCGTCTACTTGGGAGAGTAAATATTGTGAGTCTGAATGTGTTTGCGCTACTAATTTTTGACCCGCAAAGTACAATAAAATAAAGCAACCTAATGCAAATATAAATCCACCTGATAGCAGTACTACTATTATTTTTTTAGGATGCTGTTTCATTGTAAATTGAGGTATCCCCATTTATGCAAAGTCCTTTAATAATTACATAAGTAACTGAAAATTCAAGTTTCTGATAATATATTTACAATAAATATTTAAAAATTAAAACTCACGAATAATCGCCTCTAATGCATCACTAATTTTTTGATGCTGTTTTTCGTCCAAATGCACACCATCCTCATTTGAAACACTCACAATCCTTGCCAAATCATAAAATGAGCATTGTTTTATACTAGCAACATTTGCAAATGCTGCTGCTAATTGCACTACTTTTTGCTCTGCCCCTTTGTATACGCCTGCGTAACTTCCTACTTCTCGTACATGAGCGGGACTAAGTATTAAAATTTTTGGAGAGCCTGGCGCATTGCTTTGCTCATAAAAATTCAATATTGAATCTATTAATGCTGTTAACCCAGCGGCAATATCGTGCACATTTAAACTAAACCGATTTTTCAGATCGTTAGTACCTAAATCTATAATAATTAAATCTATTTTAAGTTCATTTAAGTAAGACTGTAAATAAGTTACGCCCGATAACTCACCTGCAAACGGTGGGTTGTTTACTAAAGCACGGTTAGGCTGCCCAGCTTCTATTATTGTAAAATTAGCCCCTAACTTTACAGCAAGCTTTGCTGGCCAGCGCACTGTAGCACTAAATCGTATTCCTGTTTGCGGATTTAAACCCCAAGTATTGGAATCCCCAAAGCATAATATGTTTTTTATCATTAAAAAGGGTTTAGCGTATAGCCCTGCTGTTGTAACTGCGCATGTGCTGTCATTGCCGATAACGACATTTTTACGCCTTTTATTAACTGCTCAGGAGCTACTTTATAGTGCGTGGCCGACTGCCCACATACATAAACCACCGTATTATTAGCAAGTAATTGCTCAATTAAGCTTTGATTTTTGTTATCGACTTCAAAGCGGTTTTTATATGTATTATTATCAAGCACATCTACGCTTGCACTGCCATGTATTACGAGTGCCAGCTCTATATTTTCTGGTTTAATACCATGTGCTATATGCATATTAATAAACCGCGCTAAAGAATTCATACCATTATTTTGCTCACCTTTTTGCGCGCCTTTACCAACATCAAAGGCAATTTTAAAATGTGTGTTTTGCGTTATAGGTGCATGTGAGGGTACATTATAAAAAAAGCCAAAGTCTTTTATTGCGGGCTCTAAGTCATTCGCAAATACTGGCAGGCTTACAAACATTAGGCCAAGACCTAAAATAAAAGATTTCATTAATATTATTCCTTTTTATTTTTAATATTTTAATATTTTAATTAATAGTCATTTTTTGAACTACTTTAAGCTATCTACGAGTAATGTTTTACCCTAGTTGCCAATAATAGTAGCCGCCAAATAACGCACTGCAGTTAATAATTATGGTGAGCCAAAGTACGGCTATAAAAATACGCTTTTGTGATTTATGCCTAAACCATTGCTGAGCGATTAACGCCCCCGGCCAGCCACATAATAATGCTAAAAGGTGTAAAGTTCGCTCAGGCACTCTCACCACTGGCTGCTTTTTACTCATGGCCAAACGTTTGTCCCATTTATAAACTAAAATGGTAATTGTACTCATAACTACGTACACACTTGCGGCAATTGTGGGCCAATAGCTAAACAGCCCTCCTACGGTTAATACACACAAAAAACCAATCGAAAAAAGTAATAATGCTTTTTTAATCAAGTAACTCTCACCTATACTGTATCTAGGCCATACCCAGATTCACTTATACTAGGCAGTAATTATGTCATATTTAAAAACACTGATACTAACCTTTTGCATTGTATTTACAACCATTGTAAATGCACATCCAGCTGATTTAGCTAAAGAGCTCAGCGCATTTAAGCCATATTTAGGCACATGGCAGGCTAATTTTACAGTCCCTGAAGGCGCAAAGCCAAAGCAAGACATTAGTAAATGGCAGCGGGCTTTAAACGGTAAAGCTATTCGTACTATACATTCAATCAATGAAGGAGAGTATGGCGGCGAGTCGATGATATTTTACGATAGTAAAAAAGACTCATTAGTATTTTATTATTTCACTACGGCGGGGTTTTACACTAAAGGCACAATGAAGATACTTAGCCCTACTCAGTTTGTAGCCTATGAAGAAGTAACGGGAAATAAAGAAGGCATAACTAAAGTTAAGTCTACCAGCGAAATTAAAGGTGATGAATTTATTGTATCAACCTCGTACTTAAAAAAAGGCGAGTGGACTAAACCTGCAACCCGAACCTATACACGCAGTAACCAGCAGGTTAAGTTTCAATAAAGCGTTTATAACAACATTTAATTGAAAAAGGCAGCCAAGGCTGCCTTTTTCATAACTACTTAGAATTTATAAACTACTTTATGAATTTTTTAAATGGTTCATCAACTGGCGTATCTGCAAGGTGGTTAGTGTAGTTACTCATTACTTTTTGCGATAAGCCTACAATAATTTCAAGCAGTTGTTGCTTGCCATAACCCGCTGCAAAAAACTTTTCAATCTGCTCATCACTTATCACACCGCGGTCACGTGCCATTGCAAGTGTGGTTTCACGAAGTGCTTCAAGCTTAGGATCAGCAAGTGGTGTTTTATTTACTAGCGAATCAACAATACCTTGATCAACTTTCATTGACGCTGCAATTGCACTGTGGGCTGGCACACAATAATGACAGTTATGTTCAACGTTAATTGATTGCCATACAACCGTTAATTCTTCAGCATTAAATGACGTGTTTTGAAACAGCTCATGCAGTACTTGATAACCTTTAAGTAAAGTAGGTGCTTCTGCCATTACTGCATGTAGGTTCGGTACCATACCAAACGCAGCTACTGAATCGGCCATAAGAGATTTTGATTCTTCAGGTGCATTTTCTGCTGTATATAAAGTAAATTCTGTCATGTTTAGCTCCAATAAATAATTAGTTAGTTAACTTCGAGACACATACCATTTTATTTTGAGCAGTTGTTCAAGTTAAAATTGAGCATGTGTTCAAATAATTGAGAAATGAGATGGCGAATAAGATTAAGTTTGAGCGTGAGACAGTTGTCCGCCTTGCAAGTCAGCTATTTTGGGAAAAGGGTTTTCATGCAACATCGACGCGTGATTTACAAGAAGCTATTAATATGCGACCTGGCAGTATCTACTCTGCTTTTGGCTCTAAGGAAGGGCTTTATATTGAGTCTTTACGAGACTACACAGTACAAATGGAGAGCCAGATTAAAGAGTGCCTATCCACATCAGATACTATTTTGGGTGGGCTGCGCGCTTTTGTTGAAAATGTAATAACAAAAAAAGAAAGTGCGCCTAGTGCTATTTGTATGCTGGTAAAGGCCAACTGTGAATTTGCAGATAAAGACAGCAATTTATATCAACTAAGCTTAGATTTAATTGATAAATTTGAAAACTACCTTTCGGTTCTTTTTGAACAAGCAATAGCAAAAAATGAGTTAAGTAATAATATATCTGCGCAAGAGTATGCACGCTTTTTTGAAGTGCAGTTTACTGGTTTACGTGGTTATTTTAATCGCCCGGGTGTTGAGTCACTGGCTCAGCCAATGATAGATCAAATGTTTAAGATCATAAAAAGCTTATAAACGTCTCATTTTAGTTATTTGAACAAAAACGGCAGTAATTTAAATTACTGCCGTTTTTATCGAAATTTTCCGAGAAAACCCATTGATCGACGCGAAGCGGTGTCGATGGGATGAATCGGAATAGTTAGCCCTGCTCTTGAATGTATTTTTGAATTGTATCAGCAGCCGCATTCCCAACAGAGCAAACAAAATATCCGTCAGACCAAAATGTTTTTTTAACCCAGAAT
>NZ_JBEONZ010000054.1:0-13659 GCF_040308705.1 Pseudoalteromonas sp. 19-MNA-CIBAN-0066
GTGCCAGCCTGAGCCCGATATCGACAGCTTGTTACCCTGGAATTTTAAAACATAGGTGTAGTTCGCTAGACGCTCACAGTAATGTACACAAGTCTCCCGCGTAGGTCGGGCGAGCGTAGCGACACCCGACACTCAAATCATAAAAATATCACCACTGACTAATGAGTGTGTCGCATTTGCACTGTGACTCTCCACTGCTGTGGGCACCACGACATTGCCAGGCTTCAAATCGAGAAAGCCCGATTGAAAATATTCGGGCTTTTTTACGTCTGCAGAAAAGTAAAACTTAAGCTGGAAAGTACTAGGGATAATCTCGATATTGTGAAAGAGCGCAGTTTTAAGCTAGTGCGTAGTTGGATTTATTACCAAGCCATCTACTTATAAGTGCATCTACTTGTTTTGGGTGCTGTATTAGCATTTGCTGCGCTATTGGCCTGACTTGATTTAAAGTGTGTTTGTCGCGGGTTAGATCGGCAATTTTAAATTCAGCTAAACCGGTTTGTTTAGTGCCGAGCACTTCACCAGGGCCGCGGATCTCTAAGTCTCGCTCAGCTATAACAAAACCATCGTTACTATCTCTTAACACGCCCAGACGCTTTTGTGCTGTATGTGAGAGAGGTGCATGGTATAAAAGTACACAATGCGAAGCGGTAGCTCCACGCCCTACTCGACCACGTAGTTGGTGTAATTGTGCTAAACCTAAACGCTCAGGGTTTTCTATAATAATCAAACTGGCATTAGGTACATCCACTCCTACTTCAATGACTGTGGTTGCGACTAAAACATGAATATTACCAGCTTTAAACTCACTCATAATGGCTTGTTTTTCTGCAGCTTTCATCCGTCCATGTATAAGGCTTACGTTTAGCTCTGGTAAGGCTTCTTTTAATTGCTGCGCGCTATCTTCGGCGGCTTGGCATTGCAGCACTTCTGATTCATCAATGAGCGTGCATACCCAATAAACTTGCCTGCCTTGCTCATGGCAGGCTAATTTAACGCGATTGATAATATCGCCTCGACGAGTGTCTGGTAATGCCACTGTTGTTATGGGTGTTCGACCCGGTGGTAATTCATCTATTACAGAGGTCTCTAAATCGGCGTAAGCGGTCATTGCAAGTGTGCGAGGTATAGGTGTTGCTGTCATGACTAGTTGATGTGGGTAACAGTCGCCAAAGCGGCCTTTTTCACGCAGTGATAATCGTTGATGAACACCAAAACGATGTTGTTCATCGATAATAATAAGCACGAGATTATGAAATTTCACCTCGTCTTGAAATAACGCATGGGTGCCGACGATCATTTGCGCCTCCCCGGAGGCTATTTTTTCAAGTGTAGCTACACGTTCTCTACCTTTAGTTTTACCTCCAAGCCAGGCAACTGTAATACCTAATTGGTTAAACCAGTTATTAAAGTTAATCCCATGCTGCTCGGAGAGAATTTCGGTAGGAGCCATTAAAGCTACCTGAAAACCTTGTGCTATAGCAGTCAATGCACTTAATGCTGCTACTAATGTTTTACCTGAGCCAACATCGCCTTGTACTAAACGCATCATAGGGTAAGGCTGTTGTAAATCACCTTTAATTTCGGCGACTACACGACTTTGTGCATTGGTTGGATCAAAAGGGAGTTGCGCTAAAAATTGGCTTTCTAATGCGTTGTTAGGATTTAAGCTGACAGCTTTAACTTGTTGCCCTTGTTGGCGTATTTTTAACAAGCTGAGATTTTGCGCTAGTAGCTCTTCAAAAACGAGCCGCTGCTGAGCTGGATGAGTACCTTGTTCAAGTGCAATTACGTCTATGTCGTTAGGTGGGCGATGTAATAATAGTAAGGCATCACTTAGCCCTAAATTAGAAGGTTGCCATTGCGCTGGAAGCAGCTCCTCTACTGAATATTTTTGCAATAGATTAATAGCTTGATCGCTAAGTGCTCTAATTGATAATTGCTTTAAACCTTCAGTGGTTGAGTAAACCGGAGTAAGCGTTGTAGCCGTAGGCTGCTCATTGGGTGTGTCGCTTATGCTATATTCCGGATGACTCATTTCAAAGCCTACACGGCCACGGCGAACTTCACCAAAACAACGTATTATTTTTCCTGCACTGAGGGCATTTTTTTGTGCCGCGGTAAAATTAAAAAATCGTAGTGTAAGTCTGCCGGTGCCATCGTTTATTTGGCAAACTAGCATGCGCCTTTTACCAAAGGTGATCTGGCTTGTTTCAATTGTTGCTTCCACGCTTACATGGCTGTGTAATGAAAGCTCGTTTATAGTATAAAGCCGGGTGCGGTCTTCATAGCGAAGAGGTAAATGAAACAGCATGTCTTGTACTGTAGAAATACCTAGCTTTAGCAATCGCTCGGCCATTTTAGGGCCAACGCCTTTGAGTTCTGTTATTGGGTATTGGCTTAAGCTAGGTTTAGACAAGGTGGGCTCAAATCTTATTATTTGTAAGTGAGTTAAGTGTACTTATAGTGCGACGTGGCATCAAGCATGTTTTAAAGCTTGCCAAAACTGTTCATCAGCCACTATTTCACCGTGCTCATCGAGTACCGGGTAGGGAAGCTTTTTTAGCTTACATTGCCGAGCAATAATAGGGTGACACCCTTCAAAATAAATGGGATGTTTAATTTCATCACTCAACATATTGCGATTATAAAGCCCTGCAAGTTCGCGCTGACGTTGAGCTTCAAAGAGTATTAATGCAGCTGCAACGGATACATTTAGTGATTGAACCATCCCTTGCATGGGTATAATAATGTTTTGATCAGCGTGTTTTAAAGCTTGCTCTGAGATCCCTGTTTTTTCTTGGCCGACAATAATGGCGGTTGGCTTAGTATAGTCTATTTCTCTAAAATCAACGGCATCGGTTGATAAGTGAGTCGCGAGTATTTGTATATCGGGATTACGAGCACGCATAGCTGTTGTCGCATCGTCAATATTTTTATGTAAATGTGTTTCCAGCCAGTTTTTACTACCACCAGAGGTATTATTAGTAAGCCATTTTTGATTTTCTGGCCATACGGCATGCACGTGATGACAACCTACGGCGTCTGCACTTCTTACGATAGCGGAAAGGTTATGGTGTTTATGCACGTCCTCTAAACACACTGTTAGGTCAGTTTGTCGGCGCGAAAGTACGTCTGCGATTCTTTGATAGCGAGTTTGCTGCATGATTATCCTCTTTTTCAGTAATTATACGAGATTTTTAGTGTTAAGGCATTACTGTGCGGCTAATTGGGTTTTGTAGCGATATAAGAGTTTCTGTTGATTGAATAGCTTCAATTGCTTGTATTTTATTTATCAGTACATCTTGCAGATGATCGATTGAGCGAGTCATTACTTTGATAAAAATACTGTAGTTACCAGTGGTGTAATAAGCTTCAACAACTTCCTCTAGTGCTTCGAGTTTAATTAAGGTTTGCGGATAGTCGCGTGCACTATTTAAATTAATCCCAATAAAACAGCACACGTCATAGCCCAACTGCTTGGTGCTGATAGTTAACTGAGTTCCTGTGATGATCCCCGCTTGCTTCATTTTTTCAATACGAACATGAATTGTGCCGGCACTCACATTAAAACGTTTTGCTAATTCTGCGTAGGGTGTGCGTGCATTGGCCATTAATGCATGCAGAATCTGTTTATCGAGATTATCGATTTGATAATTTTCCATTACCTTTACACTCTTTGATTGTTGAATCTTAATGTTTTATAGCATTTAATTGATGCTTTTAATATGTTAAAGCTATTTTTATTGTGGGTTATTGAATTAAATAATTAAATTGTTACGATAACCATATTGAAGCGTTATTTAAGACGCAATGAGTTACGAAAGTACAATAACTGGGAATGAGGCCAATTATTATGAGTTCACTTTATGTGCAGCAGCAGCAGCAAATAAGTCAAGTTAAGCATTTTTTTTCACAGCAACTAGAGCAGCAATTAGGATTAATAGAAGTACAAGCTCCTATACTTGCTCGAGTGGGCGATGGCACTCAAGACAACTTAAGTGGCCATGAAAATGCGGTAGCTGTAAATATAAAAGCTATTCCAGATAGCCGTTACGAAGTAGTGCACTCACTTGCAAAGTGGAAACGTAAAACATTAGGAGATCATAGCTTTTCTCATGGTGAAGGCATTTATACACAAATGAAGGCGTTACGCCCAGATGAAGACTCGTTGAGTCCTATTCACTCAGTATATGTTGATCAATGGGATTGGGAAAAGGTGATCTGCCAAGATAGCGAGCGCACACTAACTACACTTAAACAAACAGTTGAAGCAATCTATACCGGTATTAAAAAAACGGAACAATTTGTTAGCGATAAATTTGGTATTATGCCATTTTTGCCAAGCAGTATTACATTTGTACATAGCGAAGAGCTGCGAGAAATGTACCCAGATTTTAGTGCTAAGCAACGAGAAAAAGCGATTGCACAAGAGTACGGGGCGGTATTTTTAATTGGCATTGGTGGTAAATTGAGTGATGGTAAAATTCATGATGTAAGAGCACCAGACTACGATGACTGGTCAACGCCAACCTGTGACAAATACGCAGGGTTAAATGGTGATATTTTAGTGTGGAACCCATTATTAGAAGACGCATTTGAGCTATCTTCTATGGGGATCCGCGTTAGTCCAGATGTGTTGCAAAAACAATTAAGTATGACGAGTGACGAAGACCGTTTAGAGTTTGATTGGCATAAGGCATTAATACAAAATAAATTTCCGCAAACAATTGGTGGCGGTATTGGTCAATCTCGTCTTGTTATGTTGTTATTACAAAAACCACATATTGGCCAAGTACAAGTGAGTGCATGGCCGCAGCACACTCATGCTGCATTCGATGGCTTGTTATAAATAATAAAGCCAATTAGCATAACTGCTTGGGCAATTTAACAAATTTAAATAGCCCCTTAGTTAAGTAGGTTGATTTAATGAGTGCTTCAAAAGCACTCATTTTTAATGCGTTTTAAATTCTACCTCAATTTTATTATTTTGTAGCTTTACACTACACGGAGGATAAGTTCGCGTTGTTTTGAGTACTTTATCAAAAATATGTATCACTACACCTGAATGTAAAACACTGTTAACTGCTAAATTGGCATTATTCAATAAATCATGTAAATTATTTTCTAGGTTTGATAAGCGCTTTTCTAACTGCTCGGCTTGTTGGCAGTAATGCTGTTGAGTCGCGCCAATTTTCCCAATAAGCATATTCTTTTTTTCTATATCCTTAAGTAAATCGGCTTTTTCTAATGCGGCTTGTAAGGTATCAAGTTGTTTATCGGTATTTGCTAAGTCTTGAAAGCAATTATCGGTATCAGCAGTGATTTCGGCCCCCGATGCAGCTAAGTTAATGACCATTTTTGCCCCCGATTCATTGCCTATTTCCCCAGCAATAAGGGTTGTTGCATTTAGCACTTCTCCGCCAAACAGCCTACCCTTGGGGAGCTCTGCTTGACCAACTTGTAGTAGATTAACAGCCTTTATTGAGCAGTGACTTGCTTGGCGTTCAATGAGTATATTAGTTGCTTCAAGGTAGCTATATTGTGCATGTGAAATATAGATGTCACCTTTACAGTTGAGCGTGCAAGAGAGTGATTTATCTTCAGGTTTATAATGGCCAATAATCCCTTGTTTTACGGTAATGTTACCATCGGCTGTTAACTGTGCAGACTCAACAGTACCAAAAATAGTAATATCGCCTTTAGCCTTTACTCGCATACCTGGCTCAATGTTGCCACTAACAATAACGCTGCCATTAAAATCAATATGACCACTTTTTACTGTAACTTCCGATATGGTAAAAATATCATCAACACGCATGCCATTATTTATTTCAACCGGTACACCAGCAATAGTAGAGACAAGTTCAAGTGGGTTAGATTTTGATATTTCAGTGCCTTCACCAGAAACTAAAGAAAGTATCTCGCCTGATTTAGCTGGGAGTAAGTCGCCAAGTACATTAAACCCTTCTTTACCTGGCGTGGCTGGTTGCTGGCGAATAAGTGTTTCGCCGGGGCTTACACTGGCTAATTTACCAAAGTCGCGCATATCAACACTGCCATCATCTTTTAGTTTTGGTGTTTTTAGACGATCTTTAAGGGTTTTTACTAAAGTATTAAATTTAGTATCTTGGCCATCAATAGGTAATCTGCCTTTAGCCAAAATGCCTTTAGTTGAGCTTCCGGCAGGCATTTCAAATTGTTTTTGCAGGAGTTTTTCTAAAAAAGCTTGTTTATAACCTCTTGCTACTCGCGCTTTTACCAGCTGCATTTTTGCATCATCTAAACTAAGAACATTACCGCCTTGAGCTAGTGTTAATTCGCCAATAGCGAGCATTTTGTCATCACTAATAGTCACGCTTAATATTGCATCGTGTTTAGTTGCTACTACTAAGATAGGCTCAGGGTTTTTACTTTTAAAAAAGTTATTTATAGAGTCATAATCTATTTTACAATCACAAAAATTCGACTCTTCTAGTGCTTCAATTATAAAAGCGGCTGAAGGGGGCGAGTGCTTACCGATATCAAGTAATACATTTCCATTATGAGCAAGCTTAAACACGAGTTAATCCTTTTTACTATCAAAGTTAAGTTTGTTTATATGACAGAATAATAGAGTGCTAGAAATTTACTTTTGAGTCAAGAATTGAGGGTAATAATGCGCAGGAAGTAGCAGAATAAGAGCTATAGCTTTGGCTATAGCTCTTAGAATAAATTAGTTAGTTGAAGGTAACTCCATAATTCCATCAATTTCAACTTGTACATTTTTAGGTAAAGCTCTTACACCAATAGCTGCACGGGCAGGGTATGGTTTTTTAAAGTATTGGCTCATTACTTCGTTAACTATTGCAAAGTTAGATAAGTCGGTAAGGTAAATATTCACTTTTACTAAGTCTTGAATTTGACCACCTGCTTCTTCACATACCGCAGCAATATTTTTAAATACTTGGTGTGTTTGCTGCGCAAAGTCTTCTGATATGACTTCCATCGTCTCAGGTACTAAGGGTATTTGACCAGATAAATAAACAGCAGTGCCTACTTTAACTGCTTGGCTATAAGTGCCAATTGCAGCAGGTGCTTTGTCGGTAGAGATAAATGCTTTATTCATGTGTTTCCTATTTTACTTTTTACGATAGACCTTTTGCACATCAGGCATCACACGAATGCGACGCATAATATTAGCAACATGGATACGGTTTTTAACGGTAATCCCTAAATCTATCACGTATAAATTACTTTCTTTTTCATCGGTGGCAATTTCTACAATATTAGCTTGTGTTGTCGCAACCACATTAGTTAACTTAGCGAGTGCACCTTGGTGGTTAATAATTTCAACACGTAAAGCCGCAATATATTCTTTTTCAGGGTTGTCATCCCATTTAACCACTAAGTATTTAGAGCGATCATTTTCCCACCCACGAATGTTTTTACATTCTTGGCGATGAACTGTTAGTCCTTTACCTTGGCTGATGTGTGCAGTAATAGCATCACCAGGAACAGGGCGGCAGCATTTAGAATAGTTAACCAGCATGCCTTCAGTACCAATAATGGTTGCCTTAGCTTGCTTGGCAATATTGGCTACATCACCATCCTCGTTTTGCAATAAACGTTTTGCAATTAGCATACTCATTAAATTTCCAGAACCAATCTCAACTAATAACGCTTGTACTGTAGTGAGCTCATGCTCTTTAAGTACTCTGTCGATATTTTCTTGGGCAATACTGTCGAGCTTACTTTCACCCAATGCAGAATCGAGTAAACGTCGGCCTAAAAGGAGTGCTTCTTCGTGATGCTGGCTTTTAAGGTAATTACGAACCCCTAAGCGCGCTTTACCTGTAACAATAAAGTTTAGCCAAGTTGCATTAGGGTGAGCGCCAGAGCTGGTAATTATTTCTATCGTTTGCCCTGTATCAATTGGTTTACTCAACGGGTAAGGTTTGCGATTAACACGTGCGCCAACACAAGTGTGGCCCACGTCAGTATGTACCGCATAAGCAAAATCAACCGCTGTTGCGCCCATAGGTAGCTCAATAATACGACCATCAGGTGTAAATACGTAAATTTCTTCAGGGAATAATTCAGTTTTTACATTTTCAACAAACTCAAACGACGAGCCAGCGCTTTGCTGTAACTCTAACAGGCTTTGCATCCATTGGCGTGCACGTTGCTGTGCAGTACTTCCAGCGCCACCATCATTTGCTTTTTTATACATCCAATGTGCAGCGACCCCTTTATCTGCCATATGATCCATGTCATGGGTACGGATCTGAATTTCAACCGGAATCCCATGCGGACCCACCAAAGAGGTATGTAAAGACTGGTAGCCATTTGTTTTTGGCACGGCAATATAATCTTTAAAGCGTGTTTCAATTGGTTTATATAAATTATGCGCTACGCCTAAAACGCGATAACAGATATCCATAGATTCAACCGCGATTCTAAACGCATAAATATCCATTACTTCATTAAATAGCAGCTCTTTATTAAGCATTTTTTTATAAATGCTATAAATATGCTTTTCGCGGCCAGACACAGTTGCCTTTATTCCTGATTGCTCAAGACGCATTTCTATTTCGTTTTGAATGTTAGAAATAACTTCCTTGCGATTACCTCGTGCTTTAGCTACTTCAGATTTAAGTGCACGATGACGCATCGGATATAAAGCCTGAAAACCTAAGTCTTCTAGCTCATTTTTAATATCATGAATACCTAAACGATTGGCTATTGGCGCATAAATTTCTAATGTTTCGCGGGCAATACGGCGGCGCTTATCAGGGCGTAGTGAGCCTAATGTGCGCATATTGTGCGTACGATCGGCAAGCTTGATTAAAATAACCCGAATATCTTGGGTCATTGCCATAATCATTTTGCGGTAATTCTCAGCTTGGAATTCTTTTTTATCTTTAAAGCTAAGTTTATCGAGCTTACTTACCCCTTCAACTAATTCAGCAACAGTATCACCAAAAATTTCAGCTAAGTCTTGCTGGCTAAAATTAGTATCTTCAATAACATCATGCATCAACGCAGCCATAAGTGTTTCATGGTCAAGATGCATACTTGCAAGAATTTGGCTTACTTCAACAGGATGAGTTATGTAGGGCTCGCCACTTGAACGAGTTTGTCCTTCATGGGCCTCTCGGGCTACCACATAGGCTTTTTGCACCAGCTCAACGTCGGCGGCTGGCAAGTATTCTGAGATTTTCTTTTTAAGACCTTCAAAAAGATACATTCACACTCCAATGTTCTTGTGAAGCAAATAGGAAACGGTAAGTTAAGAATATACGATGAAAAGACAGGATTGCCAACGGCTAGTGAAGAAATACTGCGCCGTTGGCTAAAATCAGACCGGGAGGTCGATTATTGGTTGCCACCAACAATAGCAGCAACAGCAGCTAATTCAGCTGCTTCTTGATGTTGTTGCTCTTCACGATCAATAACGTCCATTGATGAGCTATCTACCAAACCTAATTCAATTTCACGTAAAGCAATTACCGTAGGCTTATCGTTTTCAGGGTCTACTAGTGGTCTTTTACCACCAACAGCAATTTGACGGGCACGACGGGCCGCAACTAAAATTAAGTCAAAACGATTACCAATTGCATCTACTGCATCTTCAACTGTTACGCGGGCCATCTCAGCACTCCAAAATAATTTAAAAGCAAAGGCGTAGTTTACTGCAAGCAGCCTGTTTCGCCAATAGCCAGTGGTTAATTTTTATCTGTTTTACTTGCTTAATAGCAATATAAGCAAAGCTTACATTATTTAAGTAAGCTATTTAGTAAACTTTGATGACGAACGCTTTGCATTTTTAATGTTAAACGCTGCGCCATAACAATTGTTTCTATGTCGGTTAGTGCAGTATCAAAGTCATCATTAACAATTACAAAGTCGTATTCGTTGTAATGTGACGTTTCTGATTGCGCTTGTGCCATACGCCCAGCAATAATTTCTTGCGAGTCTTGGCCACGGTTATTCAAGCGTTGCTCTAGTTCTGCTTTTGAAGGCGGTAAAATAAAAATAGTTTGTACACTAGGCATAATTTTACGCACTTGCTGCGCGCCCTGCCAATCAATATCTAAAAACACGTCAATACCAGCATCTAGTTGCGACTCAATAGCTTGTTTTGATGTGCCATAGTAGTTATCAAACACTTGCGCCCATTCAAAAAAGTCATCTTTAGTTATGAGTGCTTTAAACTCATCGGTTGATACAAAATGGTAATGTACACCATTCTCTTCACCAGGTCGTTTAGCGCGAGTCGTGTGTGATACAGATACCTTCATATCCGTATGCTTTTTCAATAACGCATTTATTAAGCTTGATTTACCCGCTCCCGATGGTGCCGATAAAATAAATAAGTTTCCGCGAGTTTGAGCCATGTTTTTCTCTATCTAAAATAAATAGGCTTGAGTTATAAATAACTCAAGCCTTTAATAACACTATTGCACTTTAATTAACTCTTAGTGCTCAATTTTAAGGCTTGAACATTAAAGCATTACTCAATATTTTGGATCTGCTCACGCATTTGCTCAATCAGCACTTTTAGCTCTACAGCGGCAGTAGTAATGTCACTATTGATAGACTTAGATGCTAATGTGTTTGCTTCGCGGTTAAACTCTTGCATCATAAAGTCTAAACGACGACCACATGCCCCGCCTTTTGTAAGAATTTTTTTGGTTTCTTTAACATGCGACTTTAAGCGATCTAATTCTTCAGCCACATCTTGCTTTTGAGCTAAATAAATAAGCTCTTGTTCAAGGCGTGATTCGTCAATATTAGCCGTTAAATCTTCGAGTTTTTGCGCTAACTTTTCGCGCTGCCATTTGGCAATTTCAGGCATGTGCGTTTCTACAATAGCTACTTGCTCTAAAATAGCTTCAAGGCGAGTAGCTATCATCTCTTGTAGGTTTTCACCTTCATCACCACGTGCAGATTTAAAATCTTCTACTACTTGGTCAAAGCCTGCAATAAGAGCAGTATTTACACTATCCATATCAAGCTCTTGTGCTTCCATAACACCAGGCCAGCGTAGTATATCAACTGGGTTAATGTCACCATCACTGTGTTGTTGTACCCACTTAGCACTATTTATTAGCTGCTCTGCAAGTGCTTCATTTATTGACAGCTCGCCAACATGCGCAGGGTTTGCTACAAACTTTAAGAAAACTTCAACTTTACCGCGTTGTAAATGTTTACGTAAGCGCTCACGAATTACTGGCTCCATGCCACGAAATTGCTCTGGGGCACGAATAAATGTTTCAAGGTAGCGCTGGTTCACTGAACGAACTTCCCAAGTGCCGGTGCCCCAATCGCCTTTTATTTCGCGACGCGCGTAAGCAGTCATACTGTGGATCATGGATAGTTTCCTAAAATTAATAAATACAATATTACAATGATTATACCGTAACACTGCTTAAGCTCTAGGGAAAATTTAATAGACTGAATATTTTACAATCAGCATGGCATCTACACCGACATGCACTTATAATGTCGCAAATTCTGAATTAAGGGGATCGTCAATGCGTCCAAGCGAAAGAACAGCTAACCAAATTAGACCTGTTACATTTACACGTAATTATACTTTGCATGCAGAAGGCTCAGTACTTGTTGAGTTTGGTAATACTAAGGTGCTTTGTACTGCCACAGTTGAATCGGGTGTACCTCGTTTTATGAAAGGCCAAGGTAAAGGTTGGATCAATGCAGAATACGGTATGTTACCGCGTGCAACGCACACACGTAATGCCCGTGAAGCGGCGCGTGGAAAACAAGGCGGTCGTACTATGGAAATTCAACGCTTAATTGCGCGTGCACTTCGTGCTGCTGTTGATTTAAAAGCGCTTGGCGAAAACACTATTACTATTGATTGCGATGTTATTCAAGCTGATGGCGGAACACGTACCGCATCTATTAGTGGTGCCTGTGTTGCATTAGTTGACGCACTTACGCATATGCGTGCTAAAGGGATGATCAATTCAAACCCACTTAAATACATGATTGCAGCAATTTCGGTAGGCATCTATAAAGGCCAAGCCATTAGTGATCTAGAGTACATAGAAGATTCAGCAGCAGAAACCGATATGAACGTCATTCTGACCGAAACCGGCAAAATTATCGAAATTCAAGGAACTGCCGAAGGTGAACCGTTTTCGTTCGACGAACTCGATGAGTTACTTACATTAGCTAAGCACTCTATTCGTGAAATTATCGACGTACAAAAGCAAGCATTAGCATAACGCAAAGGATCACTGTATATGAAAGATTATCAAATAGAGTTTATTGAGTTCGCTTTAGAAAAGCAGGTATTAAAGTTTGGTGAATTTACTTTAAAGTCAGGCCGCACTAGCCCGTACTTTTTTAATGCTGGTTTATTTAATACAGGACGAGATTTAGCGCGTTTAGGCCGTTTTTATGCTGCAGCATTAGAAGATGCCGCCATTGAGTACGATGTATTATTTGGCCCTGCTTATAAAGGTATTCCTATTGCAACGACAACCGCAGTTGCTTTAGCAGATCATTACAATAAAGATGTACCTTATTGTTTTAATCGTAAAGAGAAAAAAGCACACGGTGAGGGTGGCACATTAGTAGGCTCTGAACTTAAAGGTAAAATCATGCTAGTGGATGATGTGATCACCGCCGGCACTGCTATTCGTGAGTCGATGGAAATTATCGCAGAGAATGGCGCAGATCTAAGTGGTGTATTGATCGCCCTTGATCGCCAAGAAAAAGGTAAAGCCGAGTTATCAGCTATTCAAGAAGTTGAACGAGACTTTAATACCAAAGTCATCTCTATTGTAAAACTAGCAGATCTAATTAGTTACCTTGAAACCCAAGGGACTATGGATCAGCATTTAGCCTCAGTTAAAGCTTACCGCGACCAATATGGTGTAGCGTAAATAAAAGCCTCGCAATGCGGGGCTTTATTTTGACCTTCATTTATAGAGTTTATTAATGAAAGATGTATTAAAACCAAATGGCCTCGGTCTCAAGCGTGTTTTTAAAGCAAGCTATTGTTCGTACCTTGGCTTTAAAGCCGCGTTTAAAGAAGAAGTCGCATTTAGACAAGAGCTACTCCTATGCATTATTTTGTTACCACTATCATTTTGGTTAGCTTCGTCATTACTTCATTGGGCACTACTTGTTAGTACGCTACTGATTATGCTTATAGTCGAATTATTAAACTCCGCAATTGAAGCCCTAACCGATCGGGTAAGCACAGAGCGGCATGTATTATCAGGTAGAGCCAAAGATATGGGATCTGCTGCAGTAACACTTGCATTGTCGATCGTCGTGATCATCTGGGGCATTAGCCTTTATATAAAGATCGTTTAACCCTACTTTTAAATATGAGAAGGTATAAAAATATCTTTAGTTGTTAATAGCTTGCTAGTTATGTTGTATTTTTAACGTGTTTAGCTCAAATACTCAGCGAACAGCAGTTTATTTCAAGTTTTCTTTAAAAAACAGTTGATCTGTTTTCGGATCTCCCTATAATGCGACC
Source organism: Pseudoalteromonas sp. 19-MNA-CIBAN-0066 (assembly GCF_040308705.1). Lineage (NCBI taxonomy): Bacteria > Pseudomonadati > Pseudomonadota > Gammaproteobacteria > Alteromonadales > Pseudoalteromonadaceae > Pseudoalteromonas > Pseudoalteromonas sp. 19-MNA-CIBAN-0066. The sequence continues at coordinate 13,502 of NZ_JBEONZ010000054.1, forward strand.
CCACTGAGAAGGGAAACGCCGATGCATAGCAAGGCACGAACTACTCAGAGAGTTAAATAAAACTTCGGTTTTAAATTGTCGAAAGAAAGTTTAAAACTAAGTGTTGACTCGAAAAATAAAGGATGTATTATACGCATCCCTTGAGACGCTAAAGCGAC